>JAGUWJ010000003.1 GCA_020062425.1 Actinomycetota bacterium
CCGAGGTCGTAGTCCGAGGGCTCGACTACCACGTCCCCCGCGTGCGCGATGTCATGCCTGCCAGGTGGACGGCGCTCGACGTGCTCCGCGACAGCGGGCACCTGAAGGGCTACAGCGTCCCGCCAGGAAGCCTGGCGTTCACCCCCGATTCCGGTGTGGTGCTCCTGCCCATGCCGCCCGGGGCGGACGGACCGCGGGAGGTCGCGGTTCATCACCATGGAGATAGGGAACGGAGGAGGGCTGCGCTCACCTTCGACACCAGCGAAGTGTCGGAAGCCGACGAGGCCAAGGCGATAATCGATGAACTCACCAGGTTGAGGGCCCCGGCGACTTTCTTCGTCTGCGGCGCCTGGTGCGAGAAAAACCCGGAGCTCCTCCGCGAAGCGGTGAGGCGAGGCTTCGAGATCGCGAACCACTCCTTCAGCCATCCCGCTTTCACCGGGCTCACGGAAGAGGAGATGGTGAGCGAGATAAAGAGGACCGAAGAGGCCATCCGGGATATCGGCGGAGGCCGGCCGGCCGCGTACTTCAGGCCGCCTTACGGGAGCATAGACGCGCGGGTCCGGCAGGTTGTCGCGTCACTGGGTTACTCGGTGGTGATGTGGAGTACCGACACTCTCGACTGGCATCCGTCGACCACACAGCAGCTCATCCGCGACCGCGTCACGGTTAACACTCGAAACGGTGACATCGTGCTGATGCACACGCTGGGCGGTTTCACGCGCTCGGCCCTGATAGAGGTGGTCTATAACCTGCGGACCATGGGATTCGAGCTTACCACGGTCTCGGGGGTGCTCCAGCAGTGACGACCCGGTTTCCCCACCGCAAAGGGCGGGTGCACGCGCGCTTCGCTTGAGGTGGTCCGCCGCCAGGTGTTAACATTCTTTGGTCTGTTCAGCACTCCCCAAAGGAGAAACGACATGAAAGCACTCGTGCTCTGCGGGGGCGCAGGGACGCGCCTCCGGCCGATAACCCATACCCTGGCCAAGCAGCTGGTCCCCATCGCCAACAAGCCCGTCCTCTTCTACGGCCTGGAGGCCATCAAGGAAGCGGGCGTCGACGAGGTCGGCATCGTGGTGGGGGACACATCGGTTGAGATAAAGCAGGCCGTCGGTGACGGCTCCCCCTGGGGACTCCAGGTCAGCTACATCTACCAGGAGCAGCCGCTCGGGCTCGCTCACGCGGTCATGGTGTCGGAGGAGTTCCTGGGTGACGACCAGTTCGTGATGTACCTGGGCGACAACCTCATCAAGGACGGCATAAAGGGCCTGGTCGACGAGTTCAGGAACAATAAGCCCAACAGCCAGATACTGCTGGCCCGCGTGAAGGAGCCGCAGCGCTTCGGCGTGGCCGAGCTGGAGGGAGGGCGAGTCAAGCGCCTGGTGGAGAAGCCCGAGCGCCCGGCGAGCGACCTGGCCCTGGTGGGCGTCTACATGTTCGACAACAACATCATGGACGCGGCGAGAGCCATCAAACCGTCCAGTCGGGGCGAGCTCGAGATAACCGACGCCATACAGTGGCTGATAGACAAGGGGTTCACCGTCGACCCGCACGTCATCGACGGCTGGTGGAAGGACACCGGACGCTTGGATGACATGCTGGAGGCCAACCGCATTATGCTCGAGACGCTGGAGCCCCGCGTCGAAGGCCATGTCGACGGCGAGTCAGAGACCAGCGGCATGGTTGTGGTGGAAAAGGGCGCGGAGATAATCAACAGCTCGGTTCGCGGCCCGGCCATAATCGGCGAGGGGACCAGGATAATAAACTCTTTCATCGGCCCCTACACCTCCATATATTTCGGCGTCACCGTGACCGACTCCGAGATAGAACACAGCATAATCCTCGAGAACAGCACTGTCACCGATATCCCGGGCCGCGTGGAGGACAGCCTCATCGGCCAGAACGTGGAGGTGGGGCGCTCCCCGCTCAAGCCGGCAGCCTACCGGTTCATGCTGGGGGACAACAGCCGGGTGGGGATACTATGAAAGAGGCAAAGGCAGGAGAGGTCTGAAATGATCGAGGGTGTTGCGGTAAAGAACTTGAGGGTGGTCCCCGACGAGCGCGGTCACGTGATGGAGATGCTCCGAAGCGATGACGAGGTGTTCGAGAAGTTCGGCCAGGCCTACATCACCACTATCTACCCGGGCGTCGTAAAAGGGTGGCATATGCACCTTGAGCAGGACGACAACGTGGTCTGCGTCAGGGGGATGATCAAGCTGGTGCTCTTCGACGACCGGGACGGATCCCCGACCCGGCAGGAGATAATGGAACTCTTCCTGGGTGAGCACCATACGGTGCTGGTGCACATCCCCCGCGGGGTCTACCACGGCTGGAAGTGCATCAGCGACGAGGAAGCGTTCGTGATGAACATCTCCACGGAGCTCTACGACTACGATGATCCCGACGAGCACAGGCTCCCGTTCGACACCGATAAGATACCGTACGACTGGTCCATCAAGATGGGGTAGAGTGGAGGTCACGTGAGACTGCTGGTAACAGGCGGGAGCGGGTTCATAGGCTCGAACTTCATTCGCTACATGTTCCAGTCCCACCCCGGGATATCCATATGCAACCTTGACAAGCTCACCTATGCCGGCAACCCGGAGAACCTCCGGGACGTCGAGGGGGCCTACGACTACACCTTCGTCCACGGCGACATCTGCGACGCCGCGCTGGTCGACAGACTGATCTCAGAGGGCTTCGACGCTGTGCTGAACTTCGCCGCGGAGAGCCACGTGGACCGTTCCATAACCGGGCCTGCGGAGTTCATACAGACCGACGTCTTCGGCACTTTCAACCTGCTGGAAGCGTGCAGGAAGCGGAGCGTCAGGCGGTTCCTGCAGGTGTCCACCGACGAGGTGTACGGGAGCATCGAGGACGGCTCGTTCACGGAGGGGTCCCCACTCGCGCCCAACAGCCCGTACTCGGCCAGCAAGGCCGGGGGGGACATGCTGGTGCGCTCGTACAACAAGACCTACGGCCTTCCTGTGCTCATCACGCGCTCGAGCAACAACTTCGGCCCGTACCAGTATCCCGAGAAGCTCATCCCGCTCTTCATAACAAACGCCATGGATGATATCGAGGTGCCTCTCTACGGTGACGGCCTGAACGTGCGTGACTGGCTTTTCGTGACCGATAACTGCGCGGCGATCGACCTGGTGCTCGCGCAAGGTGAGCCCGGCGAGATATACAACATCGGCGGCGGCCAGGAGAGGACCAACATCGAGATAACCAGGGCCATCCTCAACGCCCTCGGCAAGCCCGAATCGCTCATCCGCCCCGTAGAGGACCGCCCCGGGCACGACCGCCGGTACTCGCTGGAGTTCTCCAGGCTGGCCGCGCTGGGCTACAGCCCCAGGACGGATTTCGAGGCCATGCTGGAGGAAACGGTTCGCTGGTACGTCGATAACAGAGCCTGGTGGGAGCCGCTTAAAGCCGGTTGAATCTCCGAGGGGCCTCCCCATCCCCGCGTCAGCGATGCTACCGTTGCGTGACGATCCGATAGCTTCTTCGGGTGATTTCCTCGAGGCGCTGCCCCCGGAGCCTTTGCCGTGTTAAGTACCTCACGGGGATTCTCCGATACCACTAGGGAAGGGGCGGCGCGGCCCGGGTTCGAGGGCGGTTGCCGGACCGCGCAAGATCAGATTGGAGACACTGTTGATATCTTTTCGTGACCGTAGATCCCGGGCTGCGTGGGCAGTGCTGATGGTCGCTTCCATGGTGACGATGATGTTCTGGGTTCCTGCCGGGGCGGCCTCCGCCAGGATGACCAGGCCGGTCAAGGGTGTGGCTGAAGTCGGTTCAACATTCTACGACGCCAAGGTGACGGCCGCCGACCTCGACAACGACGGGACCGACGAGCTCCTGATCGGCAACCACAACGGGCAACTCTACTGTTTCACCCCCGCCGCCCAGGTCAAGTGGGCCTTCAACTGCGGGGCCAAGATACAGGGAGCCCCCGCCTGCTTCGACGTGGACGGAAACGGGGATAAGGAGGTCTTCTTCGGGGACATGAACGGAGTGGTGTGGGGCCTGGGGGCCAACGGCAACGTCCTCACCCAGTGGGGCTGGCCCAAGCAGACCGCCGCCAGCGGCGGGTTCGTCGGGGTCTACGGCTCGCCGGCCATCGGTGATATCAACGCCGACGGCGCAGTCGACATCGTGACCGGTTCATGGGGGCACTACGTCTACGCATGGAGCTACACCGGGGGACTGCTGCCGGGGTGGCCTTTCGACAGCAAGGACACTGTATGGTCGTCACCCGCGCTCGCCGATATCGACCGCGACGGGTTGAAGGAGGTCGTCGTAGGTGGGGACTCCACGGGCGGCAGCGGCTGGCCTTACCCGGCCGGAGGGTTGCTCTGGGCTTTCAACCAGGACGCCAGCGTGTGCCCCGGCTTCCCCGTGGTCACGCCGGAGGTCATCTGGTCCTCCCCGGCCTGCGCGGACATCGACAACGACGGCTTCTTCGAGATAGTGGTGGGAACCGGGCATTACTATAAGGCCACAGGGCGCCTCTCCACCGAGGGTCATGTCGTGTACGCTTTCGACCACAACGGCGCGATGTGCCCTGGATGGCCGGTCGCGGCGCAGGGTTCGACGTTCTCCTCGCCGGCGGTGGGTGACGTAGACGGCGACGGCGTCAAAGAGGTGGCCATCGCATGCAACCCGGTGCGCGGTATCGGCGCCGACCGCCTCATGCTAATAAAGGGCAGCGGGGCCGCGATGTGGGACATTCCGGCGTTCGGCGGCCCCAACCTGGGCTGTCCCGCCATGGGCGATGTGACATCCGACGGACGTCCCGAGGTCATCATAGGCTCAGGTCAGGCCATCGGGGCCTGGGACGCGGGCGGCAACTGTGTCTGGAATCAGGTCCTGGACAATTTCGTGATATCGAGCCCCGCCGTGGGCGACTTCGACCGCGACGGGCGCGTCGAGGTCGCGGTGGGGACCGGGGGAGACTCGGGGGGCGGCAGCTTCTACGTCTTCGACTGCGGATCGAAGAGGAGGGCGAGCTCGGAGAAGATAGAGGCTGTGCCCTGGCCGCAGTTCCGGCGAGACGCCCCAAAGCGCGGGGCAATACTTACCGGGTACGAGCCGCCGCCCCCGCCGCCGCGTGCGAACTTCCACGAGTACATCCTGCTGATGAACCCGGGGAGGGACACCGCCTTCGTGAAGGTCGAGCTCATGAACGAGAAGGCTGAGGTGAGGGTGATAGAGTGGACCGTGGCCCCCGGCTCCCGTTCGACCATCTTCGTGAACAAGTATATGTCCGGGTGCGGGGTGAGCGCGAAAGTCGCCTCCAGCGTACCTGTCATCTGCGAACGCGCCATGTACTTCGACTTCCAGGGCAGGTGGAAGGGCGGCACCGATTCGGCCGGAGCGCCCGAGCCGTCCCGCACCTGGTACCTGGCCGAGGGATACACCGCGGACCACTTCGACGAGTACGTGCTGGTTCAGAACCCCGGCGGAACCCCCGTGCGCGTGGACATGACCTTCATGAGGGAGGGCGCCTCACCGGTGGAAGCTTCGTTCGAGGTGGGAGCGAAGAGCAGGTTCACCCTCAACCTCAAGAACGTTCCCGGCCTTGAGCACGCCTCCGTATCGACGGAGGTGCATGCGAGCGGCGATGTCATCTGCGAACGCTCGATGTACTACGACTACAACGGGATGGTGGGCGGGCATAACGCGGTGGGTATCAGCGAGGCGGGCAGGCAGTGGTTCCTGGCCGAGGGCTACACCGCGGGGCGCTATGACACGTACGTGCTGGTCCAGAACCCCGGCGCTGCGCCGGCCGACGTGAACGTATCTTTCCTGCGCAGCGACGGCCACCAGAAGGACGTAGGGTTCACCCTCGCGCCTCGGAGCAGGAAGACTGTGAAGATTGACGACGTCCCCGGGTTCGAGGCGGCCGAGGTGTCGACCGAGGTCACCAGCGACACCGGCGTCATCGCGGAACGCGCCATGTACTTCGACTCAGGCGGCCGGGACGGCGGACACGACTCGGCCGGTGTCAGCGAGCCCTCTGGTACGTGGTACCTGGCGGAAGGGTACACAGGAGGCTCCTTCGACACCTGGGTGCTGATGATGAACCCCGGTAAGAAACCCGTGACCGTGACCACCACTTTCCTGCGCAGCGACGGCCACAGGTCCACCAGGACCGACACCCTGAAAGCGCGCTCGCGGTTCACCATCCACGTGGACGAGCAGCCGGGGTTCGAGGACGCAGAGGTCTCCACCCTGGTCGAGAGCGCGGGAGGGACCCCCGTCATCGCCGAGCGGGCGATGTACTTCTCCTATAACGGCGCATGGGCCGGAGGCCACGACGCGGCCGGTGTGGGCCGGGCCGCCACCACCTGGTACTTCGCCGAGGGGTACACCGGGCTTTAGAGCCCGGGCGGACGGATTGAGCCTCCGGCGGTCACGCCTTCTTCTGGACCTTGCGGACCTCCATGTCCATCACCAGGTTCACCAGCCAGGGGATAAACCGCTTGGCGAGGTAGATCATGCGCACCGAGCCGGGCCCGATGAAGAACCTGCCCTTTTCCATCCCTCTGATGAGGGCGCCGGCGACCTCCTCGGGCTGCAACAGCCCGGCGCTCTCGCCCAGCGCGGCTGTCTCCGGGGGCTTGTTCCTGTTCTCCATCTCGAAGCCCGGCGTGTCGGTGTCCGGCGGGCAGAGGATGGAGATGCCCACCTTCCGGGGCTTGAGCTCGCCCCGGAGGGATTCCGTGAGACCCATGACGGCGAACTTGCTGGCGGAGTAATCGGTGTAACCGAACGTCCCCAGGAAACCCACCACCGAGCTCACGTTGACTATGTACCCGTGCCGCTCCTCGAGGTAAGGCAACAAGGCCTTGATGGTTGACCAGCACCCGTAGGCGTGCAGCTTCATGCTCTCGTCGAACTGCTCGAAGCTTATGTTCTCGAAGTAATCGGGGAGGGCCCTACCGGCCGAGTTGATGAGGATGTCCGGGGGGCCGAAGTCGCGCACCGCTTCACCCATCACCTTCTCCACCTCATCGTGGCGGGTGACGTCGAGCTGCGCGTACTCCAACCGCTGTACCCCGCTCTTGCGCCTGCCTTCCATGCGCTCGAGCGCGCTCTCCAGGCGATCTTTTCTCCGCGCGAAGATGAGGACGTTCGAGCCTCGTGAGGATAGGAGCTCGGCGGTGGAGAGTCCGATACCGCTCGATCCGCCGACGATGTACACGTTCTTCCCTTCGAACTCTTTGACCTTCATTGTGTCACTCTCCCCGGTCCCGGCTTTGACCTGCCCGCGTGTGGTCAACGGCGGATGTTCATCATCTTGTGGGCGATCCCGTGCTGGAGGGCGAACCCCATCACCGCGTGGTAGGCCTGGGGCGAGATGCGGTGGAGCAGGTATAGAGGCCCGTGATGTACCCACGGCACCAGTATTATCGCTTTGTCGCGCTGGAGCCCCTTCAAGGCGGCCTCCGCGACTACCGAGGGGTCCGCTCCCTTCTCCTCGTAGTATTTCTCGAGCTCCGGCCTGGCACTCCTGCCTGTCCTGTCGTAGATGTGCAGCTTCCCGTCCTTGAGCACCCGCGTATTGATATCGCCGGGGCAGAGGAGACTGACCCTGACGTCGTGCTCGGCCAGTTCCTGACGCATCGTCTCACCGATGGCCGTAACGCCGAATTTCGTTGCGTTGTAAGCTGTGGAGAAGGGCAGCGCGACCAGTCCCGCATCGCTGGAAGTGAGGAGGATGGAGCCACCCCCCTGCTCTACCATCCTGGGGACGAACTCGACGAGCATGTAGATGGTACCCCAGAGGTTGATGTCAATTACCCATTTCCACTCCTCGAGGGAGGTCTCCAGGAACCTGGCGCCTATCCCTACCCCGGCGTTCTGGCAGAGGATGTCCACCCGTCCCCAGCGCTCGAAGAACTTCTTCGCGAACTCCTGCACGTCCTCCAGCCTGGAATGGTCCACCAAGTAGCCCGCGGCCTCAACGCCCTTGCGGGTGAGTTCCTCCACCACAGCATCCACCCGCTCGGGCCTGATGTCGGTCACCGCGAGCCTGCACCCCGCGTCGGCGAGCGCGAGAGCGAGCGCCCGCCCTATCCCCGAACCGGCCCCTGTGACTATCGCGGTCTTCCCCTTGAAGAAATCCATATCCTGCCTTTCAGTCGCACTGTACGGGGCGCCTGTCCTCTTCGGCCGCCCGTATTATCATATTGATGCCGGCGGTTTGACAAGGAACTTCGCTGGTTGGATCGGGGTGTTTCGGGTGTGGCAAAGGGGTGTTCATCCGCGAAGCCTCCGCAGGCCTCGACCACCGATAGCGATTTGTGCCTTGAGGCGAGGACAGCTCGCGGATGAACACCCCGAGCCACTTGTGAGGCATTGGCCGCGCGTATATCATCTGCGCATGGATTATCTCGAATGCCCGAGGTGCAGGTCTCCTCTCGATGACCCGGGGCCGGGTTCGGACGCGGGATGCGCGTCCTGCGGCGCGGCGTACAGCGGGGCGCGAGGATTCCTCGACTTCGTGGACCCCGGCACCCTGGAGGAGTTCTCCCGCTGGCAGATGGACATATACGACGGCCGTGTCGAGTCCCAGCACATGCCGGATTACGCAACACCTGAATCTGTCCGCGCGCACATGGCCTACTCGGTGAAGGTGGCGAGGGAGCGTGGACCTCTTATGCCCAGCTGGCTCGGCGCGACCTGCCGGGAGATAACGGACCATATCCAGCCGCGCCCGGGCGAGATGGTGCTGGACGTGGGGTGCAGCACGGGGATAATGCTGGCGGTCATGAGCGAGGTGTACGGGACGAGGGGCGTGGGTGTGGACTTCAGCCTCTCCGCCGTGGAGTGCGCGGCGGCCTCGGCAGGCGGTTACGCCGAGTTCTTCTCCGCCGACGCGCAGAACCTGCCTTTCAGGGAGGGGACCTTCGACATCGCAATGAGCTACGGGGTCATCGAGCACGTGACGGAACCGGAGAGGATGGTCTCCGAAATGACAAGGGTGCTGAAACCTGGCGGCAGGCTCCTCATCTACACCACCCGGAGGTGCGACCGCTGGACCTGGCACTGGTGGCAGCGCCTTGCCTCGCGAGGGAAATACGGCCTGGGCGTGGACGACCAGGCCGGGCACGTGCGCGAGAACTTCCTCGAGCCGGCTGAACTCTCCGGCCTGCTCATCGAAGCCGGCGCGGAAAGGGTCGAGACCTTCTATGCGCACGCCCTCTATACGCTCCTCTTCGATGAGTCGTTCCCGGGCTTCTTCGCGGCCGTGCTGCCGAAGCCGGGGCTGTTCGCCGCGGCGCGGAGCCTTCTCGAGACGGCGGACGCAGCTATCCGGGACACCGGGCACGGGAACGAGTTCCTGGCCGTGGCGTGGAAGGGGAGAGGCTGATGGCCCCGGCGTTTCATCTCGCCCGCGTGGCCGTAAGGGGTACCGCCAGGTTCCTCGCGGATGCCCGCGCTTACGGTGGGTTGAACCGCGACGAGAGGCACCTGTTCTGGAAAAGGGTGCAGGCGGCCGCATTCCTGGCCCTCATGCCGGTGTTCCTGGCCATGGGGGTCGCCTGCCGTGCCGTCTCCAGGCTTTTTCCGAGCGGGCGGTGAGCGTCTCTCCGGGATCGCCTTTTACTACACCTCGACACGGACGAACGGACTTATGTCCACCAGGGGTGAGAGAGTGCCGCCGCCGTGGCGCATGTAGTACCGTCTCGAGGCTACTGCAACCGACGCCAGAACGACTATCCAGGCCACCGCTATGGCGACGTCTTTCCACCCCGTGGGGTGAAAGACGGGAAAGATGGACAGCAGGAATCCCTTGACCCCGCCGTCCCCAAGGAAATGGGCGAGGAAGATGTTCTTTGACTTCTCCATCCCGTAGACCCCGATGAAGAACCTGAACGCCCACACCGTTGTGACGATCTGCAGGCCGGCGAGCAGGACCGCCGCCGCCCGCGCCGCCACGCTGCGCACGCGGTCCAGGAAGACGGCTATGCAAACGAGGAAGAGCGGGGCGAGCGGCACCAGGTAGCGCGGCACGGGGGAGGCGCCCCCGTTCCAGGACTGGAAGACCCCCAGGAGAAGTACGTGCAGTCCGATGCAGACCGGGAAGAACGCCCACCATCGCTCCCATTCAAGCCTGGATGAATGGAGGAACAGCCCCGGAACGAACAGCAGGTAGAACGGGGCGAAGATGAACAGGCCCCAGGCGTTGTCCAGGAACAGCCCCACCACGCCCCAGCCGGAGTTCGTCCCCCAGTAGCCTCCCTGGAACTTGCCCCCGCCCGAGGCGGTCAGGCCTTTCACCAGGCTGCCCCCGAACGCCGCTCCGGTCAGCACCAGCAGGAGCAGCACCATTATCGCCGCCGGGGCCA
>JAGUWJ010000052.1 GCA_020062425.1 Actinomycetota bacterium
CGATGATCAGGACCGATACGAACGCGAGCAGGGCGTAGGTCAAACGCGGGTCGGGCCCCAGGGCTATCCAGAAGGCGAAGGTCACGACGGCGATGCCGATGACCACCGGAACGAAGACGCCGGACACTCTGTCCGCCAGGCGCTGGATGGGCGCCTTGCGCCCCTGTGCTTCCTCCACCAGCCTGACTATCTGAGAGAGCACCGTGTCCTTTCCGACCCTGGTCGCGCGGAAGCGGAGCGAGCCGGTGAGGTTTACGGTGGAGCCGACCACCTGGTCCCCGGGCTGCTTGTCCACGGGAAGGCTCTCCCCCGAGAGCATCGACTCGTTGACGGCGGAAGAGCCATCGAGCACCTCCCCGTCTACCGGTATGGTCTCTCCGGGGCGCACCGCGAGGATGTCCCCCGCGACCACCTCGCTCAAGGGGATGTCGACCTCGCTGCCGTCCCTAAATATGTGTGCCACCTTTGCCTGCAGGCCGAGGAGCTGCTCTATTGCGCCGGACGCGCGCCCCTTAGCCCGCGCCTCCAGGAGCCTTCCCAGCAGGATGAGTGTGATTATCATCGCCGCGGAGTCGTAGTAGACGGCGGGCATCCCGTTCATCCCACCTTCGATGCCGGTGAACGTCTCCGGGGTGATGGTCACCACGGCGCTGTAGATGAACGCCGAGAGCGTTCCCACCGCGACCAGGGTATTCATATCGGCCGTCCTGTGCTTCAAGGCGGACCAGGCTCCCTTCAGGAAAGGGGCTCCGGACCAGAACATGACCGGTATGGTAAGCATCATCAGCATGTAGTAGCGGGTCTGCATGTCTATCGACTTGATAGGACTGAGGTTCTCACCCATGCTGAGCACCATTATGATGACCGAGAGCACCGCGGCGCTGATGAACTTGCCCAGCAGTTCCGACACGTACTCACGCTGGGCCCTGGCCCGGGCCTGCTGGAGGTCTTCTCCTTCGACGACCTCTGTGACCTTATAGTCTCCCGCTTCGGAGACCGCGCGCTTGAAGTCGGACACGGAGGCCTGCGCCGGGTCGTACAGCACCTGCGCGGCTCCGGTCGCGAAGTTGACGTTGGCCTCCGCAACACCTTCGATGCCCCTAAGGGCGGTCTCGACCTTGTTAACGCACGAGGCGCATGTCATGCCTTCTACCGGGAATATTGCGCTGGCTAGCAAAGGTTTATAGCCGAGGGACCGGATCTCGTCTGTAACGCGAGCGGGGCTGATACGTCGGGGATCGTAAGATACCTCGACCGACCCGGTGGCGAAGTTGGCGGCCGCCGAGTCGACTCCCTCAAGATGGGCCAGTCCCTTCTCGATCTTCTCCACGCACGAAGCGCAGGACATCCCGCTGACCGGGATATGAAGCCGCCCCGGCGCGCCCGTTTCCCCGGCGGCCGGCTCCTCCATGGGCTCCGGCGTTGTCTCGGGGGCGAGATACTTCTCAGGGTCGGCGACGAACTTGTCCCGGCAGGAGGTGCTGCAGAAGTAGTAAGTCTCACCATCGTGCACGGCCTCCGCCGCCGCCTGCGACGGTACGACCTCCATTCCGCACACCGGGTCCACCTTCGGGGAGTCGTCGGGTGGTGGTTCCCCATCACTATCCCCGCCGTTCTCTTCGGCGTCCGCGGCGGACGCCTCGCCGAGGAGACCGGCGCTCGTGAGAGCCCCCTGGATCTCCCGGAAGTTGCGCGCGAACCCCAGGAAGACCTCCCCGCCTATGACCAGGGTCGGTACGATGGTGCTGTGGTACTCATCGTACATGCTGAGGGCGTGTTCTTTTTCCTCTATGTTCCTGCCCTCGAAGGCGACGCCCCATTCCTGGAACTGCTTCTTAGCGCGTGCGCAGTCCGGGCACGTGTCCGAGTAGTAGATGACGGCCGAGCTTGCTTGATCCTTGTTCATAGCGCTAATAATAGTGCTTTACTGTTCGATGTTGAATGACCACGTATTTTTCGACGACGTGGTTCATTACCCTTGAACCGCCGAATATCGACTATCCAATTTCGTTCCGCCGAGCCTTCATTGACAGCTGTCAATGTTTGGCCTCGGCATCTGTGTGAAGATAATAAAAAAATATCTGACTACGGGGATCGAGATGAAACAAAACCGAGCGGTCTATATTCTCATAGCTGTAATGCTGCTGGCGGTGCTAAACCTGTCTCTCATTCTGATCCACCGCGGCGAGAACCCCGGTTCTGGTACGAACGGGGTCGATTCACAGTCGGGGGCTTCGCCCGATTCAGCTCCGAAAGTTGACGGAGCGACCAGCGCGACCGCGAACTCCGCTCCGGGCGAAGCTGGAAACCCCGACGCCGTGACGAGTGCGACCGGTTCCACGCCGGGCGCTGATACCGCTGACTCGGTGACCTCCGCAAGCCCCCAGCAACCGTCACCGTCCGAACCGGCGACCCAGCCGGATACAGTCACCAGCCCTACTCCCGCCCCCGAGCCATCTCCGGCGCCGCCTGATACTGTCACCGGGCCGACTCCGGCTCCCCAGCCGTCCCCTGAACCAGCTCCGGATACGACAACGGGGCCCACACCGCAGCCTGGACCATCTCCAAAACCCGCGCCAGAGCCGGAGGAAGTTGAGGAGCGCGAAGAGGACGAGACAGAGGATAACGAGGCCGGACTCGACAGGATCTTTCTGCGAGCCGAAGCTGCGATAGATGCCGCGGTTCACGAGGTGGTATCGTCGTTCAGTTTCTGGGTGTGAACGTCCCGAGCCTTCGGTAGAGGCTTAGTGTCGCGGGTTCTCTCTTACCACGTTGATGGCCTTGGTGACGGCCACTATGGTGTCGGTTCTGAACTGGGCCTGGAGCTCCCCCATACGGGCGTAGGCGTAACCCTTGGTGGTGACCACGTACTTCGGTTTCACGTCGTTGAGCGCTATCGCTATGACGTCCAGCCGGCAGCGGGGGCAGCCGCAGAACCCCCCATCGCTCTCAATGACCTCGTCCACGTAGGAGGAGACCACATCCTCCATGAAGTTGATCAGCTCCAAGACGACCTCCCTGCGAACGTACGATGGGGAACGGGATGGGAGCAATATCCCCGCGTTCCTTGTGCTCGGCCGCTTCAAACTTTATCATAGGCAGGCGCGGTGCGGCTAACCGGACCGGGCGCGCGACGGGCGGGGGCCGCCGGTACCGTGCTCCGCGTCCGGATATTGCATGAAATCGGAGTACCGGCGGTGTGCTATAATGCCTTTACTCTGGCCGGGTTTCTGACCTGTATATCGAAAAATCACGGAGGATGTATTGCGCAAGTACGAGACCATGTTGATCGGCAGCCCAGATCTGGACGACGACCAGTTCAGGGCGCTCGTGGACGAGCTTTCAGCACTCATTGTCAAAGAGGGGGGCAGCGTCAACGGCGTCGATGTCTGGGGTCTGAGGCGTCTCGAATACCCCATAAAGCACCTGGAGAGCGGCCGCTATGCCGTATTGAGCCACGATTCGGAGGCGGCCGCGATAAAGGAGCTTGAAAGGGTGGCCTCGATCAAGGACGAGGTCCTCCGCGTCAAGACCTTCGTCAGGGGAGGCAAGTGACATGGCCAGTCTGAACAGGGTCGTGCTGGTGGGTAACCTGACCAGGGATCCCGAACTCCGGTTCACACCCGCGGGCAAGCCCGTGGCGACCTTCGGGATCGCCGTAAACCGCATGCCGTACACGAACGAGCAGGGCGAGCGGGTGGAGGGCGTCGACTTCTTCACCGTAGTGGTGTTTGACAGGCAGGCTGAGACGACGCACCAGTACCTGAAGAAGGGCAGTGGGGTGGCGATCGACGGTCGCCTGCGATACAGGAGCTGGCAGACCGAAGACGGTCAGAAGAGGTCGGTGGTCGAAGTCGCCGCGCAGAACGTTCAGTTCCTGCCTCGGGGAACCGAGTCTGCCCCGGGTGGCCCTCCCGCCGGCGATTACGCCGAGATAGATATACCGCCCATCGAGGGCGGAGAAGATTATCCCTGGTAGCACGAGAAAAGGGGTGTTTTAACCATAGCCAGCGACAAGAAATCATCGGCATACCCGAGACGGCAGAAGAAGAAGTACTGCTACTTCTGCAAGGAGAAGGTCGACTATATCGACTACAAGGACGTGAGCACGCTTCGCCGTTTCCTCTCCGAGAGGGGCAAGATAAGGCCGAGGCGGGTCACGGGCACCTGCGCGCAGCACCAGGCCGAGCTGGGCAAGGCTGTAAAGAACGCGCGCGAGGTCGCGCTCCTGCCTTATCCGCGCAAGTAACTTCCCACTATTCCTGGATGGTGACGAATTGAAAGTCCTCCTGAAACAGAACATCGACAGAGTCGGCCGCATGGGCGAGGTGGTGAACGTGGCGGGCGGATTCGCCCGGAACTACCTTATCCCCCGCGGGCTCGCCGTGGGTGTCACCCGTGGTCGCATGAAAGAGATAGAAGAGCAGAAGAAGGTCCTTGAGGTCAAGGCTGCCAGGCAGCGTGAGCAGGTTGAGGCCGTCGCGGAGCGCATCACCGCCAGGAAGGTGGTCATAAAGGCGCGCTGCAGCGCCAGCGGCAAGCTCTTCGGCTCCATCACCAACCGCCAGCTGGCAAGCGCCGTTGAAGAGCTGACCGGTGAAGAGATAGACCGGCACAAGATAGTGATAGACGACCGCGTGAGGTCGGTCGGGCCGCACCACGCTCTGGTGAAGCTGCACCCCGACGTCGAACTCGACCTCGAGTTCGAGGTCGAGGGCGAGGGCTTTGTTACGGAGGAGCCAGCCTCGGAAGAGACGGAGGTGCAGGCATCCGCCGCACCCGAAGGCAGCGGGTCGTCGGCCGATGAGGGTGCTCCCTCGGAGGCTGTAGCCGAAGAGGGCGGGGAGTCAGCCGATGAGGGTGCTCCCACTGAGGCTGTTGCTGAAGAGGCCGGGGAGTCACTCGAGGTGGAGGAGACCGGCGAACCCCAGGGCGAGTAGGGTTCGCACTAGCGGCTGAAACTGGTTGATCGGATGGTAGTTGAGCCTGTTCCCAGCGGCGGATTCGACCGTGTGCCGCCTAATAACCTGGAGGCGGAAGAGTCGGTCCTAGGGTCCATGGTGCTCTCCCACGCGGCTGTGGCGGAGGCGCAGGACATCGTCATCGCGGATGACTTCTACAAGGATTCACACAGGAAGATATACCAGGCGCTCATAGAGCTATACGCCGCCGGCAAGACGACCGACCCGGTGGTGCTGGCGGAGGAGTTAAAACGGCGCGGCCAGCTCGAGTCAGTGGGAGACCGCGCATACATATACTCGCTGGTTGACACCGTCCCCAACCCCCACAACATCCGCCATTACGCCCAGATAGTCAGGGACATGGCGTTCAGGCGAAACCTTATCGACGTCGGTTACGACGTAGTCAACCTGGGGTACGACATATCGGACGAGGCAGGCCAGGTTTACGACAGGGCCGAGGGGGCCGTTTTCGGGCTGGGCAAGAGGATGAGGCGGGGAAGGCTCTCCCGTATAAACGAGCCCTTGGTCGAGAGTTTCAACCGCATGGAGGAAGCGCGTGCCCGCGGCAGCCAGATAACCGGGGTGGAGACGGGTTTCACCAGACTCGACAGGATGACCGCCGGCCTGCAGCGGTCGAACCTCATCGTGGTTGGCGGTCGCACCGGCATGGGAAAGACCACCTTCGCCCTCAATATCGCCATGCATGCGGCGCTTAGCTCCGGCGTGGGGGTCCTGCTGTTCAGCTTGGAGATGTCCAAGGTCGAGCTCTCAGAGAGGTTGTTGTGCACCCACGCCAGGATCGACTCAGGCGATTACCGGACAGGGAGGATCTCCGACGAGAGGTTCGTGGACATCGTCACCAGCACCGGGATACTCTCCAACGCGCCTATCTTCGTCGATGACACCGGGGACATCACCCTTCTTGAGATGCGTTCCAAGGCAAGGCAGTTGATCGCGCGCGAGAACATCGGACTCATAATCGTCGATTACATACAGCTCATGCACATACCCGGGTTCCGCGAGGGGCGCGTGCAGGAGGTCTCCAGGATAGCCAGAGATCTGAAAGTGATGGCCATGGAGCTGGAGATCCCCCTGCTGGCCGTGTCGCAGCTTAGGCGCCCGCCACCCACAGTGGCCAAGAAGACCCCCAGCATGGAGGACCTGCGGGAGTCCGGCGCCATCGAGCAGAACGCCGACCTGGTCATACTCATCTACCGACCGGAGATGGACGACCCGAGGGACGTCGAGTCCAAAGGCATTGCAGAGGTGAACCTGGCCAAGCACAGGAACGGGATGACCGGACAGTTCAGGCTCGCCTGGATAGGCGGCTACACGAAGTTCGATAACCTGGCCGAGGAGGACCTTCTGGCGGAAGGCTGAACGCCGCGTTCTCCTTGCAGTACCCGACAGTGGATCCGGAAGCCCGCCCGAGGGCGGGCCGATTTTCTTAGTCGAAAAAGGCGGTTATTATGCAGGACGTCTATCTCGGTGTCGATGTCGGCTCGGTGTCGACGAACGTCGTGGCACTCGACTCGGCCGGGTCGGTGCTCACCTCGGTGTACCTGAGGACCATGGGCCAGCCGATAAAGGCCGTCCAGCAGGGGGTCCGCAAGGTGGGGGAGGAGCTGGGCTCGGGTGCGCGCGTTCGCGGGGCGGGCGCTACGGGGAGCGCCAGGTACCTTACGGGGGTGGTCATCGGCGCCGACCTGGTGAAGAACGAGATAACCTCACACGCGGTAGCGGCGTCCCACATAATACCGGGCGTGCGGACCGTCCTCGAGATAGGAGGACAGGACTCGAAACTGATCCTGCTCCGCTCGGGGGTCGTCACCGATTTCGCCATGAACACCGTCTGCGCGGCGGGCACAGGCTCCTTCCTGGACCACCAGTCGGCCAGGCTCGGGGTCCCGGTGGAGGAGTTCGGCGACCTGGCTCTCAAGGCGGGTGAGGGAGCCCAGATAGCGGGCCGCTGCTCCGTGTTCGCCGAGAGTGACATGATCCACAAGCAGCAGGTCGGGTATCCCATTGAGGAGATCGTGCTGGGCTTGTGCCGCTCGTTGGTGCGAAACTTCCTGAACAACCTCGCTAAGGGAAAGAAGCTGGAGTCCCCGGTTGTTTTTCAGGGCGGCGTGGCCGCGAACATAGGCATGAAGAGGGCTTTCGAGGACGCGCTGGATGTTGAGGTAAACATACCGCCGTACCATGACGTGATGGGAGCTATTGGCGTAGCGTTGCTGGTGATGGACGAGACGCCGTACATGATCGAGAGCTCGTTCCGCGGCTTCTCCCTGGCCGATTTCGAATACAGCACATCTTCCTTCAACTGCTCGGGCTGCTCGAACAACTGCGAGATAGTAAAGATAAAGACGGGCCGCGAGGTACTGGCGTGCTGGGGAGGGCGCTGCGGCAAATGGGAGCTGGAGTTCGATTCGCCGGCCGGCAGGTGATCGACGAGCGAACCTGGTGAGTGCGTGAGACAGCCCAGCTCCCGGGGTGAACGCTTATGAGCCGAAAAGCGAGTTCAGCGAGGGCCTTGCTGCTGAGCGTGCTCCTCGCCGCGGTATTGGCCACGATTGGTTGCGGCACCTCGCCCGGTGAATCGTCCGCCTCCGGGCTGCTGGAGAAGGCTATCGCAGCCCAGGGCCGACTCAGTTCCGTGCAGATGTCCCTTGACAGCGACATCGACCTCGAGTTGCCGGGTGACCGCCGGGCGGTCTCGGTAAGCTACGACGGGAGTTACGAGAAACCGGATCGGTGGCACCTGAAAATAAGGAGCCCTCAAGGCAGGTCGGAAGTCATCATCCTGGGCGACAAGGCTTATGTGAAGCAGGCTGGTTCCGACACCTGGGTCGAGCGGCGGGGCGACCTGATGCTGGAGGGCGTTTCACCGGGGGAGCTTGTAGGCTCGAAGTACCTGGAGTCGGCTTCCGGCGTTGAGCTCATCGAGGACACCGGAAGCAGGCACCATCTGAAGCTCGACCTGGACATGGTGGAGTTATCTCAGTCGTTCGAGCTCGGGGACCTGGACCCGGCGAGCATGGAGAGCAGGAATGCCGTGGTGGAACTATGGATAGACAAGGATTCGATGTATATAGAAAAGGCGGCCATGTCCTTCACCAGCGGGATCGGTTCCGGGGGCGCCGGCCGCGTGGAGATATCCATGGAGGCCAGGTTCTCTGAACAGGACGAGCCCGTGAGCATCGAGGCTCCCCAGGGGTGGTTGCCCTAAGATGGCCAAGCGGCTCACCAGGAGGGAACGGGTAAGGCTCGTTTCGGACGGCATCGCGCTCGTCGGTGAGCTCCTCGTCCCGGTGAACCCGGCCGGTCTCGTAGTGCTCTGTCACGGGATCCCCCTGGCGCCTCCCGACCCGACCGACGCCGGCTACACTCTTCTAGCCGGCCGGCTGGCCGCGCACGGTTACGCAGCTCTCTTCGTGAACCTTCGCGGGACGGGCGGTTCGGGCGGTGATTTCCATATTGGGGGATGGTACCGCGACATGGCCGAGGTGATGGCTTTCGCGCGCCGCGAGTTCCGCTCGCGTTTGGACCGGATCTTCATGGCGGGATTTTCGGCGGGTGGCGCGCTTGCCGTGAGATACGTGGCGGAGAACGGCGGTGTGGACGGCATAGCCGCTTTCGCCGCGCCGGCACGGCTCTCGGACGTGCTCACACGCGACGGCGTTCCGGACTTTCTGGACCTGGCCAGGGCGACCGGGATAATCAAGAGCCCCGACTTCCCACCCGACGCCGACTGGTTCTACAGGGACCTGCTCGAGAACGATGCCGTTGAATACGTAGGCCGTGTCAGTCCCGCGCCCCTCCTGGTGATCCACGGGGAAGACGACGAGACGGTGCCGGTCGAGCAGGCGGAGACGCTCTTCCAAGCGGCGGGTGAACCCAAACAGCTGCTGCTGCTGAGCGGCGGGGCACACAGGCTGCGCAGGGACCCACGCATCCTGGATTACCTGGTCGAATGGCTCGACGGGCTCCGGGCCTGACGGGAGCCCGCCCTTCTAGAGCTGCGCCAGCATCAGTGGTGTTACGTAATCACCGAGATCCGCCCTTGCCGCCTCGAGGCGCTTCCTCTGCTCATAAAGCATTGTGAACAGCACCTCGGGAATGCCCCACTCCTGGCGGTATATGGCTTCGATGCGCTCCAGCTTCGCCAGCTGCTGGGGTACGCGCAGAGTGAACTGCTCCTTGTACTGCTCCTCCGTGTAGTCAATATCCAGCGCGCTCTCGAACAGCCGTTTCAAGTCCTTGTAAAGGGGTATCATGCCCGTGGGCGTCTCTAGGGCGCCCACCTCATCGTGAACGCGCTCCTCGATCCAGAGCATCCAGACCTTCTTGTCGAGCATGCCGTTCAGGTACCTTCCGTCGCGCCCGGTCAGGAAGTAGTTGACCGAGAATATCTTGGGTGGCTTCGAAAGTACCGCGGCGAACTCCAGGTACTTCTGGAGGTACGTGTCCAGTGAGGCCGCCAGGAAGTCCAGGTTGGACATGGGGTTGAACTCTCGGATCCCCTCGGCGCCCAATGTCGCCGCGGTGGTCTCGCTCTCCAGCGCGGCACCCTTTGTTATCACCCCGTGCACCCAGTCGAACGACTGCTCCAGGGGGACGGAGGTGTCGGTGTCTCTTCCGCCGAATATCATGGCCTTGACGGTCACACCTTCCGGGTCTTCCAGGCGCGGGTCGCAGTTTGCCAGGTTGTCCATCTTGATGGTGAACCTGGCGTTCTTGTGGGACGGGTCTATCTCCTTGCTCTTGGCGTCTTTCTTGCCCGCGGTCCATTCGCCCGCGTAGTTGACGCCCTTCCGGGGCAGCTCCTGTCCCATCCCCAGCCAGTAGGGGCGCCCATCTTCAACAAGTACGTTCGAGAAGATTATCTCCGCCGGGGAGGTCAGCGCGCTGTAGATGGCCGGGTCGTCGTGGGGGTTGATGTCCTGGATTATCCCGAAGATACCGCACTCGACATTGACCGCCCTCACCTCGCCGCCGACCTTCTTGATATAGGCGATGTCGTCCCCGACTATGGTCTGTCCCTCGATCATGGCCGTTGAGGTCTTCCCGCACATGCTGGGGTAGGCCCCCGTCATATAGGTGACCCGGCCGTCACGCCCCGGAACTCCCACGATGAACATGTGCTCGGTCAGCCACCCCTCACGCAGGCCCTTCTGTATGCCCAGCCTCATGGCCAGCTTCTTCAAGCCCATGGTATTGCCGCCGTACTGGGTGTTAGCGCTGTAGACCATGTTGTCCTCGAGGTCGATGTACATGCGGCGCTTCTCGATGTCGGCGCAGACCCCGTTCTCCAGCCTTCCCGCGGAGTGCAGGAACCGGAAGTGCTCGACATCGTCATCCACGCGCTTGAACTCCTCGTAACCGGGCCGGTAGAGCAGATCCTCACTGTGCGCCACGTAGAAAGAGTCGGTTATCTGACAGCAGAGCTGGCTGAAGACCGAGTTCCTGGGGCCCAGGCAGTAGAAGCGTACTATCATCTCCTTGCCCGCCATGGCCCCGTCGAGGATGCCCAGGACCTCCTCCAGGCCCTCCTCTCGGACCATGTAGTTGATGTGCTCTCCCAGGTGGACGTTCGGCGCGAGCAGGTACCTGGTATTCTCCTTGTCGCGGCCCTGGTCGCGGGGGCCGTCGAAGTGGTAGGTGTGCCCCTCTGTCGCGAGCTCCGTCTCCTCGCAGAGCTCGACAGCCTTGCGGCGCACGTAGTCCCTGTCTTCCTCGGAGTCGGTGGCGATGAAGACCGTGCCCGGCTTGCACAAGAGCATCGTCTCGGCGACGAACTTGTTCATGTCGGACTTGCCGAGGTCCTTCATCTTCTCGAAATGTTCGCGCTCGAGGTTCGACTCGAGATAGTCAAGGTATTCATCGCCCATGGCTCTGGAGACCTCCTTGATCACGGATCGGCCGCCGCCGCCTGAGAGAACCCGCCTCAGACGTCAACTGGGTGCGCCTGTTACCGCTCGTCGCTTCGGGGATGACTCCGGGCGGGACGCCCGTTCATTTTCGAGGAATAATAGAGGAATCCTCTCCGCCAGTCAAAGGCCCCGCGCTTGACGTAGCTGTCAACGTTTAGTAGGCAGCAGACCTCCATCATCTCTAAACCGCCTTAGGGATTCTTGACAGTTCTCGCAGCATCGCGACCCAGGGCCTGTCC
>JAGUWJ010000080.1 GCA_020062425.1 Actinomycetota bacterium
AGGGACCACGGTGCAGGAGCTCTGGGACTGGCGCGCTGGCTACTCTGTTGCCGAGCTGAACGAGATAGCCACAGAGTGGAACCACACCTACAACCACGTACGGCCCCACCAGGCGCTTGGATATAAGACGCCTGCCGAGTACTTGAAGTCCTGGAACCAGATGAGCAAGGATAAGGGGGGAGTGTCCACCATGTAGTGAACCAGCACATCCCGGTGAAACGAGAGGGCCCCTGTTGTATAATCGGTTACTGCATGCCCGACGACGCGCGGGACGGGAAGACATCGAGCGAGGGCTCTGATAATGATCCAGGACAACATAACACCGATAATCGTAGTACTCGGGGCGCTGCTGGTGCTGGCCATCGCCTTGATAATCTACCTCTTCTGGAGGACAAGGCGCGTCGAGATGGACTGCGAGATACTCGTTCGAGACACTCACGGCCAGAACTTCGTGGAGATAGTGGGGGACAACATCGCGCAGGTCGAGGACCTCATGGGGGCGGTGGAGAGGCTTTCAGACCTGTACGCCCAGGTACTCAGGCGCGTGGCGGGGGCGGTCCAGCACGTCGGGGTGGTGCGTTTCGACGCCTTCCGGGACCTGGGAGGCCTATTGAGCTTCGCGGTGGCGTTCCTGGACGACCGCGGAAACGGGCTCGTCTTCAGCTCCATATACGGCCGCTCGGAATCGCGCACCTACGCGAAACCGGTGGTGGAGCGCGGCTCGACGTATGAGCTCTCTCCCGAGGAGAGAGAAGCTATACGCCTCGCCATGCAGAGCAGGGAATTCGGCGCACTCCCCGTGGAGGCCCGCGACCGCGAGCACGAGGAGAGAATGGCGACCCTGAAGCTGTTCCACGATAAGGAGTACCTCGAGCGCTCGAACGGCAGGGACGTTAGGGGAGAGGAGGCCCTCGAAACACGTCCCAGGAGGCCCACCGAGGACCGAAGGCCGCCTTCGAGACCCGAGCCTGCAATCACGGAAGAGTCCGAGCCCGAGCCCGCAACGCGGGCGCGGCGGCAACCCCCGGCCAGGGCCGAGAGATCGCGAAGGGGTCCTGGACGCGTGAGCCATGTCGGGGCACCGGAGAGGAGACCCCGGTCAGCTCCCGAGCATGTTGATGAAAGACCTGAGCGGCCACCTGAGCGGATCCCCGAGCAGGAGAAACTGCCGGAGGAGGAGATCAAGAGGCGTGAAGCCATACGGGCCCCTCGGCGAGGGAGCGGAACGCGCCAGCCTGAAGACGCGGACGAGCGGGCGACCGCGGGCACGACCGGCAACACGAGCCCCCCTGGGCTGAACACCCCCGTAGAAAGGCTGCGAGGCAGGAAGCCGAGGGGAGAGCGCTAGTGCCGAGAATCGGGTACCTCGGCCCACAGGGCACTTTCACGCAGGAAGCCCTTCAGGAGAACCTCTCGGACCAGTTCGACGAGCAGGTCAGCTACGCCACCGTCCCCGAGGTGCTCCGGGCGGTGCAGACCGGCGCGGTGGAAAGCGGCATAGTCCCTATCGAAAACGCCATCGAAGGCTCGGTGAACGTCACCCTGGATACGCTGGCTTTCGAGACCGACCTTCTCATCGAGAGGGAGGTGGTGCACCCGGTGAGACACTGCCTGCTCGCCCGTAAGGGGACCGCCAGGGAGAGCATAAAGGGCATCGTCTCGCACCCCCAGGCCACCGCTCAGTGCAGGGGATTTCTCACCCGGTGGTTCAGCGGCGTCCCGGTGGAAGCCGCCAACAGCACCGCCGAGGCGGCCATGACGGTCTCACGGTCGTATCTGCCTCTCGCGGCGATAGCACCGGAGCTTGCAGCTAGCATCTACGACCTCGAGGTCCTCGACTGCGAGCTGGAGGACCACCCCGCGAACGTTACCCGCTTCGTGGTGGTAGGTCGACAGAAGAGCCCTCACACGGGCAACGACAAGACGTCCATCGTGTGCTTCATACAGGAGAACCGACCCGGGAGCCTGCTGGAGATACTCACGGAGTTCGCCTCGCGCGGCGTAAACCTTTCCAAGATAGAGTCCAGGCCCACCAAGAAGGTGCTGGGCGAATATTACTTCTTCATAGACATCGAGGGGCACGTGGACGACCCAGAAGTAAGCGAAGCGCTTGGCTCTCTGGTGGGAAAGCTGCGTGAGCTGAAACTCCTGGGCTCATATCCCGCGGCGTCCGTAGGAGGGTAGGAATGAAGCGGCGAACATCCTCTTAGGGGTGAGGAGTTGCTCGACGTAAAGACCATCAGGGAAGATCCCGAGCGCGTGAAGAGAGCCATCACAGAGCGCGGCATGAGCGTTGAAGTGGCCGACGTCGAAGGCGTGCTCGAGATCGACGCCCGCCGCCGGGAGATACTGGTGGAGGTCGAGGAGCTCAAACGGCGTAGCAACAAGGCCTCCGAGGAGATAGTCGCCCTCAAGAAGAAAGGGCGAGACACCGCACCTGTCGTGGGCGAGATGAAGGGCATCTCCGAGAGCATCAAGGAGATGGATACCGATGTGCGCGAGGTCGAAGCGCGCATCCGCGAGCTCATGCTCGACATCCCCAACATCCCCGATGGTTCCGTGCCTATAGGAGCCGACGAGACGGCGAACGTGGAGGTGCGTCGCTCCGGCAAGCCACCTGAGTTCACCTTCAAATCGAAGCCCCACTGGGAGCTCGGCGAGGAGCTGGACATCCTCGATTTCCAGAGGGGCGCTAAGATCGCCAGCTCACGGTTCACCCTGCTCAAGGGGGCCGGAGCACTGCTCGAGCGGGCGCTCATGAACCTGATGCTGGACGTACACACCCGCGAGCACGGCTATACGGAGGTCTTTCCCCCTATCCTTGGTAACCGCGACACGTTCACAAGCACCGGCCAGCTCCCCAAGTTCGAGGAGGACATGTACGTCTGTAGTGATGACCTGCTGCTCGCCCCGACGGCCGAGGTGCCGGTGACCAACATCTTCCGGGACGAAATAATCCCCGAGGAGAACCTGCCGATAAAGTACTCCGCCTACACGCCCTGCTTCAGGCGCGAGGCCGGCTCCTACGGCAAGGACGTGCGCGGCATCATCCGCCAGCACCAGTTCAACAAGGTGGAGATGGTGAAGTTCGCCCACCCCGATAACTCCTTCGACGAGCTGGAGAGCATGACCGCGGACGCCGAGGACATTCTCGAGCGCCTGGGACTGCACTTCAGGGTGGTATCGCTCTGCACGGCGGACCTGGGTTTCTCGGCCGCCAAGTGCTACGACCTGGAGGTCTGGATGGCAGGGGTCGGCGAGTTCAAGGAGATATCTTCCTGCTCGAACTGCACCGATTTCCAGGCCAGGCGGGCCAACATCAGGTTCAAGCCGGCTGTCGGTGGGAAGCCCCGGTTCGTGCACACCCTGAACGGCTCAGGCGTGGCCATAGGCAGGGCGTCCGCGGCGGTGATGGAGCACTACCAGATGGACGACGGTCGTATAGTGGTGCCGCCGGCCTTGCAGCCATACATGGGCGGGATGACTGTAATCGGGTAGAACTCGTTACGTTTCCCGGAGGTCTTGAAACGCGAGAAAAGCCTCCTCCATGCCGATCCCACCCTCAAAATCGCCGACAGCTTCGCTCTCAGGAAGCGGTTCGTCCGCCAGTCGGAAAACCCCCCGAGTCGCTACCGGCTTCCCCTCTTCGAACCGGCAGCTCACGTTTCCCCGCACATGGACAACGCTGCCGTCCTTACACACGAAGTCGCACTCGACGCCGGCATGCGACTTGCCGCTCAGGATATCGCTGAATACCAGGGTGCAGTGCTCATGGTAGTCGGGGTGCACCACCTCGAGGAACGAGAGACCCCTGGCCTCCTCGATAGAGTAGCCGAGCTCGTCTCTCCAGGCACGGTTCACGTAGAAATACTTGCCGTCGGGATTGACACTCTGGATCATCGAGGGTGAGTTCTCGATCATATCCCAGTAGCCGCCGCCAACCTCTCCAACAACTTCCTCGACGCGCCGGTGGTCATCCAGCACGCCTCTCAAGGACCCATTATCGAGCTCCGGAGCGCTTTCCTCCTCGCGCTTCCTTCGCCGAAACATCACATGTTCACCTCCAGGAACTCGTCAACCTTGCCGCGCGCCTCCAGGACCTTGAGCCCCAACACGGGCAGAGAGTCGGGGGTTTCCGGCAGTTCTTCGCGCCTCAACATCTCTATCGCGTCGGTGTCGCAGCCTGATACGCAGAGCGCGCATCCGATGCAGCGTTCCGCATCAATGACCGCGAGGTCGTCCACTATCTCGATGGCGTCCATGGGGCAGCGCTCTTCGCAGACCGCGCAGCCCGAGCAGAGGTCGGCGTCAACCTCAGCCAGGAACCCGGACGTGGCGAGCACGCTGGGCTTGCCGTACTCTTTCATGATCCGCAGGAAGCCGCAGCAGCAAGAGCAGCAGTTGCAGATGAACTGCAGGCGGTCTTGTGTGTTGTTGACGTTGTGGACCAGCCCCATCTCCTCGAACTCGACGAGCATCTTCTTCATCTCGTCTTTTGTGAGGTAGCGCGCGTAGCCCCGCTCCACCAGGAAGTCGCAGGTCTCGTCGAAGAGCATGCACGCTTCCCTGGGGCGGTCGCAGTTCTCGAACGCCGTGCGGCAGGCGCAGTGGGCTAGGCCAACCGACTTAGCCCCGTCGATGAGCTCGTTTATCATCTCGTATGTGAGCACCTGCGGCTGGTTCTCTACCTCCTCCTGCACCGCCACAACGCGGGCCGCGGAGGGACCGGCGCCGCACATCTCCTTGGCGTGCTTGAGGAGGTACGTGTCCCAGAGCTCGGCCAGGCGCTCGAGCGACGCGTCCTTCTCGCCCTTCATGTACGGTATCTCGAATATGCCGGGCATGATCGGCATGAGCGCGTAGCGCCGTTCTCCGTTCTTGTCGCGCGCGAAGACCATACCCTTGTCGGCCATGCTCTCGAGAAGTGCTACGGCATCATCCTCGGGAACGCCCGCGCGCTCGGCGATGACCGCGGCGGTCTTGAGAAGGAAGGGTGTGTTGCTCGCAACCCTCGCCTCGTCCGCCGTGAACAGTGTGGAGAGTATCTCGTTTATCTCCGGCTCGTCGGGCGCCCCCGTAGGGTGCTTGTCCAAGTGGATTCTCAGCTCTTCGTATACGTCCATGAAACCCTCCGTTTGACTTCTACTCTACGGCGACGTACCTTGCAAGCGATTCAGATTCGGGAACCGGCAACCCGTCTTCGATAAGTCCTTTCACATGCAGGTTGACAGCTTCGGTCATGCTCTTCTCCACCTCGTCCATTGTCGCGCCAGTCGCGACGCAACCGGGAAGGTCCGGGGAGTAGGCCGAATAATTACCATCCGCTTTTTCTATTACGACCAGATAACGATGCATCTATTGCTTCCTCTTCAGTCGGGCCTGCTTCAGTATACTATCAAGAGTTCCCGGCGCAAGGTCGTCGTTCCGCTTGCCAGCGATGGTCATTTATCCAAGCTTGGCAGAATATCAAAGAACCTCCGTGCTATCTCTGACGACGCTCCGATTACGATAGAATGTTGCATGGAGGGATGGCAGAGTGGACTATTGCGGCGGTCTTGAAAACCGTTGAGCATCGAAAGGTGCTCCGTGGGTTCGAATCCCACTCCCTCCGCCAGAGGTCCCCGAAGGGGGCCTGTGGCGGAGTGGGCTGATGAACACACGGCGGGGACACCACATGCCGCCCACCACGCTTCCAAAGCTGTCGGAATGACTGTCGTCCGTTGATAATGATCCAAGTTTGATGACTGAGAACTCTAAACACGTGCACCTTTAGCGGCGTGTGGGGTGGTTCGAATCCCTCTCCCTCCGCCAGAGGTCCCTGAAGGGGGCCTATGGCGGAGCGGGCTGATGAACACGCGGCGGGGTCACCGCGTCGTAATGCTATACAGTCCTGAAGAGCAATAGCTTGCAGTTTAAAACCCAGGGGCAGACACTTCACAAATAAAGACATCGATGATAAGCTTGTATTGCTGAACCTCTCCCGCTCTCGTTTCCACAGCAATAATAGAGGGGAAGAATGGAAGAACAAGAGCCCAGGAAGCGCCACCGTGAACTGATTCAGACTCTCACAACCCTCGGGCCAGATCACCTATCGGATTTTGAGCTTTTGATCCTTGCGTTCGGGGGCTGCGTATCTGTATCTAGAGCTGAGGACTGTGCCCGTGAGTTCGAGCGGGAATTAGGCCCCGCTTCGACGGTTGAGTTTCTTGATTTCGTGGAGCTCACGTGGATAAAGGGGATCAATGAAGCGAAAGCCGCCGCGATAGTGGCGGGGGTCGAACTGGGGAGGCGGACGCCGCTGCCTTATCGAGAGGAAGCCAGGCGTATCGCGGCCAGAGCCGCTGAGAGAAGAGGAAGAAGTCCTGGATGAATCAGGCGGCGGCACCCCGCCAGGGCTTGATCTTCCTGAGGGTTCCGGCAAGGGCTTTCTGGGCGACCTCGGTGTCGTGCGCGACTTGTGCCCGCAGCCAGTACCCGTTGGAGAGGCCGAAGAACCGGCACAAGCGCAGGTCCGTGTCGGCGGTGACAGCGCGCTTTCCAGCGATGATTTCGCTGATTCGCTGGGCGGGTACGTCTATCTCCTTGGCCAGCCTGTACTGAGAGATTCCCATCGGCTTCAGGAACTCCTCCCGAAGCAGCTCTCCCGGAGTCACCGGCTTCAGCTTTGTCATGACCTCAATCCTTTCAATGATAGTCAACGATCTCCACGCCTTCCGCTCCCCCTGCTGTCCAGTGGAAGCAGACGCGATACTGTTCATTTACCCGGATGCTGTACTGCCCCTCCCTGTCGCCGCTCAAAGCTTCAAGGTGATTTCCCGGTGGGACACGGAGGTCCTGAAGTGAAGCTGCAATCTCGAGTTGTCTTAGCTTCCGGCGCGCGACCGTCTCTATGTTTACAAACCTTTTGACCCTTTGGCCGCCTGCGAGTGCCTCGGTTTCGGCGCTCTTGAACGAGACGATCATATACAGATAGTAACGCAATGCGTGATTAACGTCAAACGTGACTATTCGGAGATGCCCGACCGAATTCAAGCCAGTTGCAAACCGAACTGGGCTGGATAACATGAACTCCATAGAACTTGAAAACGCGGAGCGGTGGTTCGAATCCCTCTCTTGCGCCAGTTGAAATCATTGCCCCACTCCGAGTTCTATGGGTACGCATTCTACGTTTTGCAGCACAAAGAGAGATGAGAATCAGCATGGGCACAGAGTTACATAACTGAAGATCAGAGATGGAGCACCATTTCCGACGCGACGCGAGGGGGTAGTCGAATCTATATCGGTCACCCGCAGAAGCTCGGGAAGTCAGATAGAGCTCAATACCTAGTGATTCCGTCAAGGGCGATGCTAAGCCCTGTTTCATAGAGCTGGTCCTCGCCGAACTCGGGATGCTCGAGATAGGTCTTAACAACGAACATGCGGTACATGCTGAAGATGAGCCGGGTCGCCGGCTCGAGGGGCACGCGCCGGAACACGCCCTTCTGTATTCCCTCCCAGAGGATATCCCTCAGCATATTCTCGGCTTCCAGATCTACCTCGGGGTACCGTTTGCTCTTCTGGAATAACGGGAATAGCTCGGGGTCTTGCTGCAAGAGCTTGCGCAGGTCGTCGTGGCTCTGGAGGTAGGCAAAGGATTCGCGTCCCAGGGTCAGGAACTTCTCCCGAGGGTCTTCAACCTGTGCAACCTTTGCCTTCACGTGGTCCTGCCAGGCAAGTGCTGCGTAAAGGCAGACCTGCAAGTAGATGTCGGCCTTATCTTTGAAGTAGTTGTATAGAGTGCTCTTAGCGATTCCGGCTTCGCGAGCGATGTCGTCCAGCGTCGTCTTTCGGAAACCGTTTTTCGCAAAGACTCTAAGAGCCGCCTTGAGCAGATTCTCACGCCCGCTCCTCGGCCTGCCCAGGTTGCCGGGCTTGGCACCTTGTGTCTTCGCCATATGGTCTTGTCCTTTTGTAGTCGCAGCCTGACTGCTTGCTAGATCATATCACTCTTCGGACTATATGACTATTGACATCTATTTGGTCGTTTATTACAATCTGAAGGCTTTTTGAAAACTATTCCCTGCGAACAAGGAGTAATACCGATGCGAGACGACCCGCAACGAATCCTCAACATATCCGCATATGATCGCTACAGGGATGTCTTAATCGAGTCGGGGAGAACCCGCATAGCCTTGTCAATCTACGAAGCCGAGGTGTAGCTGTCAACGTTTAGTAGGCAGCAGACCTCCATCATCTCTAAACCGCCTTAGGGATTCTTGACAGTTCTCGCAGCATCGCGACCCAGGGCCTGTCC
>JAGUWJ010000147.1 GCA_020062425.1 Actinomycetota bacterium
AGGGGCAGCCCATCCGCGAGAGCCTTGAAAGAGGTCGCCTCCTCCTGGCCGCAAGCCGCGGCCGCCATGCGCCCGCGCGAGGACCTGAGACGCCTGGAGGAGCGTGGCATCGGCGTGGTGTTGCTGGGAGAGCCGCAGTACCCATGCCTGCTCGGTGAGGTACGCAACGCGCCGTGGGTACTCTACCACCGCGGGAAGCCACCGACCGCCGAAAGGCCGACCGTGGCCGTCGTCGGCTCCAGGAAAGCTTCACCGTACGGGCTCGAGGTAGCGCGCATGCTGGGCCGGGAACTGGCCGGCTCCGGGGTGGAGGTGGTAAGCGGAGCCGCACACGGGATCGATTCCTCCGCCCACCGTGGCGCGCTGGAGGCCGGCTCATCTACCACCGCCGTGCTCGGCTGCGGAGTCGATGTCGCCTACCCGCCCTCGAGCCGCTCACTCCTCTCAAAGGTGGCGTGCGCCGGGTGCATCCTCTCGCAGTACCCCCCGGGCACCGAGCCCGAGAAGTACCGCTTCCCGGAGAGGAACCGCATCATCGCCGGGATGTCCCGCGCGGTGGTGGTTGTAGAAGCGGCGAACGACAGCGGCGCCCTCCTCACCGCCGATTACGCGCTGGCCGAGGGGAGGGAGGTCCTGGCCGTGCCGGGTCCCATCTGCTCAGAGACCAGCAGGGGTACCAACGACCTCATCCGCGGCGGTGCGACCGTGGTCACCGACCCGGAGCACGTACTGGAAGAGATCGGTCTCGACCCCGGTGAGGCCCTCGCGCGCACGCGCCCAGACGGAGCGCCAGGCGGAGATGCCAGGGTTCGCAGGCTGTTACACGCGCTGAAGCGAGGGCCCGCCGACGCGGAGGAACTCTCGCTCGCCGTGGGGTTCGCGGTCCCCGAGACGCTATCGCTTCTTGCTCTCATGGAAGTGAAAGGGGAGGCGACGCGCGGACCCGGCGGCATCTACTACCCTTCAATGCGGTGATAATGCCTTCTTCAAGGCAGAAATTCCAGTAACATTAGTTGACAATACTATAATATATTTATATATAATGTTATCATGTAACACAGAGACTCCCGGGTTTTGTCTTTTGAGAATTGCTGTCATACTCTGCAAAGACGCATCTGACCGCTGGCATCAAGGAAGTGAACCGGCGGCAGAGTATATTTAATCATGAGGTCGAGGGCACTGATGGCGGAACCGGACGCAGCAGAGGGCATGCCCGCAATCGAGGGAGCCGTCGCCGCGTTCCTCGATAACCTTCAGACGGTGCGCAGGCTGTCGCCGAACACCGTCGCCGCCTACCGGACGGACCTCGCCCACTTCGCCGAGTTCCTGAAGCGCGCGGGCATCGACGACCTTGCCAGTGTGGACCATCGCACTTTGAGGAGTTTCCTCGCCAACCAGCAGACCCGCGGCTACGCTCGCAGCTCCGTGGCGAGGCGCAGCGCGAGCATCCGCGCTTTCTTTCACTACCTGACCGAGACCGGCGCTCTCACCAGCGACCCGTCAACAACGCTCTCCTTCCCGGTGAAGGGGAGGAAGCTGCCGCGATTCCTCACCGAGCAGGAGACCGAGGCGCTCTTCTCCGCTCCCGATGAAGGCTCTCTGCTCACTCTCCGCGACCAAGCTATAATAGAGCTGCTCTACGCGACGGGCATGCGGGTGGGGGAGCTGTGCGGCCTGCGCCTCGGCGACGTCGACCTCGAGGCCGGGGTGATAAGGGTCATCGGCAAGGGAGACCGCGAACGGACGGTCCTTGCCGGCGTCCCGGCGGTGCGCGCCCTCGGCGACTACCTGGAGAGGTCGAGGCCGGAGCTGGCCCGGGTCAAGGGCTACAGGGGCGACGCGCTGTTCCTCGGCGCGCGTGGAGCACCGATTGACCCCAGGCAGGTACGGCGTGTGATAAACCGCGAAGCGCGAGCCCTTGTAGGGGGTGAGGGGGTTTCCCCTCACGCGCTCAGGCATTCGTTCGCGACCCACCTGCTGGCAAGCGGAGCCGACCTGAGGTCGGTGCAGGAGCTGCTCGGTCACAGGAACGTAGCCACGACGCAGATATATACTCACCTTACGGGAGCGGAGATACGCGAGGCTTATGACAGAAGTCACCCACACGCTTGAAGGGCTCCGGTAGATGCCACGGAAACCCGCAGCCGAGCCTCAGAAGAAGAAGCCAGGGAAGCCCGGCAAGGCTGCCGCAGTCAAAGAAGCCCCCGGCGATTCCGCCGCAAGAAAGCCGGCAAGGAAGTCCACGGCCGGAAAAAAACCCGCCGCGAAAGCCGCCGTAGAGAAGGCGCCCGCTAAGACTGCCGTAAAAGGGCCCGCCGGCAAGGTCGCCGCGGTGAGGATGGCCGAGCCCGAGACCGACGCGGACGCGCTCTGGGCCGAATACAAGAAGACCCACTCCCCCGAGCTGCGCGAGAAGGTCATCCTGCATTACGCCCCGCTGGTGAAGTACGTGGCGGGCCGGGTCAGCACCGGGCTCCCGCCCTCGGTGGAGTTCGGCGACCTCATGAGCTACGGGGTCTTCGGCCTGCTCGACGCCATCGAGAAGTTCGACCCCACCAGGGGCATCAAGTTCGAGACGTACGCCATCGCTCGCATCAAGGGAGCCATCATCGACGAGCTGCGTGCCGAGGACTGGGTCCCCCGCTCTGTGCGCTTCAAAGCCCGTGAGGTAGAGCGCGCATACATGGAGCTGGAGGGAGAGCTCAGGCGCGTGCCCACCGATGAGGAAGTGGCTGAAAAACTCGGCGTCACGGTGGAAGAGTACCTCAACCTGTTGAGCAAGATGACGCTGATCTCGCTGGTCGCCCTGGATGAGCTCTGGACCGTCTCCGGCGACAAGGCGGACAGGATAAGCCTCGCCGATATCGTAGAGGACGTTAAGGTCAAGGACCCCTCCAAGAGCTTCGAGATAGAGGAGATGAAGGGCATCATCGCGAACGCCATCAACGGCCTGCCCGAGCGTGAGCGTATCGTCGTCACCCTCTACTACTTCGAAGGTCTGACCATGCGAGAGATCGGCGAGGTCCTCACCGTGACCGAATCGCGCATCTGCCAGATGCACACCAAAGCCATCCTGCGCCTGCGCTCACGCCTGAGCAGCGTGCTGGGCTACGGCTACGCCTGACGTCCACACCGCACCCGATCGTCCCCTCGGACCCTGAGTTGCGAGAACCGGAAGCCTATATTAAACTTGTGAAGATTTGCCCGCCTTGAAAAGGCGGGTGAAAATACACACCCCGGTGATCCCGCCGCAGGTGCCCCCAGGGTCGCGGCCGGGAGTTGAAGCGGGGGAGGAACAACCAGAACTGGAGGAAAACGATGGCTGTCGTCACCATGAAGGAACTCCTGGAAGCGGGAGTTCACTTCGGTCACCAGACCCGCCGGTGGAACCCCAAGATGAAACCCTACATCTTCACCGAGCGGAACGATATCTACATCATCGACCTGCAGAAGACGCTGGTCATGATCGGCACCGCCTACAACGCGGTGCGAAACGCGGTCGCCGACGGGGGCATCGTGCTCTTCGTGGGGACCAAGAAGCAGTCCCAGGAGGCGGTCGAGAGGCACGCCGCGCGATGCGGGGCGCCGTACGTCAACAACCGCTGGCTGGGTGGCACGCTGACCAACTTCTCCACTATCCATTCCAGGGTGATGTTCATGGAGGAGCTGGAGCGACGCGACCGCGAGGGAGAACTGGACAAGCTCCCCAAGAAGGAGGCCCTCAAGCTCCGCCGGCAGATTGAGAAGCTCAAGCGCAACCTCGAGGGCATCCGCGCCATGCACCGCCTGCCCTCGATGATATTCGTCATCGACCCCAAGAAGGAGCGCATCCCGGTAGCGGAGGGGCGCAAGCTGGGCATTCCCATCGTGGGCCTGGTCGATACCAACTGCGACCCCGACGAGGTCGATTACGTCATCCCGGGAAACGACGACGCCATAAGGGCCGCCGACATCATGTTCAGGATCATGGCCGACGCCGTCATCGAAGGCCAGGGCCTCATGGACTCGCGCATGGCGGAGCAGATCGCAGAGAAGGAGGAGGTCGCCAAGCAGCGCCTCGAGGCGTCACCGACCAGGGTGGGCGGAGCGGTGCCGGCGTTCAGCGCCTCTCCGGACGACATCTCGGGTCCCAGCATAACGCCCGAGTTCTCCGGCGAGAGCACCGCCGAAGCGGCTGAAGCTGACGTGAAGCAGGCTGTCGAGGAGACGGTCGGGGTGACCGAGCCGCTGGCGCCCGCGGGCGAGGAGACGGGTTCGGAGCAGCAGTGAGTCACCGGAGCGACGATACGACTACCCACCGGGAGTTATAGAAATGCCAGGCACGCAGATATCAGCACAGCAGGTGAAGGAGCTCCGCGCCGAGACGGGCGCGGGTATGATGGATTGCAAGCGCGTACTGGAGGAGGCCGGCGGCGACCTGGAGAAGGCGGCGCGGCTCTTGAGGGAAAAAGGCCTCGCCAGCGCTAAGAAGAGGCAGGAGAAGGTCGCCGAGCAGGGCGTGATAGAGGTGTACACCCATATCGGCCAGCAGATAGGCTCAATGGTGGAGCTCAACTGCGAGACGGACTTCGTGGCCCGAAACAGTGAGTTCCTGGAGCTGGCCCACCTGGTAGCCCTGCAGGTCGCGGCCATGAACCCGCAGTACCTGGAGCGTGAATCGGTGCCCGACGAGGCGGTTGCCGGGAAGAAGGCCGTCTTCAAGGAGATGTGCGAGACGGAGGGAAAGCCCGAGAAGAGCTGGGACAACATCATCAACGGCAAGCTGGAGAAGTACTTCCAGGAGGTGTGCCTGCTGGAGCAGCCTTTCGTGAAGGATCCCTCGATCACGGTGGGCGAGCTGGTGGTGCAGGCCGCCGCTAGGCTTGGTGAGAAGGTGGCCGTCCGAAGGTTCACCCGTTTCCAGGTGGGCGCGGACGAAGAATGACGCGGTTATTCTGACGGCGCCTTTCAGGGGCGGCCGGCAGGGTGACCACGAGCGAGGAGCGTTATCGACATGCCCCGGGACACGACGGGCCCCACGGAAAGCGAAGCGCGCGGCAGGTTCGAGCTGAACAGAGTCCTCATCAAGCTCTCCGGCGAAGCCTTCATGGACGGCTCCAAGGGCTTCGGCATCGACATCGACGTCGTGCACGCCATAGCCGAGGACCTGGCGGAGGTCCAGGCCATGGGTATGCAACTGGCCCTGGTGGTGGGAGGCGGTAACATCTGGCGGGGCGGCCAGGAGAGCATGAAGGGCATCGACCGGGCCACCGCCGATTACATGGGCATGCTGGCTACTGTCATGAACGCGCTGGCACTGCAGGACGCGCTCGAGAAGCAGGGCGTCTTCACCAGGGTGCAATCCGCCATCACCATGCAGGAGATAGCGGAGCCCCACATACGGCGCCGGGCTTTGAGGCACCTCGAGAAGGACAGGGTGGTGATTTTCGCAGGCGGCACCGGCAACCCCTATTTTTCCACCGATACCGCGGCGGCCCTGCGCGCGCTGGAGATAAGGGCAGACGCGCTGGTCAAGGCCACCAAGGTGGACGGCGTGTACGACAGCGACCCCGTGAAGAACCCGGATGCCTCGATGTTCAAGAGGCTCAGCTACCTGGAGGTCCTGAACCGCGAGCTGGAAGTGATGGACGCCACCGCGATAAGCTTGTGCATGGACAACTCACTACCCATAATAGTCTTTAATCTGTTCAAGCACGGCAACTTGAAGAGGTTGTGCTGGGGCGAGGAGATCGGCACCGTCGTCTCGAGCGAGAAGTAGGCCGGGCAGCGAGTCTGCCAGATGAGACACGAGGGGTACTTCATGGACCGGATAATGGCTGAGGCCGAGCGCAAGTTCAAGAAAGCGGTCGAGATAGCAGCGCAGGAGTTCGGCTCCATCAGGACGGGGAGGGCTTCCCCCGCCATCATCGAGAGGCTCCAGGTGAGCTACTACGGGACGCCCACACCGCTAAACCAGATAGCCACCATCAGCGCGCCGGAGCCCAGGCTGCTGGTCATCCAGCCGTACGACCGCAACAGCATCCCCGACATCGAGAAGGCGCTGACCCAGTCCGACCTCGGGCTGGTCCCCGCCGACGACGGCGAGGTCATCCGCCTGCCGGTGCCCCAGCTCACCGAGGAGCGGCGCAAGGAGCTCTCCAAGCTGGTCAAGGTGCGCGCCGAGGAGGGAAGGGTCGCGGTGCGCAACGTGAGGAGGGAAGCGGTGGAGTCCCTTCGCGACGAGGAGAAGAAGGGCGACGCCACCAAGGACGACCTGCACCGCGGCACCGAGGAAGTCCAGAAGCTCACCGACAGGTACATCAAAGAGATCGACGAGCTGATGGAGAAGAAGATCGACGAGCTGATGGAGATTTAGCTGAGGCGGGGAGGTCGAAGTGGCAGACGGGCGGGAGAGAGAGCGTATCGCCAGGGGCGGGGTGCTGGAGAAGGTCCTGGGAGCTATCGCCTTCGGGCTGATCTTCCTGGGTACCCTCGTACTGGGGGCCCTGCCGTTCGCCATCGGTATGTCGATAGTGGCGCTCATCGGCGCCATTGAGCTGTTCAGCATATTCGAGACCAAGGGAGAGTCCACTCCCACCGCGGCGGTCATCGGCATACTCGCGGCGGTGGCGTACGTGATGCTGGCGCACTACGAGCCCATCGAGAGCTTCGGCTACGTGACATTCTTCCTGGTCATGCTCAGCTTCGCCTGGTACATGATAGTGCTCAGGCACGTGAAGCCGACCAAGGCCATAGCCATGACCATCTTCGTCCCGCTCTTGACCGGGTTCTGCCTGGCGCACCTGGTGCTGCTGCGCGACTTCGCGGGGCTCACCAATCCCAACCCCAACAACGGCTTCTGGGTGATCATCTTCATCATCGTGGTCATCTGGATATATGACATCTTCGCCTGGATGATCGGGCGTAAGATAGGCCGTCACAAGATGGCCCCCTCCATCAGCCCCAACAAGAGCTGGGAGGGGACCGCCGCGGGGACGGTGGGCGCGCTGGCGGGGGCGGTTGTCCTGCGCCAGATCATCCAGTGGATACTGGGCGCGAACAAGTTCAGCTGGTTCTCCATCTGGGTGGCGCTCGCCATCGGGGCCATCGTCTGCGTGCTGGGTCCTCTGGGCGACCTCTCCGAGTCGCTCATGAAGCGGGAGTACGGCGTGAAGGACACCGGGAAGCTCATCCCGGGCGCCGGCGGCATCATGGACAGGTTCGACTCGACCATGCTCACCGCCCCGGCGGTGTTCTACTTCCTCTATTACTTCGTTTTCAAGTAGGTCTCATGCTGCGCACATCCTTACCGGAGGAGCGGCCTTGAAGCGTATCGCTGTTCTCGGCTCCACCGGTTCCATCGGCACCCAGGCCGTCGAGGTGGCCTCCCTGCTCGAGGACGTCTCGGTGACGGCTCTCTCGGCGCACTCCAACGGCACGCTGCTGGCGGAGCAGGCGCAGGCGCTAGGCGCGCACACCGTGGCCATGA
>JAGUWJ010000084.1 GCA_020062425.1 Actinomycetota bacterium
GTGCTCCCCTGCTCGAGCCGCCTCGATGGCCGCGTTCAGGGCCAGCAGGTTCGTCTGGTCTGCGATGTCGGTTATAACATCGACAATGAGGCCTATCTGGGTAAACCCCTCCTCGAGCCCCTCGACCAGCCCGGCGGACTTCTTGACCGCCTCCACGATCTCCAGCATCACGTCGGTGGCCTCGACGGCGGCTCTGACACCCCCTTCGGCAAGCTCGGCCGTGAGCTCACTCTGCCTGGCGGAGACCTGGCCCTTGTCGGAGATGTCCTCAATGGACCTCGTGGCCTGACCCATCACGCGCGAGGTGCTCTCGACCTTGTGAGCCTGTTCCTCGCTCCCCTTCGCTATCTGGGCCGCAGCGGTTGTTATCTCACCGATGGAACCGCGCATCCCATCAGTCGCGTCCGCTAGTTCATCGGAGGACATTGCGAGCCTTCCCGCGATGGCGCGTATCTCCTTCATCGAGCCGCGAAGGGAGTCCACCATCTCGTTTATCGCTTCCGCGAGCTCCCCTATCACGTCCCTGGTGGGGATGCCTACTTTCACCGATAGGTCGCCCCTGCCCCTCGCTATCTTTCCCACTTCACCGATTATATTCCTGGCGATGCGCGCCACCCCGGTGTATATGACGTACAGAAGGAACGCTACGATGATAAGGACGATCACCAGTATCACCGGGAACGCTACGGCGGTCAGTGTCGAAACGCCGCTGCTCTCGCTGGACGCACGAAGGACAAACGACTGCGCGCTGGAGCTGAGCTCCGAGACGTCGCCCAGCACATCCGCCAGCGTTGAGCTGAACTCTGCCTGGACGCGGGACAATTCCTCCGGGGCCGAGCCCGCCGCCAGGAGCTGGGATTCCTCTTCGTAGAGGCTGAGCACCGTGGGAACTCGCTCTTCTATCCGTTCGACGGCGGCGAGAGCCGTGGCGCGGGACGGTTCGTCGTCCGGGACGCCCAGCAGCGTTTCCTTGAGGTCGGCGGCACGGCTCAGTGCTCTCTCAAGCTGCTGACTGCCAGCCTGGAAACTCGCTTCCGCGCCACCGGTGTCGCCCTGCCTGAGCTGCGCCTCTGCCTTGCCTACCCGGGTGGATCCGGCCAGAACCTCTTCGGCGAAGGCGTAGGTGTCGCTGGCTGCGCGTGTAAGGCTGGCCGAGCTCTCGCTCTTGAAGAAAACGAAGTAAGCGGTCACGGCCAGCGCTAACACCAGCAGGACTACCACTATAGATACCTGCACCACTCGCATCTTGAGGGTCGGCACTTTCAGAGCTTGCAAAGCCCTCTTAGCGAGACCTGGCATCTGCTACCCCTTGGGCGGTGCGCTTCTTCTCAACCAACTTCTGGTATATCCTCTCACTCGGGAAGAGCGGCTTGAGCAGCCTGGCCCCTTCGGGTCCCACGGTCTCCGACTTGCCGAGCACGAGGTACCCATCCCCTATTATGCTTCCCACCAGGGACGAGATGAGTTTCTTCTGGACCTCCCTGCCGAAGTAGATGAGCACGTTCCGGCAGAGGACCATGTCGTAGCGTCTCCTTTCTTCGTACTCCAGGAGGTTACTCCTCTCGAAGCGCACGTTTCTCGTTATCTCGTCGCGCACTTGATACGTGGTGGTCGAGCCTTTCCTGGAGATCATGAAGTAGCGCTCCGGGTCAATGTAGTCCGGCACTTGAAGCTCTGTATACTTGGCGGCCCTCGCGGTCTTCAAGCTCGAGTCGTCGTAATCCGAACCCAGGACTCTCACGCTCCATCCGTCCACCGCGGCGTCAAGAATGCTGTCGATGAGTATCGCTATTGAGTACGGCTCCTCGCCGCTCGCGCAACCGGCGCTCCAGATCCTCAAGGCCTTGGAGCTGAATGCGGCCTTCGATTCGATCATCCTGGGTATTATCTCCTGCGCCAGCTTACGATAGACGTCGGGGTCCCTGAAGAACTCCGTCACGTTCACCGTCAGCTCGTTCAACAGTTCCGTGTACTCCTCGGGGTTCTTCTTGAGCGTGTTGAGATATTCGAGGTAATCTGGCGCTCCGGTCGCGCGCATCCGTACCGCAAGCCTTCGCTTCAGGTAGTTCTCCTTGTACTGCTCACAGTCGAGTCCGCGGTCGAGGAATATTCTCCTCTTGAGCAGAGTGAAGGCACGGTCTTCAGAGATCAAATACTCGCCCCCGATGACAGCAGTTCTGACACTAAAGAATATTAGGTCAAAACTGTGGTAAATTCCTTTGCCGCGTGCTGTCCGAGGGGCCGTCGTGCGCCCCGGACGAGCGCCGGACACCCTCCCCGCCCGGGGCGCGGCGGCGGTTCACGTTTGTTGACATACCCACTCCCCTGGGTTACCTTCAACTGAAATCCCGGTCCCGAGACCGCAGCGGTATGGAGCAGAGATGTCGCCGGAAATAATCTTCGATCCCTATACAAACCTGTACTCAGAGGCTACTTCTCTCACCAGGTCTTCCGAGGTGAGAGACCTCATGAGCGTCACCGGGCGCGCGGACATCATCTCCTTTGCCGGAGGCCTTCCCTATATCGAGGGCCTTCCACACGAAGACATCACCGCCGCCATGGAAACCGTCATCAGAGAGAGCTACACGGAAGCGTTCCAGTACGGCGAGACCGAAGGCAAGGGCACCCTCAAGGAGATGCTGGTAGAGGTCATGGCCCGGGAAGGCCTTCACGCGGAGCCGGAACACGTTCTCATCACAACCGGCAGCCAGCAGGCTCTCGACCTGCTCGCCAGGACTCTGATCGACCCGGGTGACCCCATCGTCATCGAGGGCCCCACATATATAGGAGCGCTGACCGCCTTCCGTCCAGCGGACCCTGGCTTCATCACGGTCCCGCTCGACGAGGACGGCATGCAGATAGACGTCCTGGCCGCCAAGCTGGCCGGCCTGGAAGGCCCGCCGCCCAAGTTCATCTACGTGGTCCCCAACTTCCACAACCCGGGCGGCGTGACCATGTCCGGCGAGCGGCGTCGCGACCTGCTGGCGCTGGCGGAGAAGTACGACCTGTTGATCATCGAGGACAACCCTTACGGGCTGCTCAGGTTCGAGGGAGAGCCGTGCGAGCCACTGGCGTCGCATGACCGGCGTCGTGTAGTGTATGTAAGTACACTCTCGAAGATCATCTCCCCTGGAATCCGGACCGGCTGGGTACTCGCGCCGGCGCCGATCTTCGACAGGCTGGTGAACCTGAAACAGTCTGCGGACCTCTGTTCGCCGAGTCTGAGCCAGCTCTTTGCGGAGCAGTTCCTTCGTCAGGGGCTGTGGAATAAGAACCTGGATAACATAAGGCCGATATACCGGTCAAGACGCGACGCGATGCTTCAGAGCCTCGAGGAGTATTTCCCCGAGGAAGCGCGCTGGACCAGGCCTCAGGGGGGGCTTTTCATCTGGGTGGAGCTGCCCCGGTATCTGGACAGCGCCAAGATGCTCCCTCTGTCAATACTGCAGAAGGTGGCTTACGTCCCGGGAGCGGCCTTCTACGTCGGTGGGGCCGGGTCCAACTTCATGAGGTTGAACTTCAGCTTCGCCGAGGAGGACAGGATCGCCGAGGGGATAAAACGGCTCTCGAAAGTGGTGAAGAAGGAAATGGTCCTCTACCGATCTCTGGGTCTCGATCACTAGAGAGCCCGAAGAGGGGGCGCTGTCCGCGCCCGTTAGAGGAGGACGGGGATCCCGCGAACAGGCGGAAGGAGCTGGCATGAAGCCCAAGGTAGCCGTACTGATGGGAGGCCGCTCCCTGGAAAGGGACGTCTCGCTGAAATCCGGGAGGCGCGTCGAGCGGGCGCTCAAGGAAAGGGAGTACCCCGTCATCGCCCTGGACGTAGACGAGACCCTGATACCCAGCCTCCTCGAAGAGAAGCCCGACCTGGTCTATATAGCGCTTCACGGCAAGGACGGCGAGGACGGGACCATCCAGGAGCTCCTGGAGATAATCGGCCTTCCCTATACCGGCCCAGGCCCGATGGCCTGCATAATCGGTTTCAACAAGGTGCTCTCCAAGGAGCTCTTCCTGGCGAGTGGCATACCGACCCCGCGCTACTATACGGTCAGCTCCTCTACCATCGAGGATATGGGGGCCTCGAAGCTCCTGCCGATCGCATGGGAGAAGCTGGGGGGGCCGGTGGTGGTCAAGCCCGCCGCCCAGGGCTCGGCTCTGGGGGTCAATATCGTCAGAGCACCCGACGAGCTGGCACAGGCTATCGTCACCGCCCTGGGTTACGACGACCGCGTGCTGATCGAGGAGCATATCGAAGGGAGGGAGGTGGCGGTGAGCGTAATCGGCGGCGATGACGCGCGTGCCCTGCCCGCGGTCGAGGTTGTGCCTGAATCGGGTTTCTTCGACTTCGACGCCAGGTACACCGCGGGAAAGACGGACTACTTCGTACCCGCGAGGTTGCCTGACGATGTTTCTGATGCGGTGGGCCGCCTGGCGCTGGAGGTGCACCACCTGCTCCGCTGCAAGGACATATCGAGGGTGGATATGATAGTCAATGACGCAGGATCGCCCCGGGTGCTGGAACTGAATATCAGCCCGGGAATGACGGAGACTAGCCTCCTGCCCATCGCCGCCGAGGAGGCCGGCATGAGTTTCCCCGATCTTGTCGAAAGACTGGTCTCAGTAGCGCTCGCAGGCTCGTAGCCTTCAGCCGCCGTCGCCGCTCCAGTGATCGGCTGGCTCTCTACCCTTCGTGGACTTCTCGCGTCCGTCTTCAGACCTCGCCGGCTCCGCCTCCGTGGGCCCTGAACCCCCCCGGCTCACCCCTTCGGCTTCGGGAGCGTCTTCCCACGGTCCCGTCACAACATTGACTATCCGCTGCAGGTCGTCGACTCCGCGGAACTCTATGACCACCTTCCCCTTCCGCTTGCCCAGAGAGCCCTTGACCCGGGCGTCAAGAATCTCAGCCAGTCGGTCCAGCATCTGCTGGACCTCACCCGGAAGCGGGGCTTTACGGCCCGCCGCCCTCGTCCCGGCCTCCGTCGCGTCCACTGGCTCTGACTCGGCCCGGGGCTCCATCGCCCCGGCGCCGCACAGCTCCTCAGTCTGCCTGACCGAAAGTCCTCCCTCGATGATGCGTGCGCGTAGCTCCTCCTGCAGTTCGGGGGAATCCTGCATGGCCAGCAGAGCCCTGGCGTGGCCTGTAGATATCCGCCCCTCCATGACGTCTTTCTGGATGCGCGGCGGCAGCTGGAGCAGCCGTATGGCATTGCTTATCGCCGCCCTGCTCTTCCCCACCCGCCTGGAGAGCTCTTCGTGTGTTATGGCGAAGTCCTCCAGAAGCTGCTGATACGCCGTCGCCTCCTCGATCCCGTTGAGATCGGACCTGTGCAGGTTCTCGATGAGGGCCATTTCCAGCGAGTCTGTCTCGGTCGACTGCTTCACCACTGCGGGGATACGCTCAAGACCCGCCTCCTGAGCCGCGCGCCACCGACGCTCACCGGCAATGAGCTCGTATTCCGTACCTACCGGGCGCACCACTATCGGCTGGACCACCCCGAAGGTCTCGATAGACCTCGCCATGTTGTCTATCTGCTCTTTGTCGAAGTGCTGCCTGGGCTGCCGGGGGTTCGGCGTGATGTCTTTTACCGGTATCTCTTCAAGACGCTGGCCCTCCATGGTCGCCGCTGTGCCGATAAGCACATCCAGTCCCTTGCCCAGTCCTCTCTTGGCCACTTCTCACCACTTCCTTTGCAAGTTCAGCATAAGCCCATGCGCCCTTGGATGAGGGTTCGTACAGAATGATCGGCTTCCCGAACCCGGGAGCCTCGGAAAGCCTGACGGTCCTTGGTATGACCGTCTGAAAAGTCATGCTCGGGTACTCGCGCCGAACCTCCGCCTCGACGTCCTTGGCGAGGTTGGTGCGGACGTCGTACATGGTCAACAGCACTCCCGATATCTTCAGCTCGAGGTTGACGTGCTGTTTAACCCTCTGGATAGTCCGCAGCAGGTAGACCAGCCCCTCCAGTGCGTAGAATTCGCACTGGATCGGTATAAGGACCTCGCCCGCCGCCGAGAGACTGTTTATGGTCAGCAAACCCAACGCGGGCGGGCAGTCGATTATTATGAAATCGTACGAGGCCTTCAAGGGGTCCAGGGCTTTGCGAAGCCTGTTTTCCCTGCTCAGCTCCGTAGCAAGCTCGATCTCGGCGGCCGCCAGGTCGAGGGTGGAAGGGATCACCTCCATACCTTCGATGGGCCCGGGCAGGACCACCGACCCCGGGTCGACGCCGTCGACCAGCATCTCGTAAGTGCAGCCGCTGATGTCACCTTTGTCGATACCGACACCGCTGGTGGCGTTCCCCTGAGGATCCATATCAACCATGAGCACCCTCTTGCCCATGTCCGCGAAACATGCACTGAGGTTTATGGCTGTGGTGGTCTTTCCCACTCCGCCTTTCTGGTTTGTTATAGCTATGGTCCTCGCAGGAGGCCCGCCAAGCGATGCTCCCGCGCTTTCGATGTATTCGTTCACTTCCACACTCCCGCCTGAAGCCAGGGCCCCAATATCTTACATCTTCTCGACGACTACAATCGAGCCGCCCCTGAGAGGGTTTTCGAGGGTGCCTCTTTGAGCCCGCACCACTCCCACCAGCCTGCCCCCGGCGGTAGAAAGCGTCCCTTCGGCCTCCTCCAGTTCGGCGCCCGGGTCGCTGGACTTCAGTGCCAGGTACGTACCTCGAGGTTTCAGCAGGGCCAAGGCCAAAGGCGCCAGTTCCCTGATCGTGCCCGCGGCACGGGATACACAGAAATCGTAACCCGGTCCTCCAGAGATCTCTTCCGCCCTGACGTTCAACACGCTCACGTTCCGGAGCCCGCATGCGCTCTTGACCTCCGCGAGGAACGCCGCCTTCCGGCTCGAGGACTCCGCCAGCGTAACACGCCATTCCTCCATAACAACAGCAAGCACTACCCCCAGGATCCCCCCACCAGCACCGATGTCGAGTATCTCTCCGGGCTCTCCTTTGATCTCCGCCGCCACGCACGCCGATTGTGCCATCGCTCCATCTAGCTTCGCCGCCAGCGTCTTTGATGTAAGCCCGGCCCATTCCCTTCTCTTCTTGAGCATCTCCGCGTAGGCTTGAGCCTTCTTCACCTTCTCATCAATACGCTCGACCCCTATTATCGATATCGCTTCTTTCAGCAGGGGCCATTCCCCCATGTTTAAGTCTTTTGTGTCTTTTCCCACTTTTTCTCTTCCTTCACTTCATATATAACTTAAACCTCAACTGCATATGCTCTCCCTTTACCAGTTTTTACCATTTCCCATCAACCTGTGCCTTCCCTGATATTGAACACGCCAACCAATAATTTACTCTTGAATTAGTCACCATCTTACCGGACACATCCAGCTCTTGATAAGCAGAGCAGTCATCCGCCCCTTTGGGTAGACTTGTTGATTGCAGAAGTCAGCAAA
>JAGUWJ010000083.1 GCA_020062425.1 Actinomycetota bacterium
CACTCCGCCGATCGCCGGCGGTACCCACCCTGATTGAAAACCACGCGGTTATTGGCTAATTTGGAGGGGTGAAATCAGGGTTTTGGCCGATGCTCTTATATTGACTGACCGGAATAGAAATAATAGCGTCTGACTGGAGCAGTTGCCGGCGCAGAATTGCCGGCGGCCGCACCCTCTATGAAGCGGTACCGCAGCCAGGAGATAAGATGCGACAGGTGGTCGTACTCGGTGTCGGCATGACGCGTTTCGGCAAGTTCCTGGAGCGCTCTCTGAAAGACCTCACGGCGGAAGCCGTCACAGGAGCGATGAAGCACGCCGGCGTGACTACGAAACAGATCCAGGCCGCCTACGTCTCCAATTCGATGGCTGGCCTGATGACCGGCCAGGAGGCGATCAGGGGACAGGTCTGGCTCAGGCCGCTGGGCATAGACGGCATCCCCATATTCAACATCGAGAACGCATGCGCCAGCGCGTCATCCGCTTTCCACTTCGGCTGGCTGTCGGTCGCGGCGGGCATCCACGACTGCGTGCTGGTGGCAGGGGCCGAAAAGCTCTACGACGAGGACAAGCTCAAGTCGTTCACGGCGCTCCGGACGGCAGTAGATATTGAGGAGATCCACAAGATAACTGAGATAATAGAGAGGGAAGGCCTGGGCATCGCGGGCGCGGAAGGGAGCGGGGTAAACCGCTCGATCTTCATGGATTTCTACGCGGCCCTGGCGCGCTTCTACATGCGCGAGTACGGGGCCAGACCTGAGCACTTCGGGAAGATAGCCGTCAAGAACCACAAGAACGGCAGTCTCAACCCCCACGCGCAGTACAGGGAAGTCTACACCCTGGAAGAAGTGATGGGCGCGCCCATGATCTCGGAGCCGCTCACCCGGCCGATGTGCGCACCGATAAGCGACGGCGCGGCGGCGGCCGTGCTGACCAGCAGGAAGTTCGCCCGCTCTTTCACCACTAAGTTCGTGACCGTCGAGGCTTCGGCGAACGGCACAGGCCTGGGCGAGGTACCGCTCGGCGAGCCGGGCATAATACACCACCTGGCCAGGCAGGCTTACGAGCAAGCCGGAGTGGGGCCGCTCGACCTCGACGTCATCGAGGTGCACGAGGCGACCACGGTGTCCGAGTATTCGTTCATGGGGGACCTGGATCTCTGCGGTCCCGGTGAGGCCAACGAATGGATAGACAACGGATGGACGGAGATCGGCGGGAAAGTGGCCATAAACACCAGCGGCGGCCTGATATCGAAGGGGCACCCGGTAGGGGCCACAGGCCTGGGCATGATATCGGAAGTGGTCTGGCAACTGCGGGACGAGGCCGGAGGACGGCAGCGGCCCGGCGCGAAGATGGGGCTCACCTTGAACGGCGGAGGCGTCATGGGGACCGAGCCCGCGGCAATGAGCATCCATATTTTGAAGCGGTGAGACCGCACCGGAACGGGGGGTGAGCCATGGCATCGGAGAGGACGTACTGGAACATGGACGTGGAGCCTCTCCTGAACACCCCCGAGATGCGCGAGATGCAGCTCCCCAGGCTCCTCGCCGCCCTGGAGTGGCAGTACGAGAACTCGCCGTTCAACCGGGGTCGCATTGAGAAGGCAGGTATAAAACCGGGCGATATCAAGAGTTTCGAGGACTACGCCGCAGCCATCCCCATCGCCGGCCAGGAGGACATCAGGGAGATAATCGCCGAGGTGGGCCTCGACATGGACAAAATACTGACCCACCTCTTCGGAGAGGCCCGCATGAAGGACCTGTACCTCCTGACCACGACCTCCGGGACCACCGGGGTGCCCACACCCTACCCGAACTTCAAAGCGGGCATAGAGGACGCGAAAGAGATAATGAGCCGCGCCGCCTGGCGGATGGGCATCCGACCGGGGGACCGCATCGGCCTCTGTTTCGGCCTGTGCATGCACGCGGCCGGCACCCCGCAGCTGCTGTGGTTCAGCGAATACCCGGGCGTGATGATGGTTCCCATCGGCGCGGAGGCGGGGACCGAGAAGATACTCCAGTTTGTAAAGATGTATAAGGTCAACGTTCTCGCGGGCACACCGTCGCTCGCGCTCCACCTCATAGAGAAGTCCGAAGAGGTTCTCGGGCACACCGTGAAGGACCTGGGAATAAAGATACTCATGTGCGGCGCCGAGCCGGGCGCCGGGATACCCGAACTGCGCGAGCGCCTGGAGCGGGAATACGGCGCAGAGGTCTTCGACCTGGGCGCGGGCTACGGCGCTTCCTGCGCCCACCCCGTCTACCAGGGCATGCACTGGCTCGCGGACGACCTCGCTTACTACGAGCTGGTGGACCCCGAAAACGGGGGCCCCGTGCCCATGGAACACGGTGCCACGGGGCTGATGGCCGCGACCTCGCTGCACCCCGAAGGGGCGGCCTGGTTCGACATGCGCTTTACCCTGAACGACATACACCAGGTCTTCACCGAGCCCTGCCCCTGCGGTATGAGCGGCTTCCGCTACAAGATAGTGGGGCGCGCGGACGACATGCTCAAAGTTAAAGGCGTGCCCGTATACCCCGCTTCCATAGAGGGTGTCATCCAGGGCTTCGTCCCCAGGGTCACCGGGCACTTCCGTATTGTGCTCACCGAGCCGCCGCCGCGGGTAACGCCGCCGCTCAAGCTCAAGATCGAGCACGGTGAGGAAGTGAAAGAGGGCGAGCTTGACGCGCTCGCCTCCGAAATCGGCGAGGAGATGCACAAGCTCTTGAAAGTGAGGCCGTCGATCACCTGGCTCAAGCCCGGCACGCTCGAGCGGGCCACCACCAAGACGCAGCTGCTGGAAAAGGCTTTCGAAGGGGAGGGTTCAGATGTTGCTTGAGAATCTGAGGCAGGCCTACCTGCCGCCTACCACCTGGCCGCGGATGACGCTCTCCGAAGAGCTCTGCGACGGATGCGAGCGCTGTGTGAAGACGTGCCCGATGCAGATCCTCGAGTTGAGGGACGGCCTGCCGGCGTTCACAGGGCTTTACGATGAGTTCCGGTGCGTTCTGTACGACAGTTGCCTCGCCGTCTGCCCCAAGGGGGCCATAAAGTCCGTCGGGGTCTATCGGGTGCACAGCGGCCGTTACAAGAATGTAGACGTGTTCCCGTCCGATGAGACCACTTACCCGCGGCCTTTCGGTGATGACACGCCTGAAGACTTCGCGGACTGCGAGGAGAGACTCACCGAGACGGAAAGGGTGATATTCAAGCGGCGCAGCGTGCGTCTCTTCAAGAAGCAGCAGGTACCGCGGGAAATGATAGAAAGGATCATCGAGGCAGGCCGGTTCGCTCCATCAGCCGGCAACAACCAGCCGTGGAAGTTCACCGTGGTCCAGGACGCTGAGCTTCTTCAGGACCTCTGCAAGAAAACCGAGATGATCGCGCGGCCGCTTTCGAAGCTGGCTTTCCCCAACAGTGGAGAGGAGTTCGAGCGGCGTCCCTGGCGCCAGAAGGCCTTCGCGACGGTGTTCAGCTACAAGAGGCCGGGTGAGGGCGACCAGAGGGTTGCTATCGGTGTGAAGGCAGTCACGGACATGCCTTACCACGAGGTCTTCCTGGGGGCGCCCACCGCCATCCTGGTCCTCTGCGACAAGCGGGGCATCGGCAACGTGGACCTCGATACCGCGCTTGCTGTCGAGAACATCGTGCTCGCGGCTCACTCTCTCGGCCTGGGGACCTGCCTCATCGGGCTGCTCAACATACCTCTTCTCTTCTTCCCACAGATGCGTAAAAAACTCGGGATCGTGCACCCGTTCAAGTTGCTCACCGCGATATCGGTCGGTTATCCGCTCGGGGTCTGCGACCGGGCCGTAAGGAGAGAGCCCGCGAGGATCGACTGGCTCTGACAAACAGGGAGGCGAGGCTGCATGGATGCAGAGGGCACCCACTACTCCTTCATGGGCGGCGGGCAGGACCTGCTCGAATACGCCCCGGTCCTGAAAGTCATGAAGAAGCGGTTCCCCTCGTACGTGAGGCACGCGGAGGAGACCCAGGCCTTCTCACGCAGGTTCGCCCGCGAGGTGATGGAGCCGATCGCACTCGAAACGGATGCCAGGTGCGCCCAAGACCCCTCGTACGTGGACTGGGACTTCTACGCCAGGGCGATGGAGCACCACATTCCCTCCTCCTTCATCCCCGTGAAGCTCGGCGGGAACGGGTGGGGCTGCCTCGACCTGCTGGTGTTCGTCGAGGAAGGGTGCGCGGCCTGCTACGGGCTGACGGCGCTCATAGTGTTCAACATGTTCGGTTTCCTGTGCGCCTGCGTCGAGTTCATGCCGGGGAACCTGCTCCGCATGATGAAGCACATGGTCGAGGAGGAGAAGAAGGGCAATCCCGTCTTCTTTTCGTGGGCTATTACAGAGCCGGGCGGGGGCACCGACGTCGAGCACCCCGCGGGCATGGCGAAGATGCGCCCTTCGATAGAAGCGAAGAAAGTGCCGGGCGGGTACGTGCTCAACGGCACCAAGTGCTTTATCACCAACGGAAACCTGGCGAACTTCATATGCGTGAACGCTCCACTCGACCGCTCGCGCCCCCTGGAGACGGACTGCACCTTCATGGTCCCGGCTACGTCCGAGGGGTTCTCGCCTGGCAGGGTCGAGTTGAAGTGCGGGCAGAAGGCCTGTCCGACTGCTGAACTGCTGTTCGACAACGTCTTCGTGCCGGAGGAGAACCTGTGGGCGCCCGAGGGAGAGGGCATGCGGCATACCCAAGAGATACTCTCGTTCAGCCGGGGCGGCATCGGATGCGGCGCGGTCGGCCTGGCGCGGGGGGTCGTCGAGAGGACCGTACGCTACGCCAGCGAGAAGAAGATAAACGGGCACCGGCTCATAGACGAGGCGTGGGTGCAATTCGCTCTCGCGGGCATCATGACCGAGATAATCGAGCTCAGGCACGCCTGGGTCAATTTCGCCGTGGCGATCGACTTCCTGCACCTGATGAAGATGATCAACAACCCCGTTACCGGTGCCGCGCTCAAGGTCACGCCGGGCGGCCTGTTGCGCGCGGACTGGCTCGAGGACCTCGCGGGAATAGACCTCGTGGGCTCGATTGTGAGCGGGCTGAAGAAGCAGATGGTCAGCGAGGAAGCCATAGAGAACTTCATACGGCACGGTTCCGCGCTGAAGGCGGACGCGACCGACCTCGCGGTGCGCGCCGCCTCGACCTGCGCGGACATAGTGGGCCTGGAGGGCATGGCCAGGCGCCACGGCATCGAGAAGTGCTTCCGTGACGCCAAGGTCGCGCAGATATACGAGGGGACGAACCAGATAAACCGGCTCGACGTGTTCGAGAGGGAGGTCGGTTATCGTGTTGGATAAGAGGATGCCCGACGGCGCCGCGGAGATAGTGGAGGTCTGCCGCGAGTTCAGGCAGAAAGAGGTTGAGCCGATCGTCCTCGAGCTGGACGGCCACCCTGACCCCGCACGCGTACGAGCCATTTATGAGAGCAGCTCCGAACTGGGAATACCCTCGATGCTCGTTTCTGAAGCAGCTGGCGGGGGAGGCCAGTCAGAGCTCACTGCAGCTCTCGTTCTGGACGAGATGGCCTTCTCGTGTCCTGGCATCGCCTGCGTCTTCGCGCATCACCTCGCCGCGAGCCTG
>JAGUWJ010000142.1 GCA_020062425.1 Actinomycetota bacterium
CACCCGGAGCGGGGGGAGAGCCGCCGGCGCCCCCGCCGCCTCCTCCACCTCCTGGGAAGTGATAGAAACCTACGGACCGGTCAGATAACCCGGTCATCGTCCGCCCACGCGGCGGGGCGCGGTGTCGTAGTGGTATAATCCGCAGAACAATACGGGTCTTAGCAGACCGCTGCTCTCTGGAGGAGGTATCGAGTTGGGCAACAAGACAAGGTTTAACCGAGTGACCGGACTGGCTGTCGCCGTCGCGGTGAGCCTGTTTCTGGCGGTTCCGGTGCTCCTCGGAGGATGCGGCGGAGCCTCCTCGCCTGAACAGGCGGTGGAGAACTTCTACAACGCCATCGAGGCGCGCGACTGGAACGCCTACCTGAGCTCGATCTATCCGGAGAACGTGAGAAGGATGACACAGGCCGACATGAACGACGAGGAGAAGAAGTTCAAGGAGGCCGACTTCAAGTACACGGGGCTGAAGTTCAAGACCGTCTACGACAAGAAGAACAAGAACAAGGCCGAGGTGGAGCTGACCGACGGGAAGATAACCGGCACCAACCCGATGACCAACGAGAAAGAGACCACCACCATTGCCGAGATAAAGAAGAACTACGGGATAACCCCCACCATCAATACGCGTAAGTTCAAAGGCCAGTGGTACGTGGACGTGCCGATGGCTTCGGCGGACAGAGAGCAGGAACAGCCCGTGCAGTAGGAGCCGGTGGCCCTGGGTTCCAGGAGGGAGTACCCCCCAAGATGCGCCGCAGCTATTCGAGTTACAGACTTCACGTGCCCGTGCTGGTAATTTCACTTTTTCTGGCGCTTGCCGTCCTGACCTCTGGATGCGGGAGTAATACGCCCGAGGGAGCGGTCAAGCAATACCTGGACGCAATGCAGAGCGGCGACTGGGAAGCCTACAAGGCGGCGGTGGTCCCCCAGGAGCTGACCAAGGAGCAGGAAGAGCTCGCCGAGGGGGCGTTCAAGCAGGTCAAGGTGAAGGTCGACGGCCTGAAGATGGAGACCCGGTACGACCAGAGCGACAAGAACAAGGCGGCTGTGATCCTCACCGACGGCAAGATCACTTATACAGCGAAGATCCTGGGTGAGACCAAGAGCGACACCCGCGATATGAAGAAGGTCGAGAAGGAGAACCGGACCCTGGATACGGTAAGGGTCAAGGGCGTCTGGTATGTAGACACCAAGCTGGGCCTATGAGGACCTAGCGGGGCAGCAGCTCGATAAGCGTCTCTACGAGATCGGTCTCGGTCAGTATTCCCACAAGCTTCCCGTCCGACACCACCGGAAGTCCGCCGACCCTGAGCTCCAGTATCGCTTCCGCAGCCTTCAGGAGATCCTCGTCCGGTGAGACCGTCCGGGGCTCGGGCGTCATTATGGAACCCACCTTGACCGTGTTGAGAAGGAAGTCGTGGTACTTCTTCTCTGTCAGGACCACCGACGAGGCGGTGGCGTTGCGCAGGTCCCTGTCGGTGACGATGCCTACCAGCTTGTCGCCTTCAAGCACCGGGAACCGGCGCAGCCGGTGCTCTTCCACCAGGTCCCACACGACCTTTATAGGGTCAGCCGCCTGAACCGTGATGGGATTCTCAGTCATGCGGTCTCGGACTAACACCTTTGACCTCCCGCTGTCAGGTCCCTCGCCTTGGAATTGCCTGCGTTGTTTCCATTATACTTCTTGCATCGGGACGGCGTAGAAGAAAGCTCATCCAATGCTTGGAAAAGAAGGCAGGCGCGCGAAGGACTCCGGAGAAGCTCAAGGCGAGACCGGGTCGCTGGAGACCCCCACCAGGGCGGGAGGACCGTTGAAGCCACCCCTGGTGGGTGAGTTCGGCAAGGTCCCTTCTTTGGGAGAGGCGCCGACTGAAGAGGAACCTGAATCCCCCGTCCCGCCGAAAAAGAACTCGTCAGATATCGAAACTCCCAGGGGTACCGTACACATCGAGAACTATTGCCCCGCAGAAATGTTGAAGGGCCTCACCGTCGATGAGGGAATCTGCATGTTCAGCAGGCACAATCCTGACAGGCAGAAGCGTGCGCTCGTCAACGTCGCAGAGCAGGAAGGTGGCAACGTAATAGCCGGGACCAGCGGCGGTCTCCTGATCTCTTACGTGGGTATACACCGCCCCTCGGAGAAGGAAAGGTGGGGCAAGCCTGGTTACCCATGGTTGTTCGAGCTGGGCGCGATCGAGGTGAGCCGCAACTACAGGGAGCTCGGCCTTGCAGTCTCGATGCTCGACGCCGCTTTCAACGACCCCTTCTACGAGGACAAGATAGTACTTACCACAGCCTTCACGTGGCACTGGGACCTCGAGGTGACCGGCATGACCAAGATGCAGTACCGCGAGCTCTTCATCAACCTCGCCGCGAAATACGGCTTCATCGAGATGGCTACGGATGAGCCCAACATCACAATGGACTCGGCCAACCTGTTTCTGGTGCGCCTGGGCAAGAACGCTTCCTTCTCGAAGTATCAGAGGTTCGCCTCGCTGCTGTTCACCAACGAGTGGGAGGCGATGCTGCGGGGCTTTTGACGCGGCCCCGTGGCGGCGTCGCCCCTCTGGAGCCGTCGAACCGCCCGAAGAAGAAAGCGGCCCCGAGGGGGGCCGCTTTTCAACGTCTTGCTCCCGGAGTGGATCAGTCTACAGCTTCGAAACGGTCCTTGAGCTTCTTCATGACGTTGGGCATGGTGGTGTATTCCATCTCCTCCTGTGGCAGCCTGTGCGGTTCGAACGGTCCGTGGCGCCTGAGGTAGTCGGCCGCGTCGAGGGCTATCTGGCGCGCGTTGTTATAGCTGATGTCAGCGAACATGTCGCGGGGGCCGATGAGCTTTCCGTCTTTCAGCTGGAAGCCCAGGCTCACCACTCGAGGCGGGCCGTCGAACCTGGTCGGCGTGTCGTCTTCCACTCCCACGGGCATCAGAGGGCCGTGGTGCGACCCTCTCATCCATCCGGCCACGGTGTGGGGGAAGGCGAACGGCTCCAGGACCTCGCCCACAGCGGGCAGGCCGCTCTGAGAGCGTACGGCCATGACCGGGTCGTCTTTGCCCACGTACCTGCCTGCCATCAGGAAGAGGCGCTGGGTGGAGGTCACCGCAACGGGCTCGTCGGAGTTCTTGCGGAACACGTGCTTGATGACATAGCGGGAAGGAGAGCCGATGAAGACCAGCATGTCGTACATCTCTTCGGGGAGGTTGAAGATTATCTTGCGCTCGCCGATGAGGTCGAGGACCTCGAAGCGGAAACCCTCGTGCATGCTGGGGTCAATGACCAGGCCGATGGTGTTGAACGGGTCGGCGAACATCTTGTAGAGTGGCATGTTCCAGGCGCCGGGCTCGGTCTTGTCCGCGAGGAAGATAAGTATGGGCTCCGCGGGGCGCTCCTCGAAAGTCATCTCGGCGAAGCCTGGCCCCATTCCCTTGAGGTTGCCCGAGAAGGCATCCACAAGGAGGTCCTGCCCGGCCCCGTACTGTCCGTACTCCTTGGCCACCTCTGTCATGGAGGTGAAGGTGTCCCAGGCGAACTTGTGGAGCTTCTCGTTCTCGATCCCCAGGGTGTGCGTCATAATCATGGCGATGTCGTCCCCGACCTCGCCCTGGCAGTAGTCGATTATCATCCCGTCCTTTTTGGCCTTGTCCAGGTGCTCTACGCAGCGTTTCCGCAGCTCCGGATGCACGTCGGAATGCCCGACAAAGCCCCCCACATCAGCCTTGATGATGCTGAGTGTGACCTCCATTGCCAACCTCCTTATGGCTGCACTTCCTGATTAACATTAGTCGGACTATTATATATCAAACAAGGCCGGTACGATGACCGCCCCGCCTGGCGCGCGCGGGTGACCTCTAAGGCTCGGGGGGAGTGAGTAGTATCGAGTTCGTCTATCTGGATCACGCCGCGACGACACCGGTGCACCCGGCAGTACGAGAGGCGATGGAGCCGTACCTGGCAGGGAAGTTCGGCAACCCGTCCGCGCTCTATTCGCTCGGGCGCGAGTCGCGCACGAGTATCGAGACGGCCCGTGGCAAGGTGGCCTCGCTGATCGGCGCCAACCCTGAAGAGGTCTATTTCACCTCGGGGGGCAGCGAATCGGACAACATGGCGCTGTGGGGCGTCCTGCTCGCGAACGAGGGCAGGGGCAACCACATCGTGACCACCACGGTCGAGCATCACGCGGTGCTCGAGACCGCCAGGTTCCTCGCCGAGCACGGGTACGCCGCCACATTCGTGGAGGTCGATTCAAACGGAGTCGTCGACCCGGAGGATATCCGGAAGGCGATACGCCCCGAGACGGTTCTGGTCTCGGTAATGCACGCCAACAACGAGGTGGGGACCATCGAGCCTGTGAAAGAAGTGGCCTCAGTCTGCAGGGAAGCGGGGGTGTACCTTCACACTGACGCTGTCCAGACCGTGGGCAACATGCCGGTGGACGTCGACGATCTGGGGATCGACCTGCTGAGCGTATCGGCCCACAAGCTGTACGGACCCAAGGGAATAGGCGCCGTCTATGTACGGAAGGGCACGCGCCTGGCGCGCTTCATACACGGGGGCGAGCAGGAGCGCGGGATGCGCGCCGGGACCGAGAACATAGCCGGCATCGTCGGACTCGGGGCGGCGGCCGAGGTGGCCTCGGCCGAGATGGACGAGAAAGTGCCCCGCATGACGGCACTGCGGGACCGCCTCATCGAGGGAATCACCGGCTCGATCGAGGGCGTCCGGCTGAACGGACACCCCGAGAAGCGGCTTCCCAACAACGTGCACTTGAGGATTTCGTACATCGAGGGAGAGGCGATATGCCTCCAACTCGATACGGCCGGCATATTCGCTTCCACAGGCTCCGCCTGCTCGTCGGAGGCGTTGGAGCCGTCGCACGTTCTGGTCGCGATGGGGGTGGACCCGCGCGAGGCCCAGGGCTCAGTCCGGTTCTCGCTCGGCCGCTCCACCACCGAGGAAGAGATCGACTACTGCATTGAGACCCTTCCGCCGATTGTCGCGCGCCTGCGCTCCATGAGCCCGCTGGCGCGGTAGAACTCGACCACACGGAAGGTCAATCCACGACGCTACCTGCCGACCGGGTCCGTTGGAGCCCATTCATCCGTACCGAGCAGGGGCCCCGGCGCCACCGGCTCCAGTTGGCTGGCGGTGAGGGAGACGCTCCCCGAGCGGTCGGTGACCTCGCCGGTCACCCGCAGTATGCGCGACACGCGGACCGCTGAGCCCAGGCGCTCGTAGTCGGCGGGGAAGATGGTGGCCTCGAAGGTGCCGAAAGGGTCCTCCAGGGTGAGGAACTGCATGTACTCGCGCCTCTTGGTCACCGCGCGCCGCTGGGCTATGACCCAGCCGATGAGGGTGACGGTCTCTCCCAGGTGGCGGTCCAGCTCGGCGCTGTTCAACCCGGCCCGGGCGAGCTCCTCCGGCGCCAGTATCTCGAGAGGGTGCGCCGATACGCTCGCCTCCAGGTACTCTATCTCCATGCGCAGCTTCTGCGCGCTCGAGTAGTCGGGGAGCCTGGGCAGCGCGGCCGGCGGGTTTACCGGGACCGAGGAGTACTTAAAAGCGGCGAACCATTTTATCAGCCCGATGAATACCGCGAGACCGAAGCCTGTCAGCGTCTTAACGGCCAGAAACAGTTTCGCCGGCCAGGAGAGCAGCAGC
>JAGUWJ010000123.1 GCA_020062425.1 Actinomycetota bacterium
ATACTGAAGGGGATGTCATCGCAACCGGCGACGCGTCCGGGGTCACCGCGGAAGATGTGGACAGGGCGGCTCAGGGTCTTGCCGGTGAACAACAGCAGGTGCCGCCCGTTTTCTCAGCGGTCAAGCACCTAGGGCGGCCTCTTTACGAATACGCGAGGGCGAACATCCCAGTCTCGCCCCCCTCGCGAACGGTAAAGATAGACACGATAGAGGTGCTCTCGGTCGATGACGACGGTAACTCGGTTGAGACCCGGCTGCGGGTGCGATGCGGCCCTGGCACTTACGTCCGGTCGCTGGTGAACGACCTCGGGCGCGAGCTGGGGTGCCTCGCCTGCGTCTCGGGACTGCGCAGGACGCGCTCGGGGAGCTTTGCATTGGAGGATTCCGTGACCATCGATGAGCTCTCCTCCGAAGGCGCGGCTCTCGACCGTTGCCTTATCAGCCTCGAGGACGCCGTCAGGCATCTGCCCTCTGTTGCGGTTGACGGCGCCGGATCGCTGGCGGTCTCGCAGGGCAAACCCCTCCTCGAGGAGTTGGTGACGCGGCGGGACGGTGACCTCTCGCGCTCAGCCGCGTTCAGGGTGCTCGACGGTGAAGGAAATCTGCTGGCTTTGTACGGTCCTGCCAGGCCAGACGACCAGCCCGGAGTCAGCGGACGAGCGGTGAGGGTACTAAGGCCGTTCGACTCGAGGTCAAGAGACGATGAAGCTTCTTAAGCATTCCGAGGAGTTCAGGGAGCACGGTTCCGAATCCGTGGTCACCATCGGCGTCTTCGACGGAATCCACCTCGGGCACCAGGCTATAATCCGCGACTGCGTGCGTGAAGCAGAGAAGAAGAAGATACCCTCCGTCGCCCTGACCTTCGAAAGGAACCCCCGTGAGCTCGTGTGCGGGGAGAGTCCGTGCATCATCACCGCTCCTCGCAGGAAGCTCGAGATACTCTCCGGACTGGGTCTGGACTTCACTATATCCATGAGGTTCTCCAGACGCTTCGCCGCCATGTCTCCGCATGACTTCTGCTCCGATCTCCTCGTCGGACAGCTCGGAGCCGTCGAAGTCTGCGTTGGGGAAAACTTCCACTTCGGTGCGGGCGGGCAGGGGGACGTGCGAACACTTCGTTCACGAGGGGCGGACCTGGGCTTCAAGGTCCATACGGTGCCGCTGGTCCAGCTGGACGAGCTCGGCCAGCTCTCGAGCACCCTCATCCGCGGCCTCATAACCGAGGGCAGGGCTCACGATGTGATGAGGGCGCTGGGTCGCCCCTACGCCGTGACCGGCAGGGTGGTCAAGGGACACCACCGGGGAAAACGTCTCGGCTTCCCCACGGCGAACATAGCCATGGACCGGGACTTCTGCGTCCCACCGGACGGGGTTTACGCCGGGAAGGCCAGGCTCGGCCGGGCACACTACCTCTGCGCCATCAACATAGGATCGAACCCGACCTTCGGTGACGGCGAGACCGCCCTGGAGGTATTCCTGCTAGATTTCAGCGGAGACATCTACGGCGAATCGCTGGAGGTCGAATTCCATCACAGGTTGAGAGACGAAAAGGCTTTCGTCGGCGAGAAAGACCTGGTGCGACAGATGGAGCGTGACGTCGAAAAGGCACGCACCCTCCTTCAGGAAGGCGTCTCCGATACGCACTGACACGCGTTTCCCGGCAGTGGCAGGGCTGAGGAAGCCGCCCCCGCTCCCCGCGTGTCGGGTCCCCCGGCGACCGGCGGTTTTCACCGGCCGGGCGCAAAGTGTGCTAATATGTGTCAAAACATGCGATTTGCGCGGGAGAAAGAATGCTGGAAAGTGAACGGAAAAAAGAGATAATCGCCGAGTTCGGGAGCGGCGCCACCGATACCGGATCGACCGAGGTTCAGATAGCCCTGCTCACTCACGATATCAACGACCTGACCGAGCACGTCAAGGTGCACAAGAAGGATCATCATTCGAGAAGAGGCCTCTTGATGAAAGTGGGAAAGAGAAGGAGGTTGCTGAATTATCTGAAGAAGGAAGACGTCGAGCGATACCGCGCTCTCATCAAGACGCTTGGATTGAGGAGGTAAAGGAGAATAGCTGAGGACCCGCACATCTCTTACTGAATAAGTTAATCGAATACGGGTCTCATGTTATGAAGTGAGGCAAGGAAGGATTTTTTTATTATGGGAATAATCACGAAAGAGATCGAGATCTTCGGTCGCAGGATACACATCGAAACCGGAAAGATGGCCAAGCAGGCCGACGGCGCAGCCCTCGTCACGTGTGAAGGCACCAGCATCCTCGCCACCGCGGTGGCAAGCGAAGATGTCCGCCCCATCGATTTCATGCCGCTGACAGTGGACGTGGAAGAGAAGCTCTACGCGGCCGGTAAGATACCGGGAAGCTTCTTCAGGCGCGAGGGCCGTCCGACCGACATGGCTACGCTGACCGCCCGCATCATAGACAGGACCCTGCGCCCCAACTTTGACAAGGGCTTCAGGAACGAGATGCAGGTGGTCATCACCGTACTCTCCACGGACATGGTGAATCCGCCCGACATTCTCGGCATCATCGGCGCAGCCTGCGCAATGAGCCTGTCGAACATCCCGTTCCACGGTCCGCTGGCGGGCGTGAGGGTAGGCAGGCTCGACGGGAAGTGGATCATCAATCCCACTTACCAGGAGCTGGCCGAGTCCGCCATCAACCTGGTCGTCGCCGGCAACGCTGAATCGATCCTCATGGTGGAGGCGGGAGCCAGCGAGGTGAGCGAGATCGACATCATCGAGGCACTCGGTGTCGGTCATGACGCCATCAAGAAGCTGGTCGAAGCGATAGCCGAGCTCGACGCCGCCGCGAGGGTCGACAGCGGAGAGAAGCCGAAGGCGGAGATACTCTCTGAGATAAACGGATTTCTGGAAGAGCGGTACCAGAAAGCAGCTTCTGACCTCGTCAGCGCCCACGTCCGGGACGACTCCGACGCAGTCGAGGCTGCCAACGAGGCGCTGAGCGAAGTCCCCCGGCTCGCCGCTGAACAGTTCGACTCCAGCCGCCGCAAAGTCATATCCATATGCTCGCGTATCGCCGGCAGCAGCGCCCTTTTCAACGCCGTTGCAGCCGAAGTCGAGCCTAAGGTCGAGGAGAAGATGAGGAAGGTCCTGCTCGACGCGTCGGTGCCGGGACTGTCTAAGTACGAACGCGGCCTCATGCGGAAAGACGTAAGGCGGTCTCTCGCCGACGAGCAAAGCTCCAGGTTCCCGGGGCTGGAGAGCGTGGTCAAGCAGGTCCTGGACAAGATCGAGTGGAAGTTGCTGCGCGCGCAGATACTCGATAACGGGCTCCGTCCGGACGGCAGGAAACCGTTCCAGATACGGAAGCTCACCACTGAGGTCGGCCTCCTCCCCAAGACCCACGGCTCCGGTCTGTTCACCAGGGGTGAGACCCAGGTGCTGACAATCGCCACGCTGGGCGCCCACGGGGAAAAGCAGATACTGGACGACCTCGGCATCGAGGAGTACAAGAGCTTCATGCACCATTACAACTTCCCGCCTTTCTCCAGCGGGGAGGCCAGGCCCATGCGGGGCCCCAAGCGCAGGGAGATAGGCCACGGCGCTCTCGCCGAGCGTGCTCTTCTGGCGCTGATACCGCCCGAGGACGAGTTCCCTTACACCATCAGGCTGGTCTCGGAGGTACTGGAGTCCAACGGGTCCACCTCGATGGGCAGCGTCTGCGCCAGCAGCATGGCCCTTATGGATGCCGGAGTGCCCATGAGGGACAAGATGCACGTCGGCGGCATCGCGATGGGGCTCATCCTGGAGGACGGCAGGCACGAGATCCTCAGTGACATCCAGGGCCTGGAGGACGCCATTGGCGACATGGACTTCAAGGTCGCCGGCTCCAAGCGCGGCATTACCGCCCTGCAGATGGATATCAAGTGCCTGGGCCTTTCGTCCGAGATCATGGAAGCTGCGCTCGAGCAGGCCCGCCAGGGCAGGTCCTTCATAATAAAGGCAATGTCCGAGGCCATCCCCGAGCCGCGCTCGGAGGTCTCGCCCAACGCCCCGAGGATGCTCCAGATCAGCATCCCCATCGACAAGATAGGCGAGTTAATAGGGCCGGGCGGTAAGAACATACGCGGCCTCATCGAGAAGTACGACGTCGAGATAGACGTCGAGAACGACGGGCGCGTGTTCGTGTTCGGCAAGGACGCCGCCAAAGCCGAGGCTGTGCGTCGCGACATAGAGAGCATCACCAAGGAGCCCGAGGTCGGTGAGCAGTACCTCGGCACGGTCGTGAAGACCACCAACTTCGGCGCTTTCGTGGAGCTGACCCCCGGCCGGGACGGGCTGATACACATCTCAAAACTCTCCAGGAAACGTGTTGAGAGGGTCGAGGACGTACTGAACGTCGGGGACAAGATCGAGGTCGAGATTGAGGCCATCGACAACCTTGGACGTATAAACCTCAGGGCCCTGAACCTGGACAACGATTGATCTCGGGGAGTAATTCCAGTGTCGGCGGATCATCCCCTGAGAAGGACCGATCTGGATAACGGTGTACGGGTGCTCTCCGAGCGCATGGAGAGCACCCGTTCTGTTTCCCTCGGCATATGGATAGACAACGGCTCCCGCGACGAGGGAGACGGCCAGCACGGCCTTTCCCACTTCCTGGAACACATGCTCTTCAAGGGCACGCGCAGGATGAGCGCGCGGGAGATCGCCGAGGCTTTCGACTTCGTTGGGGCGGACATAAACGCCGCGACCGGTAGAGAGCATACGTCGGTATACTCGCGAGTGCTCTCGGAGCACCTGCCCAGGGCCGTGGACATCGCCCTTGACATGACCTGCAGTTCCCTGCTCGACGAGGGAGAGCTCGATTCGGAAAGGCAGGTCGTACTCGAGGAGATCGGAATGCATAACGACTCCCCGGACGAGCTTGTCCACGACCATCTCGCAACCTCATTATGGGGAGAGCACCCCATCGGGCACAGCGTCCTCGGTGACTCCGAGGTGATAAGATCCATCGGCCGTGACGACCTCATGCGCTTTTACTACGAGAGATACGTTGCCTCGCGCACGGTGGTTGTCGCCGCCGGCGATGTCGAGCACGAGTCGCTCTGCGAGCTCATACGGGCCGGCACCGACGGTCTGGAAAGGGGAGAGGCCTTGCGGAGGGACGACTCCATCGAGGCGCTCGCGCGGGCCGTAACCGTGACCAGGGACACCGAGCAGGCACACGTAGCCCTGGGCTCGCGCGGCCTGCCCAGGAAGCACCCCGACCGCTTCGCACTGTCGGTGCTGGACAACATCATCGGCGGTAGCATGAGCTCGAGGCTTTTTCAGGGTATAAGAGAGCGCCTGGGGCTAGTCTACTCGATATACTCATTTATTGGCCTTTTCCTGGGAATGGGGATGGTGGGCCTGTACTTCGGCACGCATCCCGGTCAGGCGCAGAAGGTCATAGAACTCGTCGAAGACGAGCTGGTCGCGCTGCGCGATGTCGGTATCGACCCGCTCGAGCTGGATCGGGCGAAGAACCACCTGAAGGGAGCCCTTCTCATAAGCAGTGAGGACAGCGGCACCCGCATGAACCGGATCTCCAAAGCCGAACTGGCTAGCGGCGAGCATCTGAGAGTGGACGAGCTGGTTTGGCGCATCGAGCAAGTGACCGTGGACGACCTGCAAAGGGTGTTCGGTGAGACATGGGGTTCGAACGGGACCAGCCTGGCTGTGATAGGACCGTTCGACGGGGAGGCGGCTCCCCGACTGTCCGGCAGGATCTGAGCCCGGGGGAGGTATCCGAAATGACTCGCGTAGCGGTTCTGGGGGCGCTCGGCAGGATGGGGACCGAGGTGCTGAAAGCCGTGCTGGAGGACGCGGATCTCGAGGCGGCCGGCCTGGTCGACGCTGCCTCGAGCGGCCGGGATGTGGTGGTGACCCACCCCTTGAACGGCCAGGAGGTCCTGCCCGCGGTCGCCGAGCTCGATCCCGACTCAACGGATGTAGCGGTCGACTTCACTCATGCGGAGGCGGCCGTTCAGAACATCGAATGGGCGCTGGACAACGGGGTCCACTGCGTGGTCGGCACGACAGGCATAGCGCCAGGGGGCCTCGAGCGCATAAGGAAGCGCTCGCTCGAGAGCGGCGCGAACGTGCTCATTGCCCCGAACTTCGCACTGGGCGCAGTGCTGATGATGCGTTTCGCCCGCGAAGCCGCCGCCGTCTTCGACCAGTGCGAGATCATCGAGCTCCATCACCGCGGGAAAAAGGACGCGCCCAGCGGCACCGCGCTCGCCACCGCACGCATCGTGGAGGAGGCCATGTCCGCGGCTGATGTACCTGGCTCTGTTGAGAAGGATATACCCGGTACACGAGGCGGCTCCCTCGGTGCGGTCCGGATCCACAGCGTGAGGCTGGACGGCTATGTTGCGCACCAGGAGGTCATATTTGGAGGCAAGGGCCAGACGCTGTCCGTCCGGCACGACACCACCGACCGCTCCTGCTTCATGCCTGGAGTATTGCTGGCGGTCAAGCGTATAGCGGAGCTGCCCGGCCTCACCGTCGGCATCGACTCCCTTCTCTAGCCGACACTCCAGGAAAGAAATAATTCAACTCCGGGGTCAGACTCCAGAGTTGAAATTCACCTTTCGGGGTCAGACCCTAAAAAGGTGAATACTTGTCCCTTGCAGTGTCGAGTCACACGAACCATGTGCTAAAGGTGCGGTTTCTCTCGAAAAGAATACTTTAATGTAGGTTTTCTCCGAGATCACAGAGGTATTCTGGGTTGTCCAAGGGTAGAAAGGGAAAGAAGAAGAAGCCCGCTCCGAAAGGGCGCGTGCGATCGGGCGGCGAGGGCAAGAAAGACCGGGCAGCACCAAAAGAACGGCGGTTGGATCCCAACCGCGTGAGGGCGCTGTACGGCATCGGATTCCTCGCGCTTGCCATGTTCACCTTCCTGTGCATATTCGCCCCCTCCACGGTGGGAGTGGTGGGAAGGTACGTGCGCTCCGCCCTGTCGTGGTTCCTCGGAGTGGGGAGGTTCGCCGTGCCGTTCGCCCTACTCGCGGTCTCGGTGATAGCCCTGCTTCCGCGGTTCGAGTTCCGCATCGGCCTTCTGGCGGTGGGTCTGCTACTCATCGGCGTCGCGCTCCTCACCCTGTTCCACATCTCAAAGCCCTCCGGTTCCATGTTCACCTACGACACCCTCTCCAGCGGGGGAGGGCTCATCGGGGCGGCTGTCGCCTGGCCCCTTACCCGGCTCATCGGGTCCGTGGGGGCTTACATCTTCGCCTTTGCCCTTCTAGCCGCAGGTGTGACGGTGGCTTTCGAGGAGCAGGTGCGCGCTCTTGTTACGAGGGTCCGAGGCAAGTCCGAGCGAGCTGAACCGTCCTATGAAGAGGTGGGCGAACCGTCCCAGGTGGAGGTCGAGGCTCCGCCGGCTGTGAAGTCACGGGATGCTGCCAGAGCCAAGGTCTACCCCAGCAAGCCGACGCCACCCACGGAGTTCAAAGAGGAGACCGGGGGCCAACTGGCTATCGATGTCAGCAAGCCGAGGGTGGGGAAGTACAAACTGCCCCCTGCTTCCGTACTCAACCGAAGCCAGGACAAGGCTTTCTCCAAGCAGACAAACGAAGAACGCAAGCACGCCATAGAGCGCACGCTCCAGAGTATGGACGTGGACGCCAAGGTGATAAAGGTGTCTCGGGGCCCCACCGTCTCGCTCTTCGAGGTCGAGGTGGGCACCGGGGAGAAGGTGAAGAGGGTCACCGAGCTGGAGCAGGACATCGCTTACGCCCTGGGCTCACCCGATATCCGTATCTACTCGCCCATACCGGGCAAGCGCGCCATCGGCATCGAGGTGCCCAACCACATCCGCGACACGGTCACCCTCGGAGACATCATCGGCTCCCTGGGTGCTATCGCGCCCCACAACCTCCTGACCATGTCGGTCGGCAAGGATATGTCCGGGGAGACCGTCATCCTCGACCTGGCGCAACTGCCGCACCTGCTGCTTGCCGGCTCCACCGGCGCCGGAAAGTCCTGCTGCATCAACGCGCTCTTGAGCTGCCTGCTCCTCAGGTGCCGCCCCGACCAGGTCAACTTCATCCTCATCGACCCCAAGTTCGTCGAATTCACCTGGTACGACGGCCTGCCGCACCTGCTGTGCCCGGTCATAAACGAGCCGGAGCCCGCCTCAAAGGCTCTTCTGTGGGCGGTCCGCGAGATGGACCGGCGCTACCAGGTACTCCAGAAGCAGAGGGTAGTCCACATAGACGAGTACAACGCCGCGGCGGAGAAAGACAAGGAGATAGAGCCCCTTCCCAAGATAGTCATCGTCATAGACGAGCTGGGCGACCTGATGATCGTGGCCAGGAAAGAGGTCGAGAGCTCCATCAGCCGCCTCACCGCCAAGGCCCGCGCGGTTGGAATCCACCTGATAATCGCCACCCAGCGCCCCTCTGTCGATGTTATAACGGGGGTCATCAAGAACAACATAACCGCCCGCATCGCCTTCCAGGTCGCGAGCAACGCAGACTCGCGGACCATCCTCGGGACGAAGGGCGCCGAGAAACTCCTCGGAAAGGGCGATATGCTGCTCGACCCGGGCAACATACCGCAGGCCGAGAGGGTGCAGGGAGCCCTCATCCAGCAGAAGGAGATCGAGCTGCTGACCGGCTACATCAAGGAGCAGAATCACCAGGAGCGCGCAGTTTCCATCGACCTGGAGGAGGTGGAGACGTTCGTAAAGGAAGACCTTTCCGGAACCGATTCATTACTCGAGGAGGCCGCTGAGTACGTGGTCTACGCGGGAGAGGCTTCGGCATCGATGCTGCAGACGCACCTGAGGGTGGGCTACGCCAGGGCGCGTCGCATCATTGTCGAGCTCGCTCAGATGGGCATAGTCGGACCGCATGAGGGCAGCAAGTCCCGAAAGGTGCTTCTGACACCGGAGGAGTTCGAGGAGTGGAAACGGGCAGGAGGGCATTAACCGGGCGTCAATGAGTTGCACTTTTTCCCCTGTATTGGTACGCTATTTTAGGAATTGCAGGCCTTTCGGGCCTGTTGCGGCTGGGGGACACTTGGCGCGGTGAACTAGAGTGGGGGTCTGAATTGGCCAATCCTTTGGCCCAGCAGGTTGAGAAGATACTTTCAGCCGCGGTCGGTGAGTTCATAGCCAAAGCCACGGTGAAGAAGAACTGCGAGCTCATCGGAACCTCTCCTGATGTCATCACTTCCGCTCAACTGCCAGAGCTTGCCGCTCACATAGAGAAATCAGTCTCTTTCTTCTCGGGCAAGGAAACAGGCATGGAAGTCGCCGAGAAGATAAAGAACCTGGGCGGATAAAGCACTCGAGATAGTCACTTGTTCAAGAACCTGTCCATAAGAAGTAAGATAATCCTCATCGGCATCACACGAGCCATCTCTGGCACCGCTGTAATCGCGCTCATCCTCTGGCTGTTCACCGACCTCGAGGCCAGCGAGATAACCGGTATTGTCCTGGTCGTCCTTGCGGTGTTCCTCGCGAGTGAGCTGCTTCTCACCTGGAGGACCCAGGTAGCCATAGAGCGCGCTCTGGCGCCTCTCATCAGCTTCTCCCATTCGGTCGCGGAAGGGGACCTTACCCAGTCGCTGGACCAGCGTTACACCGATGTCATCGGGACCCTGATAGCCGCGCAGAACGCCATGGTGGACGGGCTGCGCGTTATCATCGACAAGCTCCGTGAGGCCTCCAGCACCGTCACCTCCACGTCCGAGGAACTGGCCGCCGCCTCCCAGCAGGTTATGGCGTCCGCCGAGGAAGTGGCATCCACCGTTGACCAGATATCGAAGGGCGCCGAGGCCCAGGCCAGGACGGTGGAGGAAGCGAGCGAGATCGTGGGCGAGATAGCCGACATGGCCTCCAACGTGGCCGACCAGGCCAAGTCCTCGGCCGAGACCGCTCGTGAAGCCAACGACGTCGCCCGCAGCGGTTCCATTTCCGCCGCCGAAGCTGCTGAGAAACTCGGCGAGATGCAGGACGCGATGGACGGGGTCACCGGGATAATGCACGGCCTTGGTGACAGGTCGATGCAGATAAGCCTGGTGGTCGACGTCATCACCAACATATCCGAGCAGACCAACATGCTCGCTCTGAACGCCGCTATCGAGGCGAGCCGCGCCGGCGAGCACGGCAGGGGTTTCGCGGTCGTGGCGGAGGAGGTGAGGAGCCTCGCTGAGGAGAGCCGCAAAGCCGCCGAACAGATATCGCGCATGGTGCATGACACCGAGAGCGAGACCAAGCGGGCGCTCTCGGCGCTGGACCGCTCGAGGGACGTCATCTCCGCATCCATCGAGGTGGTCCGCTCCACTTTCGGCGCCCTCACCAAGGTGGTGGATATCGTTGAAGACATTTCCTCCGGTTCGGAATCGGTCTACATGGCTACTGAAGCGCAAAGGGACGGCTCCGAGAGGGTGGTGCGAGCCGCGCACGACATCGCCGCCATCGCCGAAGAGGCTGCAGCCGGGACCCAGCAGGCATCCGCCGCCGCGAACGAGCAGGCCGCTTCCGTACAGGAGATACGTGCTTCCATTCAGGAGCTGGCCAGGTTCGCAGTGGAGATGAAGAGCCTGGTCGACGATTTCAAGATAGAAACGGGGGTATGAGCTGGTGGCAGCCTCTGACAGCTCTTTCGACGTGGTGAGCAAGGTAGACCTGCCCGAGCTCGACAACGCCATCAACCAGGCCAGGAAGGAGATAGACAACAGGTTCGATTTCAAGGGGACCGGTTCTCGCATCGAGGGCGGGAAGGACTCCGTCGTGGTCTATTCCTCCGACGAGTTCCACCTCAAGTCGATCATCGAGGTCCTCGAGTCAAGACTGGTGCGCCGGGGGGTGCCCTTGAAGGCACTCGCCTGGGACACCCTCGCTGACGGCCCGAAAGGCAGCGTTAAGCGTGAGGCGAAGGTCCTGCAGGGTATCGACCAGGATAAGGCCAGGGAGATTACCAAGTTCGTGAAGAAGCTCAACAAGAAGGTAAACGTCACAGTACAGAAGGACCAGGTCAGGATCTCCAGTAAGAGCAAGGACCTCCTTCAGGAGACGCTCAAAGCCCTCAAAGAGAACGATTTCGGATTGCCGCTGCAATTCACCAATTACCGCTGAAGCTCGCCCGGGCGGGAGTGCAGTCGTGAACATCCAGACCTTTTTACTCATCACCCTGGGGTGCTTCAGGAACGAGGTCGAATCGGACCTCCTGAGGAGCGAGCTGGATGCGCTCGGCATCAGCGAGACCGGCGCCCTCGAATCCGCCGACGTCGTCATCGTAAACACCTGCGGGTTCATCAGTGAGGCCTGTGACGAAGGGATCGATACCATCCTGGAACTGCACGACCTGTCTTGCAGGTTGTCCAGAAGGCCGCCCATGCTGGTCCTGGGGTGCATGTCGCAGAGGTACGGCGCCGAGTTGATGCGCCTGGTCCCGGAGATAGACGGCATCCTGGGTGCCAACTGGGTCTCTGGCCTGGCGGACGCCCTCGGCCGGCTCTCGAACGGGGAGAGATACGAGGGGCGCATAGCCAGCCCGCGCCTCCCGGACGTGGCGCGGTCCGTTGACTCGTCGGAGAACGCTTCACTTTTCGTCAGGGTGGCCGACGGTTGTGACAGGGGATGCCGCTTCTGCTCCATCCCCTCCATCCGCGGGCCGTACCGGAGCCGTGAGCCGGAGGACATCTTCGAGGAGATCAGGGCTTTCTGCCGTGAGGAGGAAAGGGAGGTGATCCTGCTCGCGCAGGACCTCACCTCCTACGGCCTGGACCTGCCGGGGCGCATCGATCTGACCGGCCTGATAAGGGACATCACCCGGATCGACAACGTCCGCTGGCTGAGGCTTCTTTACCTTCAGCCCGAGGGCGTCACCGACGAATTGATCCTTGAGGTCACTGGCAATCCCGTTGTGTGCGATTACTTCGACATACCGTTCCAGCACGCCAGCGCCGACGTCCTGCGCGGAATGGGAAGGCCCGGCGACGCCCGGAGCTACCTCGCCCTGCTCGAGCGGGTTAGAGAACACTCGGCGGAGGCTGCGATACGGACCACACTCATGGTCGGGTACCCGGGCGAGACCGAGTATGATTTCGAGGAGCTGCTCGGCTTCGTGCGGTCGGCACGGTTCGACTGGCTGGGCGGTTTCGTATTCAGCCCGGAGGAGGGCACAGCGGCAGCGACGCTCGAGGGCCAGGTACCATCCGATATCGCTGTTTCACGTTATAATAGGTTGCTCGAAATCCAGGACGAGGTGGAGGGTTCCGCTCTGGAGCGGAACATCGGGCGTCGTCTCGAGGTGGTCATCGACGGTTACTCGGATATAGAGCCTTACCGCTTCGTGGGTCGCTCGTACAGGGAAGCCCCCGTGGTCGACGGTTCGATATATCTGACGGTCGGGGAGCACGGGGATAGCGGGCTCACCCAGGGCACGTTCGAGGAGGCGCTCATCACAGGACAGGAAGGTCTTGACCTTGTCGGAGAACTCTGAACAGGCGGCTCCGGCCGCCGAGGTGTCGTTCGGCGACAAGTGGCTGAACGCGGCCAACCTCATAACCGCATTGAGGGCGTTCCTGGCGCCACCGATAATCGTCCTCCTTATATACCAGCCCGATTTGCCGGGCGGTGTCGAATGGAGCACGCTGGCCGGGGCCATCTTTGTCCTGGCCGCGCTCACGGACAAGGCTGACGGGTACTTCGCCAGGAAGTACGACCAGGTCACCAGGGTCGGTGAGTTCCTGGACCCACTCGCCGACAAGCTGCTCATGATACCGATCATGGTGACGCTGGCGTTCGTGAGGGTGGACGGAGGACCCAACCTGCTGCCGCTCTGGGTGGTGATCGTGGTGCTGGCCAGGGAACTCCTCATCTCGCTCTTCAGGGTAATCGGCGCGCGGCGCTCCATCTCGTTCCCCGCCTCGTGGTCCGGAAAGGTGAAGATGCTCTCCCAGGTCGTAGTGGTCGCGGTCATCCTTTTCTTCCCCACAAGCGCAAACGACGCCTGGGTCCTGGTGCTGGTGTACGCGATGGCTGCGGTTACCATCTACTCGGGCTTCGATTACGTGCTGCGGGCCCGCCGCGAGATCTTCTCCCGCTCGGGCTCGGCCGGGGCATCCTGATGCGGAGCTCTCACGTCCGCGTGTGCGTACTGACGGTGGGTGACGAGCTGCTCGCCGGAGAGGTCCTCGACACGAACCACGGGACCATCGCCGCCGCCTTGAGCGGGCTGGGGTTCGAGGTTGTCAGGCACCTGACCGTCGCCGACGTGTTGGAGGACATCACCGCAGCTGTCCGGGAGCTTGCCTCGCGCTCGGAGGTCCTCATGGTCACCGGGGGCCTCGGCCCGACTAACGACGACCTGACCTGCGAGGCGGTTGCTCGCGCTGCCGGCGTAGAGCTGGAGTTTCACCCGCACCTTGAGGAGAACCTCAGGCGGTTCTTCGCCTCCATGCACAGGGAGATGCCCGACGAGAACCTCAAGCAGGCTTACCTTCCCGCCGGATCTATAGAGATACCCACCGCGGGCGGCACCGCGCCGGGCTTCATGCTGGAGCTCTCCGGCACGCTGGTGGTGTCGCTTCCGGGCGTACCCAGCGAAGTGGCCGACATGCTGGCCTCCCATGTCGTCCCCGCCCTGGAGGAGCGCTACGGGCGTTCCAGGGTAACGCTCACCGAGCGCGTGCTCTGCTTCGGGGCAGGCGAGTCGGACGTCGCCTCCCTGGTGGCGGACCGGATCGCAGGAGGGCCCGTCCGCTACGGGTTCCTCATAGACAGCGGCTCCATAGCGGTGAAGCTCACCGCGGAGGGCAGTGACAGGGCGGAAGCGCTCGCGGCGATCGAGGAGGAGCGTGCCGCCGTACTGGAGCGCCTGGGCTTTCTGGCTTACGGCTCAGGCGACGACACCATGGAGTCGGTGCTGGGAGATCTGTTGGAGAAGAAAGGCCTCACGGTCGCCTTCGCCGAGTCGGTCACCGCGGGCATGGCCGCGGCAAGGCTGGCGAACGTCCCCGGCAGCTCCTCTTACCTGCTGGGCGGAATCGTCGCCTACTCGCGGGAGGCCAAGACCGACATCCTGGGCATCCCCGCCGAGACCCTCGATACTGACGTAGTGAGCACTGAGGTGGCAGAGGCGATGGCCTCCTTGGTGAAGGAGTTGTTCGGCGCCGACCTGGGCGTTTCAACCACCGGTGTCGCCGGGCCGGGATCCGGGGGGAGTGCCAAGCCCGTGGGGACGGTCGCTGTAGCCATCGCCCACGCGGATGGCGTTATCTCGCTCGAGCGGCGCCTTCCCGGTGGACGGGCGATGATAAGGAACCTGGCCACGCTGGCTGCCCTCAACATGATCCGCCTGCACCTGGAATTTCCATCGGGGACGGACCCTTAACCGGAAGTTCTACCAGGTCTTAGCAAAATATTCATTGGGGACAGACCCCTTACGTAAATACTATGCCGGCAAGTCTCGTAAACTGAATTAGCTAATAACTCCCCGGACTTCCGTTGGTGCCTTCCGTTGGTGCCTGACACCAAAGGAAGTTCCGTTGGTGCCTGACACCAACGGAAGGGTCCGTCCCCAAACTGACATTTGACAGTGATATGTCTGGATGCTAACTTAGCCGCATAGCTCGAGTTTGCCTATTTCAAGGGCATAGTGTGTGTTGGAGCGGCTTGCATAGCCGCTCTATTTGCGAGGGGAAGATGAACTACAAGGACACCTTGAACCTGCCGAGTACCTCGTTTCCCATGAAGGGGAACCTGGGGCGCAAAGAGCCTGAGATCCAGCAGCACTGGAACGAGATGCGCCTTTACCAGCGCATCATCGCCGCCGGAGAAGGGCACCCGCTGTTCATACTCCACGACGGTCCGCCGTACGCCAACGGGGACATCCACGTCGGCACCGCTTACAACAAGATACTCAAAGATATAATCATCAAGTACAAGACCATGCGCGGCTACAGGTGCCCTTACGTCCCCGGCTGGGACTGCCACGGCCAACCCATCGAACACGAGGTGACCAAACGCCTGGGACCCGGCTCCGACGTGAGCAAGGTCGAGCTGCGCAGGATGTGCAGGGAATATGCGCTCACTTTTGTCGACAGGCAGGCCGAGCAGTTCATGAGGCTCGGCGTACTGGGCGACTTCGACGACCCGTACCTGACATTGTCGCACGCCTACGAGGCGACAAACATCGAGGTCTTCGCCGAGCTTTACCGCAAGGGCATGATCTACCGCGGGAAAAAGCCCATCCACTGGTGCACCACCTGCGTCACCGCCCTCGCCGAGGCCGAGATCGAGTACGAGGACAAGGAGTCGAACAGCATATACGTCAAGTTCCCCCTGCTTGACGAGTTCCCGCCGCTGACCCAGTCTGGGACACCGGTGTCCCTTCTCATCTGGACCACCACCCCCTGGACGCTCCCCGCGAACGTCGCAATCGCCCTCTCGCCCCGCCTGGAGTACGTCGGCGTGGATACGGGAGACGATGTCCTGGTAATGGCGGAACAGCTCGTCGGCCCTGTTATGTCGGAGCTCGGCATCGCCGACTACAGGGTAACCGACCCCTTCATGGCGAAAGAGCTTGAAGGCCAGAAGTGCCGTCACCCATGGGCAGCCTGGGACTCGGTGCTGGTGCTCGCCGACTACGTGACCATGGAGCAAGGCACGGGCTGCGTCCACATCGCCCCGGGACACGGGCAGGAGGACTACCTGACCGGACTCGAGTACGATCTCCCGGCTCCCATGCCTGTCGACGACCTGGGGATATTCACCGAGGGCGCGGGGCCGTTCGCCGGCCTCAAGCTCGACGACGCGAATCCCCGGATAATCGAGGACCTTCGAGAGAGAGGACTCCTTCTAAAGTCGGGTTCGTTGACCCACCAATACCCCCACTGCTGGAGGTGCAAGAAGCCGGTCGTTTTCCGGGCCACCCCTCAGTGGTTCATCTCTCTCGACTCCTCTTCTGAAGGCTCCGACCTGCGCTCCTCCGCGATGAGCGCCATAGAGAGCGTCAGCTGGATACCGGACTGGACCATCAACCGCATCGGATCCATGGTCGAGAACCGACCCGACTGGTGCATATCCCGCCAGCGCGCCTGGGGTGTGCCGCTCCCCATACTCTACTGCAAGGCTTGCGGCACCGAGGTGGTCACACCGGCGACGCTGGAGGCTGTCCGCGACATGGTGGCATCCGAAGGGGCCGACTCCTGGTTCGAGAAGGACCCCGGGGATTTCCTCCCGACTGACACAGCCTGCCCCTCGTGTGGAGGCCGGTTGTTCGAAAAGGAAGAAGACATCGTAGACGTATGGTTCGAATCCGGCATAAGCCACCTGGCGGTCCTGCGCAACAGGGAGGAGCTTCGCTGGCCGGCCGACCTCTACGTCGAGGGCAGCGACCAGCACAGGGGTTGGTTCCAGTCGAGCCTTCTCCTGTCAGTCGGGGTGGCGGGCGAACCCCCCTTCGCTGCGGTACTGACCCACGGCTTTACCGTCGACGGGGAAGGGCGCAAGATGTCCAAGTCGCTGGGCAACGCCATCGACCCGCGCGAGGTGTACGATCGCTCGGGGGCCGAGATCCTCAGGCTCTGGACCGCCAGCACCGACTACTCCGGTGACATGCCCGTATCGGAAGAGATACTGTCTCGCGTCACGGAGGCGTACAGGCGCATCAGGAACACCCTCAGGTTTCTGCTCGGCAACATCCACGATTTCGACCCCGGCTCCCAGTCGGTCGCGCCCTCCGACATGGAGGAGATGGACCGATGGATGCTCTCGCGCCTTCAGGGGCTGGTGCAACGCGTCACTGAACTATACGAGTCCTGGTCCCTGCACCAGGCGGTTCAGGCACTCCACCTCTTCTGCACAGTGGACTTGAGCGCGCTCTATCTCGACATACTCAAGGACCGCCTATATACCAAGCCCACCGCCTCCCGTAACCGCAGGTCCGCCCAGACGGTGCTCTTCGAGACGCTCTCCAGGCTGATGGTCATGATCGCACCGGTGCTCGCTCACACCGCCGAGGAGGCGTTCCTGGCGCTCCCGGAGGCGCTTCGGCCCGCGGACAGCGTGCACCTGCTTGCCTGGCCCGAGTACGACGCGTCGCTGGTCGATGTTGATATGGAGAGCAAATGGAACAAGCTGCTCGCGGTGCGGGATGAGGTCTACCGCAAGATGGAGGCCGCCAGGAAAGAAGATCTCCTGGGAACGAGCCTGGAAGCGGCGGTCAGGGTCTACGCAGCCGGAGAGGCTCTAGAGGCGCTACGGTCCGCCGCCGATCAACTCGAGGCGTTCTTCATCGTCTCCCAGGTGACGGTGGAAGACCTCTCCTCGTACGAGGGGGAGCGAACCGCCTCGGTTGACGTCGAGGTCGTCATCGAGCGCGCGGTGGGGGAGAAATGCCAGAGATGCTGGAACTACAGCCCATCGGTGGGCTCGGACCGCGATAAGCCCGAGGTCTGCGACCGCTGCCTGGACTCACTGGAGGAGATGGCCCGGTAGAAGTGCGATCGAGCCACGGCAAGAACACTCTTATCTTCGCGGCCGTAGCCCTGGGCACGGTCGCTCTCGACCAGGTCTCCAAGGCGCTCGCCGCCTCATTTCTCGAGCCCGGCGGCAGCGTCAGGGTGATTCCGGGTGTCCTCTGTTTCACCTACACCACTAATACCGGCGCCGCTTTCGGTCTTCTCAAGGGCAACAGCCAGCTCATATTCCTGGCCGCCCTGCTGCTGACCGTCCTCCTGATGGCCTGGTTCTTCCTGGTGGGGGAGTCGCTCGGCGCGTGGACGTTCGTGGGGCTCGCTCTGATCACCGGCGGCGCAGTGGGAAACCTCGCCGACCGCCTGTTCCGCGGGAACGTGGTCGATTTCCTGGACCTCGGCTGGTGGCCTGTGTTCAACGTGGCCGATGCGGCCATAGTTGCCGGTGTTATAATCGTGCTGTTATCGTACGGCCGCGAGCTCTTTCGCAGCAAACCTTGAGTCCCTGGAGGCATGAGTGCACCGCGAGCTGTTCCGGATAGGCAATGTAACCATCTACTCGTACGGCGTCATGCTGGCGCTGGGTTTCATAGCAGCCGGCCTGGTGGCTCGTCAGAGGTTCGTCGAGCAGTACAAGGACCCGGGAACGGTGCTGGACCTGGTTCTGGCCGCAATGATAGGCGGCATAGTGGGCGCCCGCCTCTTCTACGTGGTGGGGCACTGGTCGGAATACTCCGGCAACCTGGGCGAGATATTCAGGCTCAACATGGAGGGTCTTGTATTTTACGGCGGCCTCGTGCTCGGGCTTGCTCTCGCGCTGCTCGTGGGGTACCTGAAGCACCTCAGGTTCTGGTGGGTGATGGACCTGGCCGGACTCTGCGTGCCCCTGGCGCTGGCGTTCGGGCGGGTAGGTTGCCTGCTGAACGGGTGCTGCTACGGTAAGGAGACCGGGCTCCCCTGGGGGATCACCTACCCCGCCTCATCGGGGATCATAGGAGCCCGGCACCCCACCCAGATCTACGAGCTGATACTCGACCTGGCGCTGTTCGGTTTCCTCTGGTGGAAGAGGGACGACTTCGCCAGGGAAGGGACCGCCTTCTGGTTTTTCGTCCTAGGGTACGGCCTGATACGTTTCACCGTGGAATTCTTCAGGGATCACCCTCAGCAGTACGCGGCGCTCGGCTTCCAGCTTGCCAGCATCGCCATGGTGCTGGTCGCGACGCTGGTGCTCCTCTTCCGCTACAGACTGCTTCCAGAGGGAGGGAGTGAGCTGCTCTGAGCGACGGTCCGGTCTGCCCCGAGAGCCCCGTCGGAGAGGAGCCGCGGGAGCTGCGGGCCGTGAGGACGGCCAGCGTCTCCGCAGAACGGGAGGGCGCGAGGCTGGATTCTTACCTCTCCGGCGTATCGGGTCTTTCGCGCTCGAAGGTGCAGAAGCTCATCGCTGACGGGCTGGTCCTCATAGACGGGGAGCCCGCCCGCAAGAACCACCTGGTATCGAAAGGGGAGAAGGTGTCGTGGCGGGTGCCGGCGCCACCGCCCGAAGATATCCTGCCCCAGGAGATCCCGTTGACCGTCGTCTTCAAGGACGAGCACCTGGCGGTGATAGACAAACCGGCCAGCATGGTTATGTACCCTGGTCCCGGTCACGCCTCGGACACCCTTGCCAACGCGCTGATGGCTCTTTTCCCGGAGATGGAAGGCGTGGGAGGCAGGGGGCGGCCCGGGGTCTTCCACCGCCTTGACCGCGGCACCTCGGGGCTGGTGGCGGTAGCTCTGACGGAGGCCTCATTCCGGGCCATGGTGGAGCTGATGAAAGAAAGGGGCGTCGAGCGTGACTACACCGCGCTCATTACCGGAGATCTCACCTCCGGGTCCGGAACCATCGACGCACCGGTGGCCAGGAGCAGGGGCAACCGAAAGAGGATGGCGGTGGACATGGTCGCCGGGAAGCGCGCGGTCTCACGCTTCAAGGTCGTCGAGAGGTTCGGTGGCGAGTTCACGCTGGTGGAGGTATCCCTGGACACCGGGCGCACCCACCAGATAAGGGTCCACTTCCACCACATAGGACATCCGGTCGCAGGCGACCCCGAGTATTCCCGGGGCAGGTCCTCCCGGGAACTCGGGCTCACCCGACAGTTCCTGCACGCGCACCGCCTCTCCTTTACCCACCCCATGACCGGAGAGAGGGTCTACCTGCTGTCCGAGCTGCCGCAAGACCTGGCAGGCGTGCTCGACTCCCTGCGCGGCGCCTGAACATAGCATCTGTTCCGGCAGAGCAAAATGCAGGCGGCTTATACCGCCTGCATTCACTTTGCGGAGCTATCGTGTGTTTGACCTGCTACTCCGTGGCATTGTCGCAGTCGCGCAGGCTCTCGCGCTCCCTGGTCCTCTCTGCGTCGCCCTGGGCCTCGTCGCTGCCCTCCTCGGTGCGGACGCATGCTCTCTCCTGGGTCCTCAGGCACGTCCCCGCCTGGGCTGCATCTGCTCCCTGGGTCGCCTGGGTGCACGTTCCGTATTGCTCGCACACCTTGTCCTGGTCGCGCGTCTGCTGACGGGTGCGGTTCTGGTCTCCGTCACCGTTTCCGACCTGTCCGCCCTGCCCCGCGACGCCCTGCCCGGATTCGCTCTGTACGGTCCCGCCGGAGGTCCCTGAGCACTGGCCGCGGGTCCCGCCCGCGCCTTGCCCGTCTCCCTCGCACACTCCGTCACCGTCACAGGTGCCGGAATCGCAAGAGCCGTCCTGCGAGCACACGCGATCGGCGGTTTTGTCCCTGTCGCGAGCCTTGGTCCCGGCTGCCATTGCGGCGACCGCTACCAGCAGCGTAACCACCAGAAAGACCGAGCCGATGAGAATCGCTTTTCTACCGGTTCCCTTCATATTCACGTTCACCTCCTTGCCTTCTGCAATTGATATCCCTGTTCCGTCCGTTTTGTTACGCTCCGGTTTCGGGGTCAGACCGATCGGGACCGAGGGATTACCGGTGGGTTGTTGAAACGGTAAGGTGAGATTCTCTGACTGACGAAGTAACAATATGCTCATTTTACTGATATCAACAGTGACAGACGGCTCCGGCGGAGACTGGAGGCACTTGGAACCTGACAGTAAGGCCGTAGGGCTCTCCGCCAGGGTCAAGCGCGGGGAGCGCGAGGCGTTCGAGGAGATGTTCGACATCTACTTCGAGAAGCTCCGAAGATACGCATACTACAGGACTGGTGACATGGACACGGCTGAAGACCTGGCGGCCGAGGCGCTCACCAAAGGCATGGAGAGCATCAGCGGTTTCGAGGACAGGGGAGACACCCTGGGCCCATGGCTTTTCGGCATAATCAGGAACCTGCTCTCTCGCCACCGCGAGCAGGCCTCAAAGGCCGTCCATGTGGAACTCGACGAGTCCGTGGCGTGCGACGAGCGGGACGGGCCTGAGAGTTCGGTACTGGAGACGCTGACCCATGAACAGTTGTACCGCGCGCTGGAGAAACTCCCCGACGAACAGAGGGAAGTGATCCTCCTCCGGTTCATGGAGCGCTACGACGTCCGCACCGTCGCGAGGATAACCGGGAAGAAACCGGGCGCGGTCCGGGCCCTCCAGTTCAGGGCTACCACTGCGCTGCGGCGCATCCTTCTGATAGATAAGGCAGAGGGCTATGCATGAGGCAAAGCGTTACGACATATGGAGGTTCGCCGCTCACGTGAGAAGCGCGGCGCGGCGCGTAGACAGAGGCGGCACCTACAGCGATCCGCTGACGGTATTCCTCATGTCGGGCGGACCGGCTCTCCCTGAATCCACCCGGAAGGCTGAGCTTAGGGGCTCCTTCCTGGCCGCTGCCGCCGGCTACGCGATCCACGGCGGCGCCGTCCCGGCTGCTGAAAAGGACCGCGCGCGAAGGCCGGCCGAGGCGATCC
>JAGUWJ010000041.1 GCA_020062425.1 Actinomycetota bacterium
AATGTCGACGTTGAGCTCCCCCACCCTGGGAACGCTGTCCTTTCCCCTGGGCTCGAAGCCGAGGGCTGCGACCGCCTCCTCGAGGTACGGCTCGAGCTCCTCCACCACGTATATATCCCGGTACCTGCCGCAGTTCTCAGAGATCATCCTCCGCGGGAGAGGGTTGGTCATCGATAGCTTGAGGACTGCCACGTCCGGGAACGCCTCTTTCACGTACTGGTAGGCTACTCCGCTGGTCACCACTACCGCGTCGCCGGGCGCGTCCTCCATCCGCTGGAAACGGAAGGTGTCTGAGAACTCCTCCATCCGTGAGAGCCGGTCCACCATCACCGGGTGCCTCAGGCGCGCGTGCCCCGGTATCATCACCCTCTTCGCGGCGTCCTTCTCGTAAGGAACGCTCTCCACGGATTCGGGCGGGCGCTCCCTGACCACGCTGCGGGAATGGCAGACCCTCGTGGTCATCCTGAGCAGCACCGGCGTGTCGAACCGCTCGCTCAACTCGAACGCTTCGCGGGTGAGGTCGTACGCCTCCTGGCTGTCAGCGGGCTCCAGCATGGGGACCTTGGCGGCCTTTGCGTAGTACCTGTTGTCCTGTTCGTTCTGGCTGGAATGCATCTCGGGGTCGTCGGCGCTCACTACCACCAACCCCCCGGAGACGCCGATGTAAGGCGAGGTGAACCAGGGGTCGGCCGCGACATTGAGGCCCACATGTTTCATGGCCGCCAGCGAGCGCACGCCGCCGATGCACGCCCCGATGGCGGCCTCGAGGGCCACCTTCTCGTTGGGCGCCCACTCCGCGTAGACCCCCTCGAACCTGGAGAACGACTCCAGTATCTCCGTGGAAGGCGTACCGGGATAGGCGGAAGCGAACTCGGCGCCTGAGTGAAAGGCGCCGAGTGCGACGGCTTCGTTTCCTGTCATGAGCGTGGGCTCTCGCACCGGTCCTCCGCAACAATAAAAGCCCATTGTGAGGGCTACGCCAATATTATCCGACCCTCCGGACTGAAGGCAACGCGAGCCGCCGCCGGGAGCCCTCTCGCACCGTGGTATAATCGCTGCCATGGACGCGCGCCGAGATGCTGGCCCGAGACAGGAGCCGGAAGAACTGATCACTCAGGCCAGGGCCGGCGACGAGCAGGCACTCGAGCAGATATTCAACACCTACCGCAACCAGGTCTTCGCTCTCGCCTACAGGGTCACCGGCAACCCGTCGGACGCGGAAGACGTCTGCCAGGAGGTCTTCCTCCAGGTAATGCGCAAGATCGGCTCCTTCGAGGGGCGCGCCTCGTTTTCCACCTGGCTTTACCGCATAACCATGAACAGGTCCAGGGATCTGTTGAGGCGCAAGAAGCGCACCCCTGAGATGCTGAACCTCGAGGGATCGCCGGACGCCCTGGAGACGGACGAGGCCGGCGCGCTGGGCCCGGAGGCGCACGCCGTGGCCTCCGACGCTCAGTCACTGGTCCAGGGAGCGCTCATGCGCCTTCCCTATTCACTGCGCGCCCCCCTGGTGCTCCACGAAATAGAGGGGCTGGAGTACCGCGAGGTGGCGCGCCTGTTGAGGCTGCCGGTAGGGACGGTCAAGTCACGGATATTCAGGGGAAGGCTCAAATTAGCGGAATTACTGGAACCCCATAAGGAACAATGGAGGTAGGCGGCCCGTCTAATCGGTGTCGGAGGTCACAACATGGATTGCCGCCAGGTCAGGAAATCACTACTTGAATACTCCCGGGGAGACCGGCACGTCGGGCGTCGTGAGGAAATCGAGCGACACCTGGAAACGTGCGACGGTTGCGCCCTGATCGCCGAGAAGCTGGAACTCTCGTCAGCCGCTCTCTCCGGGCTCGAACCTGTGCGGATGTCCGACGCCGCCGCGGAACGTGTGTTCTACAAGGTGAAGAAGCGTGCCGGCGCTGCACGCTCGCCGGGCGCCGGCGTATCACTCCTTCGCTCCCCCAGGGCGCTGGCGGGTGCCGCCGCGGTGGTCGGAGTCATGGTCGCGCTGGCGGTGGTGGTAGGGATATACACAGGAGGAGACACCTCTCGTGATACGCAGACCCGCCAGGCGGAAACGGCGGAGACGACAGCCGATGAAGCGGCCAGCAAGACCGGCACCACCATCCCGGCCTCGGTCGCATCGGGTGCCCTCCCGCTTCCCATAGCCGCGGCGACCGCGAACGACTATGATCAGGAATCCATGCGGACCATGGCCGAAAAACTGGAGGTCAGCGAGAAGTTCGCCAGCAGCTTCAGCCTCTCGGACGCGGTCAACCTTAAGATATCCTTTATCCGAAAACTGGCGGACGACTTCGTCGATGTCGGTGGGGACGGCGCGATGCTCGAAGCCATGATGACGTTCGTCCAGACCACCGAGCCCGTCCTTCTTCCCTGCTACGTCGAGAAAGCGCACTTCACCGGTCGCGAGGTGTATATCATCGCCTTCTCAGCGCCGCCCAGGAGCGGCACCTCCACCAGGCTGACCCGAACCGAGTTCTGGGCTTTCGATCCGGTGACGTTCTCCCAGGACCCGGAGGCGAGCCTGCTCTGGTGGGGCCAGAGCTCCGACTGATTCCCCTTGGGGTTCCTTTGGTGTCAGGCACCAACGGAAGTGCTCCGACTGATTCCCTTTGGGGTTCCTTTGGTGTCAGGCACCAACGGAGATTTACGTTGGGGTTCCTTTGGTGTCAGGCACCAACGGAAGTGCTCCGACTGATTTCCTTTGGGGACGGACTTTCCCCTGGGGTAAGTCCCAATGAAAACTACGAGACCATGTCCTTTATCTTCATCAGCCGGGTCAGGTTGGCCCTCTCGAATTCCTCGAGCTTCATGGTCATGTAGCGGATGGTCTCCTCCAGCTGCGGGATGAGGACGTACTCCAGAGCGTTCACCCGGCGCCTGGTCCTCTCTATCTCATCCGCCAGCACCCTGACCGACCTCTCCTTTCCGGCGAGCGATACCATCAGGGGCAGCGCCTCGCGGAACCTCAGCAGAGCCTCGTCGATCAGCGCCGGCGTCGAAGCCAGCCCGTGGCTGTCGATCTCTCCCTCCATCTCCAGCTCGAGCTGGGGGACCACCACTGAGACCATGTTGGCCTCACGGACGTCCACCTCCGCGGTCATGACGGGAAACGACAGCGCCTCCTCCAGCTCCGGCGTGGAGGTCTCGGACCTTGCCAGCGCGAAGATCCCGTACGCCCGAGCCAGCATCTCTTCCACCTCCGCGCGCAGGGCGACGCTCTCGGCAACCAGCTTCTGGAACCGCTTCATCAGCTCGTCGAACTTGTCCTTCAACAGCTTATGGCCGCGCCGCGCTATCGCGAGCCTCCGCCGGAGCTTCATGAGCTCCATGCGGTTCGGACTTACCGGCAACCTTCCCGCCATCAATCCACCTGTTTCATGTATTTCTGTATCTGTTCGGGTTTCACGCGTTTCAACTCCGCTCGCGGCAGCAGCCGCAGGAGGTCCCACCCCACCGATAAGGTGAAATCCATGGTGCGGTTCTCGAACTCCCCCTGCCTTATGAACTCGCGTTCGAACTCATCGGAGAAGCTCGCGAACATCTTGTCCTCCTCCGTAAGGGCCGACTCGCCCAGGATGACCGCCAGCTCTTTGGCCTCCTTCCCCCTCGCGTAAGCGCTGAACAACTGGTTGGAGAGGTTGGAGTGGTCCTCGCGCGTCCTGCCCTCGCCGATCCCCTTCTCCTTCAACCGCGACAGCGAAGGCAGCACGTCGATGGGAGGATAGATATCCCTGCGGTGCAGCTCCCTCGAGAGCATTATCTGTCCTTCCGTTATGTAACCTGTGAGGTCCGGAATGGGGTGGGTCTTGTCGTCCTCGGGCATGGTCAATATCGGTATCTGGGTGATGGAGCCTTTCGCTCCCTTGATGCGGCCCGCCCTCTCGTAAAGCATGGCCAGGTCCGTGTAGAGGTAGCCCGGGTACCCGCGCCGCCCGGGGACCTCTTTGCGCGCGGCCGACACCTCGCGGAGAGCCTCGCAGTAGTAGGTCATGTCGGTCATGATCACCAGCACGTGCATGCCCAGGTCGAAAGCCAGGTACTCCGCCGCGGTCAAGGCCATTCGCGGAGTCGCGATGCGCTCCATCGCCGGGTCGTCCGCCAGGTTCACGAAGAGCACTGACCTCTCGATGGCGGCGGTCTTCCTGAACTCTTCGATGAAGTAGTTGGCCTCTTCGAAAGTTATGCCCATGGCCGCGAAGACGACGGAGAACTCCTCCTCTTTCCGAAGGACCGCGCTCTGCCTGGCGATCTGCGCAGCGAGCCGGGAGTGAGGCAGGCCGGAGCCCGAGAAGATCGGCAGCTTCTGCCCCCTGACGAGGGGGTTCAGGCCGTCTATGGCCGAGACGCCGGTCTGTATGAAGTCGCTGGGATAATCACGGGCGGTGGGGTTGATGGGGTTGCCGTTCACATCCAGCCGCTTTGTCGCGATGATCTCCGGGCCCCCGTCGATTGGGTCGCCCAGGCCACCGAACACGCGGCCCAGGATATCCCTCGACACGGGAAGCTCCATGCCCCGCCCCCTGAACCGGATGCGGGTCTTGCCGATGGAGAGCCCGCGCGTATCCTCGAAACACTGCACCAGCACCTTCCTCCCGGAGACCTCCAGCACGTTGCCGGTGCCGACCGAACCGTCCGGGAACTCGATCTCCACGAGCTCCCCGTACTTCGCCCCCTCGACGTCGTCAACCAGCAGGAGCGGGCCGATTATCTCTCTTACCGTCAGGTACTCTTTGATGGACATCCAGGACCTCCACTCGCGCCTCAATCAGTAGGTGTCGAAGACTTTCTTCACTTTCTCCCTGGCCCTGCCGGCCGCGCTCTCCGTAAGCTCGTGGTCGTGCACCACTCCCTCGACCACCAGCTTCATGGCCTCTTCGACCTCGGCAATCAGCGCTTCGAGCTCCTCCAGGTCCTCCTCCGGTGTGTACTTGGCCGACGCGATACTCTCCCTCATCGGGTGACCTATTACTTCTTTTATGCCGGCGCCGGCCTCCAGCGCCTTCCCCGCCTCACTCCCGAAAGTCATCACCAGCTTCAGCAGCAGGTACTGCTTCCGGAGCGACGAGAAGGCGTCAATCTCATCGAAGGCGTTCTGCTGGAGGAAATCCTCCCGTATGCTCTTGGCCGTCTCCATCACCAGCCTCTCAGCCGGGGAAAGGGCTTCGACACCGATGAGACGGACTATCTCTTCCAGCTCCGCCTCTCTCTGGAGCACCGACATCGCCTCCGACCTCAAGCGATGGAAATCGCCGGCGACCTCCTCGTTCCACCTCTTCTCGATCTCGCCCAGGTACAGCGAATAGCTTATAAGCCAGTTGATGGCCGGGAAGTGGCGCCGGAACGCCAGTCTGTCCTCGAGCCCCCAGAACACCTTGACCACCCTGAGTGTCGCCTGCGTGACCGGCTCGGACAGGTCGCCGCCGGGAGGAGACACCGAACCCACGATAGTGACCGACCCCGTCCTCTCTTCCGTACCCGCGCAGCGGGCCAGCCCGGCCCTCTCGTAGAACGATGCGAGCCGCGTGCCCAGGTAAGCCGGGAAGCCCTCCTCGCCCGGCATCTCCTGCAGCCTGCCGCTTATCTCCCTCAACGCTTCCGCCCAACGGCTGGTGCTGTCCGCCTGGAGGGCGACGTGGTATCCCATGTCCCTGAAGTACTCGGCGATGGTGATGCCCGTGTAGACCGAAGCCTCCCGCGCCGCGACCGGCATGTTGCTGGTGTTGGCTATCAGCACGGTTCGCTTGGTCAGGGGCTCGCCTGAGTAGGGGTCTATCAGCTCGGGGAACTCCAGCAGCACTTCGGTCATCTCGTTGCCGCGCTCGCCGCAGCCGACGAAGAGGATGATGTCGGCGTTCGCCCACTTCGCAATGGCGTGCTGGATCACCGTCTTCCCGCTCCCGAACGGCCCGGGGACGCAGGCGGTCCCGCCCTTTGCTATCGGGAAGAGGGTGTCGATGACACGCTGTCCGGTCACCAGCTGGTCCCGCGGCGCGCGCTTGCCGTTGTGGGGCCTGGGCATCCTGACCGGCCACCTCTGCATCATGGTCACCTCGGTGTCGCCCTCCGCCCCGCTTATGACCGCTACCACGTCGGTCACCCGGAACGAGCCCTGCATCACTTCGGCCACCTTCCCGCTCACGCCGGGAGGCACCATCACCCTGTGCTCGACGGACTTCGTCTCCTGGACCGTGCCCAGCACGTCTCCGGCGGCCACCTCCTGGCCCACCTTGGCGACCGGCACGAACTCCCAGCCCTTTTCGCGGTCGAGCCCCGGCATCTCCACGCCGCGGGCGATGAAGTCGCCGGTCGCGGAGCGTATGACGTCTAGCGGCCTCTGCACACCGTCGTACACAGACTCGATGAGGCCGGGGCCCAGCTCCACACTGAGGGCGCCCCCGGTGCCGAACAGCGGGTCACCGGGCCCGAGGCCCCCCGTCTCCTCGTAGACCTGGATAGAGGCGAGGTCGCCGCGCAGCTCGATTATCTCTCCCATCAGGCGCTGGGATCCCACGCGGACGAGGTCGTACATGCGCGGTTCCGGCAGGCCGGCCCCCACCACCAGCGGACCCGCCACCTTCACTATTTGCCCGGTGCTGTCTTCCACGACTGGCTCTCCTTTGATCCCCCCCGATCTCTGACCGGAGGTGCCGTCACTCTCCCATGAACATGCTGGTACCGGTGGCCCGCTCGACCAGCTCCCTGATCTCCGCCCTGCCTATGCCGAGGCTCCCCGCCACGGCCGGGACCACAGTGGTCACCGGCAGGCCTTCCCGGGGAAAATCATCGACCTCCCGTCGGAGGACTTCGTAGACCGGCTCCGTGACGAACAACAGCCCGTAGCGGTCCAGTTCGATCTCCCGGTAGACCGCCGGCGCATTCTGAGGGGCGGTAACGGCAAACGTTTCCACGCCAAGGGCTTTGAAGCCGATGGTGGACGTCTTCCCCCCTATCATCGCGACCTTCACGGCTCAGACGACCCCCTTGAGGAAGGCCGGGCTCAGCCTCTCCTGGATCACCCGGGGCGCGAGGCCGTGAAGCTTGCCCATAAGCGTTATCCTCAGTAAGGCGACCTCGTTCTCCCTGGTGATGATGTACCTGATGATGCGCTCAGGGCCAAGCGCCATCCTTTTCATCCCCGACAGCTTCTCGAGAAGGTACTCCTCGAACCCCCTGTCGAGTGAGGTGAGCCCTGCTTCCTCGCTGTCGGTCTTGAGGACGTCTTCCAGCATCCGTCCGTACCGGGTGGCGAGCAGCCTGGCGGTCAGCCTCTCCTGGGTGTCCAGGGCCAGCTGGATCAGTTCCCTTCGGTCGAGGCGGCCGCCGGAGGCCAGCGCCGCGTCGTAGTACCCCTTCTCCTTCTCCAGCATCCTTCCCCGGAGGATGATCTTCAGGTTGGCGACGTCTATGCAGGCCCTGGAGAAATCCACCAGGAAGCGGCTCCTCTCGCGCTTCGCCACGGCCAGACGCTCCTCCAGGAACAGCCTGTCAACGGTCGAATCCACCTCCTGCGGGTTACCGCCGGGTTGGAGGGCTTCCTTGAGCGTCAACATCAGCTTTTCCCACTCGGGTGGGAGGTCCCCCGCGTGACTGGCCTCGAAGGACTCCTTCATCCTGTGGACGTCGATGCTCCCCAGGCCGGAGAACAGGTCCTCGACGGCGCCGTCGGTGTATCGGCGCTTGAGCAGGACCTTCAGGTTGTGGAAGTCGTACTTCAGGCGCATGAACCGCGGGACAAAGGTGCCCTTGCAGATATCGTCGAGGAGCCCGTACTGGTCCCTCAGGAACTCCAGCAGGCCTTCCTCCACATCGCTCGCGACTTTCGCTCCCTCGAGGTATCTCCCGTATTCAGTCTCCATGAGAACCGCCAGGGACTCCTCGAAAGGGAATTCAAGGAGTCTCTCCATCCTCTGCCGGTTGAGCAGCGTCGATTCGTGCACCATCACTCGACCCACCGCGTGGCCGTACTTCGGTACGCGCCTGAACGTCTTCATCGCTCTTGTGAGGTCCGGTTCTACATCCATCATCTAAAGTGCGTTCTCATGCCCTCCGGAATCTCGGTCCTCGCTGAAGAGCACCTCTACCAGCATCGCCTCCAGGTCCTCCCTTCGGGAGTCGAGTATCGACTCGATGCTGCTGTTAATCTCTATGCCGCCTGCCCTCAGGATGAAGCCACCCCGGATGTCAGCCGTGTCGGGCGCCAGGACGAGATTACCTCTCCTCCCCGTTCTCTCCAGCTCGCGATTGGCCTCGGCTACGACCTCCTCGCCCAGCGGTTCTCGGTCCTGCGGCGAGAACGTCACCTCCCCCATTCCATCAGAGGCCGCCTGGAGCAGCATCCCCAGCAGCAGTTCCTTCCTCTTCTCACCGGACAGGGACAGCAGGCGGTTGGCGGCCTCCTCGAAAACCTCGTCGAGCAGCCTGCGCTTCTCCTGGAGGATGACGTTGCGAGCCTCAAGCGTCTCGATGGCGAGGCGCTGCTTCCCGTCCTCCTCGGCAGCCGCCCTGATGGCGTTGAAGCGTTGCCAGTAGACCTTCTCGGCCTCGGCATCGGCGGCCCTCAGGATCTCCCGCCTCCTGTCGTCGGCGCGCTCCTTTATAAGGCGCGCCTCATCCTCGGCGTCCCTTAGCAGCCTCTCCACAAGCTCCTCAATGCCCATTTTGCCCCCGCATCTACGGTATCCGCCGAGCTACTTGGGGATACGCGTGAACAGGTAGATGGTCAGGATGAGTGAGAAGACCGCGTACGTCTCCACCAGGGCCGGGAGCACCATCGCCTTCCCGAGTTCCTCCGTCCTGCGAGCTACCATGCCGGCGGCGCTGGCCGCGGTCAAACCCTGATAGATAGCCGAGACACAGCAGACGAAGGCTACCGGCAGGCAGGCGAAGAACACCAGGAGCCCGCTGAAACCGGAAAGCTCGCTCAGATTGAAGAAGATTGTGACCAGGATGGCCGTGATGAGGCCGTAGATACCCTGTGTCCCGGGTATGGCCAGCAGGGGGAGCATGGAGCCGAACTTGTCCGGGTCCTCGACCAGAATCCCGCTCGCCACGTTGCTGACGTAGGTGATGCCGATGGCGGACCCCATGCCTCCCCCTATGAAAGCCGTCGCGGCACCGAATATGGCCCACTGGAACCCAGTGAGGCCACCCCAGGTGGCAGCTTGCGTTATCTCCTTCGATACTTGCACCGCCGCTAACAATTGAAACCTCCTTCCCCGAAACGCTTCTAAGCGTCTTCTTCCCGTATCATCACGATCTTGGACTCATACTTGAGCGCGTCGAACCTCTGCCCTCCGTCCTCGTAGAACTTGCCGAAGAACTCCACGAACTCGAGGCGCAAGGGGTGCACGAACGCACCCAGGAGGTTGATGGCTACGTTGAAGGTCTGCCCCACCACGAGGATGAGGAGCATGAGGAGAACTCCGATCACGGGCCCGATACCCAGCGTCATCCCGGCGAGGGTGTTCACCACCCACCCTATGACGAAGGTCGCCAGCCCAAGAGCATACAGCCTCAGGTAGGAGATGGTGTCACCCATCCAGCCCACGACGGTGTTATATGTTTCATACACGCCGTTGATCACCTTGCCGGGGACGCTCTTCGCGCTCCTCCCCAGGAGCAGCAGCATCAACGCTATCGGCGCGCACCCGATCAACACGGCGGTGGAGGTCGGGACCACCTCGGCGAGAGCGAGCGGTATGGCCACACCCAGGCATATGAAGAACAGGAACACCAGGCCCTGGTCTATCAGCGCATCGACCCAGTTGCCTTCCTTCACGTTATCCCTGAACTCGACCACGGTTCCCGAGAGCATGTGCGCGAGTCCAAGGGCCATGGTAAGCAGCATCACCGGTATGGGATCCCGGAGCGGGTCGAATACGGCCATCGTCTCGAGCAGCGGGGGCAGGCTGGCCGGATCGATCCCGAACCACGAGCCGGTAAGGGCACCGATCACCATGGCGAACAGGCTGCCGTAGCTGATGACGAGCAGAAGGTTCCGCACCTTCTCTCCGAGCGGGAGAAACCTCCGCGCCAGGAGACAGGCCGCAACGAGCACCAACCCGTATCCCACGTCCCCGATGCAGAAGCCGAAAAACACTATGAAAGACACCGCTACGAGCCAGGTGGGGTCGTACTCCCTCCGATTCGGGGTCCCGTATAGCCCGACCAGCAGCTCGAAGGGCCTGGCGAACCTGCCGTTGCGAAGGGATACCGGCGGACTGTCCTCGTGGTCCGCTTCTATGACCTCGAGACCTATCTCCTCGGACAGAGCTTCCAGATTCTCCAGCGTGGGCTCCATTTCGCCCTCTGTGACCCAACCCTCTACGACCACCGTGGACCTGGTCATGCCGAACTGCTCGAGCGCCTCCAGCTTCCTCTTCTGATTGAGGAGATACTCCCTCAGGACCTCGATGTCTCCCCGCTTCCCCGCGTAGACCTGACCGCGGGCAAGCAGGCCCTCGCGCTGGCGCTCCAGGGCCGCTATCTCCCTGTCCACCTGCTCCATACGCTCGGCGGGTTCCAGCTTCACGTCGGGGAGCGTAACTTTCTCGACCCTCAGGCGCGTGAGTATCTCCTCAACGAGGCCCAGGGAATCCAGGTGGTATACCACCATGCAGTACGCCCGGCTCCCCCGCTCGCTGACGACATCCAGCGTGCTCTCGATGACTTCGCTCGCGAGGGCTTGCCCGAACGCCTCGAGGTCCGCAACGGGTACCCTGAGGGGAAGCAGGCAGTACATGTGCTTGCAAGCTATCTCGTCCATGTCGAGCTGGAGCTCGGTCCAGTTGGAGAGTTCCTCTCGCTCCTGCTCGAGCGCGGTCTTCTTCTCGTCGATCTCCACCAGGTGCCTCTCGTACTCCGAGCACTCGGCATAAGCCCGGTCGAGGTCGACGCGCTCATGAGCGCGGACGAACTCCTCGAGGGTCATGGGGTACTTGTCTTTGACTATGGTGCGGAAAAAGCTGCGCTTGTCGTAACCGTACGCCTTGAGGTAGCTGAGGATGAACTCGGCCTGGGAGATCCTGAAGGTACAGGTACGCAGTGACTGCTGCTCCTCGTCCGAGTACTCCTTGGGGGGCAGCAGCTCCGTCCCGGAAAGCCTTTCGACATGGACCGTCCCCGCTGCTTGAAGTGCTTCGAGCACCTCTTCCTGCAGGCTCGCGTGTGAGATGACCCTGATCTTCTTGACAGGTTCGACCGCCATATTGGCTCCCGCGATAGAGGAACACTCAGGCTTTCATATCATCGAGCAGGATCTGCACGGCACGGTCGAAGCCGACATGCGCACGCCTTCGCACCTCGCTCAGTTCCCGGTCGGTCGCCTTCTTCACAGAGAGCACCTGATCATCCGCCCTGAGCATCAGCTTGCGCTTTAGTTCCCCGCCCTCGTGCCGGGCGCGTTCTCCCGCGGCTCTCACCCTCCGTGAGGCTTCCCGTTTCGCGTCGGCGATGATCCGATCGGCGTCTTCCGCCGCGGCGTCAATGATGTCCTCTGCCTTGTCTTCGGCTTGCCGCACCTTCTTGATGCCTTCCGTGGGCATACGTCGATAACACCACCCGCGTCGAAGCTGACAACGTCGTCGATCGCTTATACCGCTCGCGATGGAGCGCTAAAGGTACCACCCGTCTGTAATCGAGCCAGGTTGAAGCCGCAGGGCTGGCTGGCAAGGTCTACCCCGTCTTGAATGTGCGCAATTATAGAGGCTGGAAAAACGTAAATACAAGCGCTTGGCGGGAACAAACGCAGGTCCCTCCACAACGGGCCCCCTATTGCTTCTCTCTGATCCGCTTCTCCAGCCAGTCGATCCAGCACTCGATCCCTTCGCCGGTCCGGCAGGACAGCTTGAAGATCTCCACGTGCGGGTTCATCTTCCGCACCGTCTCCTCCAGCCTCTCCATGTCGAAGTCGGTGTGCGGTATCAGGTCGATCTTGTTGACGATGAGTACGTGGCTCTCCGAGAACATCAGCGGGTACTTCAGGGGCTTGTCGTCACCCTCGGCCACCGAGAGTATCATCACCTTGAGGTCCTCGCCCAGCTTGAACTCCGCGGGGCAGACCAGGTTGCCCACGTTCTCCACTATCACCAGCTCGACGCCGGAGAGGTCCATCCGGTTGAGGGCCGTGTTGACCTGCTTCGCCTCCAGGTGGCAGGAGCCTCCGGTGTTTATCTGTATGGTGGGAACGCCAGCCCCGGCGATGCGCTCCGAGTCCACCTTCCCCGCGATGTCTCCCTCGATGACCGCCACGCTGACTTTTCCTTCGAGCCCTTTGATGGTACGCATGATGAAAGACGTCTTCCCGGCGCCCGGGCTCGCCATCAGGTTCATCATGAAAAGGCCGCCGTCCTCGATCAGCGCGCGGTTCTCCTTTGCGATGATCTCGTTGGCGTCGAAGACTCCCTCCAGAACCTCGATCTCCATCTCGTCCCCCTACTTGATCTCGATCGACTCCACCTGGAACTCGCGCCCGGAGATTATCTCGGTCTCGCTCCCCTTACAGGAGGGGCAGGTGAAGTCGTACTCAACGACCTCGAACTCGCTCCCGCAGTCGCTGCAGGAGGCGATGAGCTTGGTCTTCCTGAAATTCAGCTCAGCGCCTTCGGCTACGGTGTCCTTGCTGATGATGTCGAAATAAAACTGGACCGAGGCCTCCATGACGGTGCTGAACTCGCCCAGCACCAGGTTGATGCGGGTGACCCTGTCGGCTCCGTTCCTGGCCGCGTGCCTCAAGACCACGTCCAGCATGTTCTCCGTGACAGACATCTCGTGCATCGGCATCCAGTCCTTTTCCCGTCAGGCGCGTCCGGCTCCGACCGGTCCGGCGGGCTGCCCGCTGCCCGGTGTCTTATTTCCAGACCCGCGGGCTTTCCCCTCCCGGCCGGGCAGGAGTCGCTCCCTACACCACCCGTTTTTCAGGCTATCGCGACGGCCAGGAGCACCACCGCGGCCAGGGCGAACCTGTAGACGATGAAAGGCAAGAGCGAATGCCGCCTGAAGTAGACGAGCAGGTATTTCACCGTGAAGAACCCCACCACCGCGGATGTGACGAAACCCGCCGCGAAGACGCCGGGCGCCGCGTCCGCCAAGCCATCGCTCACCAGCTTGGCGCCCTCCCAGACGCCTGCGCCCGCGATGACGGGCGCAGAGAGCATGAAAGAGAACCGCGCCGCGGCCTCGCTTTCGAGCCCGTTCAGCATCCCTCCGCTGATGGTGATGCCTGAGCGCGATACCCCGGGCGCCAGCGCGAGCACCTGGGCCAGGCCCACCACCCCCGCGTCCGACGCGCGCAAGCTTTCAAACCCGCGCTTCTTGCTGCCGAGCATCTCCGCGGCGAGCATGATGAGCCCACCCACCACCAGGAGCAGCGCTACCAGCGCGGGAGCCCGCAGGTTCTTCTCGACGGTGTCGCCGAGCAGCGCTCCGGCAGCCGCGGCGGGGATGCTCGCCAGCACAATCATCCAGGCCAGTCTCTGGTCCAGGTCCCAGGCACGCGGACGAATCCTGAAGGAGGTGAAGAAACCGCGGATGACCGCTATCCACTCACGGCGGAAATAGACCAGCAGGGCGAGCAGCGTCCCCACGTGCAGGGCGACATCGAAGGAGAGCCCCTGCTCTGCCCACCCGAACACCTTCTCCAGCAGTACCAGGTGGCCGCTCGAGCTTATGGGGAGGAACTCGGTCAACCCCTGGATCGCGCCCAGGACGACCGCCTGAAGCACCTGGGTCACCCCGCGCTCACCCCGGAACGCTTCCTCTCGAGGTAGTTGTAGTGCTCATAGAGCGAGGCCAGCGTCTTCGCCCCGCGCTCCGGGGAAGGGTAGATGACCACTTCGCTCTGGCGGGCAAGCATCGGCGTAACCGATCCCGAGGTGGGGAACGACACCGCGATGATGGGCTTTCCTGTCTCTTCCATGAGCCTGATCACGGTGTTCCTGTAAGCCTCGTCTATCTGCTGGAGCTGCTGCAGGAACTCATTGTTGACCACCTTGACCTTGAGACTCTCTCGCTTCTCCTCGTCCATGTCCGGCTGCTCCAGCACAAATGACTGGAAAGAGCTGGTGGCTCCCATGGTCCCCAGTGTTATCACCGCGTCCACCGCTTCGCACTTGGTGATCACCTCCAGGCACTTGAAGTGCACCGGCAGGTCCAGCGTGCCGACCAGGTCGATGGGGTTCCCACGGCTCCAGTACGGGGGAAGCAGCTTATCGAGCTCCTCGAGGGTCTCCTCGGGCAGGTCCACCAGCTCCAGCCCGTGCTTGGCCAGCGCGTCGGCGGTGACCACGCCCCAGCCGCCGCCCCAGGTGAGAACGCCCACCCGCTTACCCCTGGGGCTGGGAACGGCAGCGAACGCTTTCGCGATGTCCAGCATCTCCTCCGTGGTGTCGGCCTCGATCATGCCGGTCTGCTTGATCATCCCGTCGAATATCGCCTCGTCCGCCGCCAGCGCCGCGCTGTGGGAGCGGGCCGCCCTCGCTCCCGCCTCGGTCTTGCCGGCCTTCAGCACCACGATGGGCTTGTTGGGCGACGTCCTCTCGGCTATCTCGATAAAGCGCCTCGCGTCACGGAGTCCCTCTATATAGAGAAGGATGACCTCCGAGTGCGTGTCCTCCGAGAAGTACTCCAGGTAGTCGGGAATCTTCAGCTCCGCCTCGTTGCCTATGCACACGAACCTGGAGAAGCCCACTCCCAGCGCCCTTCCCAGGCTGAGCACCTGGGTCCCCAGGTTGCCGCTCTGGGCGGCGAAGGCGATCTTGCCATGAACAGGCCTCACCGGGGGCATGAGTGCATGCAGTGAAGAGGTAGCGGAGAATATCCCCATGGTATTGGGGCCCACCAGGCGCATCCCGGAGCCCTTGATTATCTCGTTTACCTCTTCTTCCAGCGCGGTGCCCTCGGTACCGGTCTCGCTGAAGCCACCCGATATGATGATGCATGTCTTCACGCCCTTCTGGACGCACTCTTTCACCACGGGTGATACCCGTTCGGCCGGGATGGTTATCACCGCCAGGTCTATCTCGTCGGGGATGTCCAGGACCGACTTGTAGGCGGGAAAGTCGAGAATCATCTTCTCTTTCGGGTTCACCGGGTAGAGCTTACCCGTGTAACCTCCCGCCACAATGTTGGCCGGCACGATGTAGCCCCATTTGGACATGGAGTTGCTCGCGCCTATCACCGCCACCGTTCGCGGATCGAACAGGTGTCTCAACTGCTCCGAAGTCTCTGACGTCATTTATTCTCCTCCACTTATCTCGAATCCCTGATGTCTTCGTACTTCCCTCTCAACCCTCTGACCAGCCACATGGCTTCCCAGACGATGGACTTGCTCATCTTCGATTCGCCCGCGGTCCTGTCCGTGAAGGTGATGGGAAGCTCGTAGACGTCGTACCCCATGATGGTGCACACGTACGCCATCTCGACCTGGAAAGCGTACCCCGAAGCGGATATCCGCGAGAAGTCTATCGACTGGAGGACCTTGCGCCTGTAGCAGCGGAACCCGCTGGTGGAGTCCTTCACCCTGAGGCCGGTGAAGATGCGAGCGTAGATGCTCCCGCCCCGGCTGATGAACTGCCTCAAGATGCCCCAGTCCTCGGTCCCGCCTCCCGGGACGTACCTGGAACCGATGACCACGTCGTGCTCCTCTATCGCCTGGAGGAACCGGGGGACGTCACGGGGATCGTGTGAGAAATCCGCGTCCATCTCGAAGACGCAGTCCGCTCCCTTGTCCAGGGCGACCTTGAAGCCGTGCCTGTAAGCCGTTCCCAGGCCCTGCTTGCCCTCCCTGTGCTCGACGAACACGACCCCGCTGTGCTCTACCGAGAGCCTGTCGGCAATCTCGCCAGTGCCGTCGGGTGAGTTGTCGTCCACTATCAATATAGATACACCGCATCCCAGATCGAGGATGTCGGCGACTATTCGCTCTATGTTCTCCTTCTCGTTGTAAGTGGGCATCACTATAAACGGTCTCATGAACCACCTCGCATTTGTGGATCGACCCGGGCCGGGTCATCCGTCGACGGCGACGGCCGTCGTCATCTCTTCCAGCCGTACTTGCCGACCAGCGGCACGAACACGCAGGACCCTTCTTCCCTGGCCGTGACCTGCGTTCCATGCCTCTCGACCACGGTGAGGACCTGCATGGAAGCGGATCCCACCGGGATGACGAGCCTGCCTCCGTCGTCGAGCTGCTCGACGAGCACCTGCGGGACCTGCGGCGAACCGGCGGTGACAATTATACCCTGATATGGGGCGTGTTCAG
>JAGUWJ010000139.1 GCA_020062425.1 Actinomycetota bacterium
GGCCGGCACCTCGCGAAGCTTTAACAGGGAAGCGCGTACGTCAGCTCCGCGGCGGACATCATCGACGTCGGCGGCGTCGATGCCGCCCAGGCTCTCGAGCTCGCCCTGGAGGCGCTCGTCGAGACCGGCCAGCTCCCGTCCGACATCTCTCGCCCTCTCGGCGGCGGTGAACTGCTCCTTCGCCAGGCTGAGCTTCTCCTGAAGTTCGCGGATCTCCCGGTTTCCACCGACCAGGTCTTCGATCTCGGCGAGCCTCGGCTCCTGCTCGGCGAGCAACGCCTCCACCTCGCGCAGCCTGCGGCGGTTCTCCTCGAGTTCCTCGAGGGCGCTCGAGAGCTGACCCTTCCTGCGCAGGAGTTCCGTCCTCTCTTCCGTAAGGCGCTTGATGACGCCCGGGTTAGCCGCCGGCCGCTCGAGGCCCCTCTTGAGCTCGTCGATGTCGGTGTTGAGCTTCTTCAGGGCCCCCTCGACCTTGGCGCTCTCCCTGTCCCCTACCACGACCTCCCTCAGCATGGCCGCGAGCTTCCTCGCAGCGGAGGCGTCCTCGGCCAGGTTGACCATCTGGTCGTGCGTCACGCAGGCCGTCCTCAGGTACTTTTCGGAGTCACCTATGCCCAGTATCTCCTCCAGCCTGGAGCTTACGGCCTTCTGGGTCTTCTGCGGGGTCTCGCCCACCTTCTCGAGCGACACGCTGCGCGACTCGAAGTCCTTCACCAGGTGAAAGTCGCCACCCTCGTGTGAGAAATCGATCTCTATCGTGGGAGCGGTTTCCGAACCCCACCGATAGTAGCTCTGAACCAGGGCGCTGCTCGACTGAGGCCTGGCGAAAAAGCCGGCCAGTATGGCCTCGACCACGGTCGATTTCCCCGACTCGTTGGGACCCCTCACCAGGTTGAGCCCCTCGGAGAACGAGACCTCGAACTCTCCGAAGCGGCGGAAGTTCACCACCTTGAGCCTGCTGATACGCATCAGGCATCGTCCTCCAGCAGGAGAGAGAGGCCCACCGTCATCGCCTCGCGTACTTCCTCCTCCTCGGAAGGGGACGCCGCCGCCAGCCTGCCCTCCATGATACGGAGGTACCTAGAGGCGGGTGAGCCCTCCGGGTGAGCCGCAGCGTCCAGCGTCTCAGGCCGGGCGGACGTCCGGTCGCTGACTTTCACCATGAAGAAGTCGTCTGAAAGCTCTTCGAGCACCTCCAGCGGGTCGGGGTAGCCGGCCGGTCTCAGGCCGGTCACGTTGACCTGGAGAAACATATCGGCGTCCGCCAGACCGAGCAGCCGGGACGTCAGCCCCGCCGTCCCCACCTCTTCAGCCTCGATGTTCAACTCCTCGTACTTCAGGGCCCCTGTCTTCAGCGGTTCGACCCTGACCTCTCCCCCGTCCAACTCCACCATAAGCGCGTAGCCTGCTTCCCCCGCCTGCATCCTTACCAGCTCGGGGCTGCCGGAGTAGTATGCGGTCACCTCGCCGCTGGAGCGGTCCGACATGCCGTGCAGATGCCCCAGCGCCAGGTAGTCGAGCCCGCTCGCGGCTATCTGGCCGGCGGTGACCATGTAGGTGTCTTCCTCGACCACGTCCGGTATCTCGAAGCACGCGTGCAGGATGCCCACGTGGTAGCGCACCCCCGTCAGGAGGTCGAGCGACTCGAGCGGGTTGGTGACCTCGAACGGGCGCATGTTCGCGCTGCCGTAGACCACGCAGTCGATGTCCGGAAGCAGGAACGGCGTCATGACCTCGTTCTTGAAGACGGTCAGGCCTTCGATGGATGCAAGCTCGGGGGAGTTATATATGGAGTCGGGACCGAAAGGATCGTGCGTACCCGGCGTAAGGCAGACGGGGATGCGAGCATCGCTCAGGCGTGAGAGCTGGGCCGCGGCCTGCGCGAGGAGCGATCTCGAGACAAGGTTGGCATCGAAGAGATCCCCCGCGACTATGAACAGGTCGACCCCTTTGCTCAGGCCCGCGTCGACCGTACGCTCGAATGCGTCGAGGAGCCTGGCCCTCTGGGCCTGGCCCTTACTGCCCAGGCCGAGGAACTTGGCCCCCAGGTGCACATCGGCGGTGTGCAGGATCTTCAGCGACATGTGAGATCTTCCGTTCGAGGAAGCGCGTTACCGTGGCCGATTATAGCAGAGGCCCCGGACAGGGCAGTCCCCTCACTTTCGCTTACCGCGAGAGAGGGAAGCGCCGCAGAACTGGCAGGACCCGTACGACCTGGGCACTGATTCCCCGCACCCGGGGCATGTCATCATCTCGGGAACATCGTACTTCCCGCCCTCGCCGTACCTCTGCCGCCGGTGGCGCTCGCCGATACTCCTGAAGAGCACGAGTGACAGGACGAAGGCTATCGGCCCCAGCAGGAGCCCTATGGTCAGCCAGAGGTGGTAGTTGCGCCCGTTCGCCCTGGCGCGCCCCGCGGTGTAGAAGGCGCAGAACAGCCAGCCCAGCACAGCGAACGACACCAGCGCGATCACCATCATCGTATCGTTCGAGCTCATTGCTGCGCTGCTCACCGGCAGCACCTCCGACCTTTCAGCCTTCTGCTCCCTCTTGACCGATTTCTTCGCCGCCGGCGCCTCCGAATACTCTTTCTTGATCCCGGAAACGTTACGACGAGAGAGTTCCGCGGCCTTCCGGCCCGAGGAGAAGAAATATTTCCGTTGGGGTCAGGCACTTTCCCGGAAATCTGCGCCTGCTGATCAGAAGAGGAAACTGAAATTTCCGGTTAAGGGTCCGTCCCCAACGGAAATTCTGCTATTTGCCGTTCTGCTCGGCGATGAGCTTCTCGATGTCCAGCGGCGCACTCCGGCCGGGGTCCGTCACCAGAGATATGGCATCGTAACCGCAGGCCCCCTCACACACCCCACACCCCATGCACGCCGCTTCGTCCACAACCGCCGTCTCATCGACGGTGACAGCGTCGAAGGGGCAGACGTCCGCGCAGTCGCCGCACGCCGTGCAATCCTCGCTCACTTTCGCGACGTACCCACTGGAGGCCAGCATGGGGGTCTTGAACCGGTTGAACGCCTGAACGGCGACGCAGCAGCAGGAGCAGCAGTTGCAGATGGCGAAGAACCTGCCGCCCACCACGTCCTTGAAGAAAGCGCTGTGAACGTGGCCCCGCTCGTGCTCCGACCGTATTATCTCCGCCGCCTCCTCCCCAGTCACCTTGCGCGCCCGGTCCCCGAGGTGGTCCATGATGAACGTGGCCAGCGGGTCGCCCACCGCCATACACACATCTAGCGGCTCGCAGGGGTTCTCCTGCAGGCCGCGGCAGGGGCAGTCGAAGACCACGATGTTCTGCGGGTTCTTGAGCACGATGTCGTGCGCAGTCTTGTAGGGGATGATGTGCTCCAGGCCCCTGAGCTCCACGTCCTCCTCCACCATCACCAGCTTTTGGGCGTCCTCGAGCGCCACTATCTTCCCGTGGTAGGTGGAGGTCTCGGGCGAAAGGGACAGGAGCGCCACCTTCCTGGCGAATAGCTCCAGCACTTCCTCTACGTCCGGCGGTATCTCGCTCGTGGGAGGCCTTGTCACCAGGCCCATGGGCCCGCCCAGCATGTTCAGGTAGTGGTCGATGTACTTTATATAGAGGTAGAGGTGAGCCGTGTCCTCGACGTTGTCGAGGCCGAACTCCTTGGAGAGCTTCTTCGTGGAATCTTTCACCCGTTCGCCCTTTCAGACCGCGCTAGCCGATCACACCGTCGGCCTTCAGCCTCTCTATCTCAGCCGTCGAACAGCCCAGCATGCCCAGGACCTCCGAGGTGTGCTCACCGACACCAGGGGCACTCCTGCGTATCTCTCCCGGGGTCGCCGAGAACTTGAACGGGATGCCGAGTGTTCTCATCTTCCCCAGCTTCTCGTCGTCGACCTCGACCACCATCTTCCTGTGCTTCACCTGTGGGTCCTCCATCATCTCGCACATGTCCAGCACAGGGCTCACGCAGGCATCCTCACCGGCGAACATCTCCATCAACTCGGCGCGGGTCTTGCTCTTGAACTCGCCCTCCAGCCAGGCGAATATCTCATCGAACCTGTTGATAGAGAACTGATGATCGGCGTACTCGGGCCGCCCCATGACTTCGCAGAGCCTCCTCCAGAACTTGTGCTCGAGCGCCCCGACCGCCATGTACCCGTCCGCGGCCTCGTAGATGTTATAGCATGGGGTCGCACCCTGGAGCACAGAAGTGCCCCTCTCCGGCGAGCACCCTTTTGTGAAGAGCTCGCCCGTGTTCACCGACAGCCAGGAGATGCTTCCATCCATCATGGCCACGTCCAGGTGCTGCCCTTCTCCGGTCCTGAGCATGTGCACATACGCCATCAGGATGGAGATGGCGCTGAACATACCGCCGCCCGCCAGGTCAGCAATCTGCACACCGCATATGACCGGGGGCCCTCCGGCGCAGCCCATCTGGTCGAGCACGCCCGCGTACCCGAGATAGTTTATGTCGTGGCCGGCGGTGTCGCGGTACGGCCCCTCCTGTCCGTACCCCGTAATGGAGCAGTATATTATGGACGGGTTCACCTCACGGATGGTCCCATACCCCAGGCCCAGCCTGTCCATCACCCCCGGCCTGAACTGCTCGACCAGCACTTCCGCCCAGCCGGCGAGTTCCAGCAACAGCTCGCGCCCGTCGCGTGCCTTGAGGTCGATGGCGACACTGCGCTTGTTGCGGTTGATGACGTGGTGGTGGATGCTCATCCCGGAAGAAGCGAGGGGAGGGCCGAAGCGCAACAGGTCGGACCCGGCGATGTCCTCCACCCTGATGACGTCGGCTCCCATGTCTGCCAGAAGCATGGTTCCGAAAGGCCCGGGCAGCAGTCTGGTCAGGTCGAGCACTCGCATGCCCTCGAGCGGCATGGTCATCTATATCAACCTCCCGGATGCGTAGGGAAAAAAGCGAATACAGTATCACAGAAACACCGGGGCCGTTCAACACGGCTCTTCGGGCGGTGCCCCCGCGTGCCAGGCGTCAGGCGACCAGGTAGTAGATTCCCATGGAGAAATAAAAGAGAAGGCCGACGGTCACCGGCACCACCAGGATGAGGGCGTTCAGCTCGATGTGCGGCGGGTGCCACAGGTAAAACATCAGAGCGGTGAAGCCCACGGCGGCAAAGATGCCCAGACCGTCGAAGAGCCTGTACTGCCAGCTGAGCGACGGTGTCAGCACCGCCCATATTCCCACCCCGACGCATATGATAGTGGTAGGTATCGTCGCCAGCAGGAGCCTCCGCTGACCGAAGACCACCCCGGAGGTCCTGAAACCCGCCGCGGCGTCGAAGGGAGCGTCGTTTGCCACGCTGGGCATGTAGAGCGTCGCCGCGAAGAACCACCCGAATATCATCGGTATGGCCGGAGGGAAGTCGGAGGAGACGATGGACATGCCGGTGATGAGTATCAGCACCGCCCCGGTGGCGTTGGTAAGCACGTCGAGGACCGGCTTGGCCTTGAACCTGAAGCTGGGGTGCGAGTAGAGGACGCCGATGAGGAAGACCACGGCCAGCATGAACATGGTGAAACGCAGGTTGACCAGGAGAGAGAACACCACACAGCCTACTAGGCTGAACAAGAAGAAAAAGATGGTGTCGGCGGTACTCATCTCCCCGGTGGCGAAAGGCTGCCTGGTCACGTCGGTGTCCTTGTAGAGGCCGTCGTGCAGGCGGTCGGACGGCACGTCCACGTAGAAGTTGAGCGTACTGATGAAGAGCCAGCCGCACAGGAAAGCCAGATAGCCGAAGAGCACGTCCAGCCACGAGTACGGGACAATGGTCGCCGTGCCGTCCCTGGTCTGCTCGAGCCCCACTGAGAGCGCCAGAACCAGGGGGAACAGGTAGATGACCATGGTCTTGACCCTCAGCAGCCTGATGAACTTCGAAAAGAAAGAGCGCACCTGATACCCCCGGAGGAGTTCCTCTGCCCGCTGACCTCATGGGACGACCCGCGGCGGCCGCAATGTGCCACGGCCAGTGCAAAGCCCGCGAATGATGATAACACAGCGGCACCCCTGTTATTCGGGCGCGCGATGCATTATCGTTGATTGCATGGCGCTAAAGGTTAAAACCACCGGCGACTCCTCGTTCTGCCCGGGGGTCGCGAGAGCTTTCACCATCACGAAGGAGACGCTGTTCGATCACCGGGACTCGACGTTCTCCCTGGGGCCTCTGATTCACAATCCCGAAGTGGTCGCCCTGCTGGAAGCCCTGGGCTTGAGCACCATAGACCCGGGCGCCGGGGACCTTCCCGAGCTGAAAGGCTCTCACGTCATAATCCGCTCGCACGGCACAGACATGGCGACCGAGAAGGAACTCGAGCGCCGCGGGGCGGTGTTGGTCGACGCCACCTGCCCCACGGTGAAACGGGTGCACGAGGCGGCGCGCGAGCTGATGGACGCCGGGTACGACATCGTCATCCTGGGGCGCGCCGAGCACCCTGAAGTGCAGGCTATCGTGGGCCGGGTGGACGGCCCGGTGACGGTGCTGGAGAGCACCGAAGACGCCATCCGATGGGCTTCCGAGAACGACGCCCGAGACAGGCGCGTGGGGCTGGTCTGCCAGACCACCATCTCCAGGCAGTTCCTGGACAGCGTGACATCGGTGCTGCGCGAACGGGTCGGAGAGCTGGAGGTCAGGGACACCATCTGCGAAGCAGTACTGAGGCGCAGGGAAGAAGCTCTGGAGCTGGCCGGGGAGGTCGACCTCCTCCTCGTGGTGGGGGGGCGCATGTCCAGCAATACGGCCCAGCTCGCCATGCTCTGCGCCAGCACCGGTGTGCGGACCTACCTCATCGAGCGACCCGCGGAGATACAGCGCGAATGGCTGGAGGGGGTCGGCTCTGTCGGCGTCATCGGGGGCGCTTCCACGCCACGATGGGTGATCAACCACACCACCTCCACGTTGCGGAAGCTCGACAGGGTACGAGGGATGGGCCGTACTGGACGTACGGGTGAGGGGACAGGTCAATAGCAGAAACAGACGCTCACAGTATCAGGTTCTACTACTGGCTCGCCTTTGCGGCGATGACCGCTTACGGCTTTCACGGCGTGTTCGTCAGATGGACCGGCCTCGAAGGGCGCGAGACCGTGATCGTACTGTGGCGCGGCCTCATCGGCTTCGCGCTGATAGTGCTCATCGCCGTCGCCGCGCGCAAGACCGGTGAGTTCAGGATAAAGGGCAAGTACTTCTTCCTGTTCCTGTGCGGGGCGTCCATCACCATCCAGACCTACTCGGGCGTGCGAGCCATCAACATGCTGCCCCTGAGCGACGCGGTGTTCATCATCTACCTCGCGCCGGTCCTCATCGCGCTGTTCGCGCCGCTGGTCCTGAAAGAGAAACTCGAGGGCAGGACGGTGGTCGCCCTAGGTTTCGCCATCGCCGGCCTGGCGGCGATATCTTTCATCGGCAACGACGTCTCGAACGGCTCCGACGGCCTCAAGGGGGTCGGCTTCGCGGTGTTGTCCGCGGTCAGTTACGCGGTGCTGGTGCTGACGGTCAAGTACCTGCGCGACAGCATGTCCTCTCTCGCCATCTTCTTCTACCAGTCGATAGTCATGATAGCGCTCATCCTCCCCTTCGCCGGGTGGAGGCCTCCCACACTCGACGCCGGGCAGTGGGGATCGCTGTTCATAATAGGAGCGGTACACTCGGCCATCCTGCCGATGGTCTACCTGGTGGTCATCAAGAGGGTCAAGGCCCAGCACATGGGGGTTCTATCGTACGTGGACCCGCTCTCGTCGACGCTCTTCGCGTGGCTTCTGCTTGGAGAAGTGCCCGGCTGGGAGAATTTCGCAGGGGGCGCGCTCATAATCGCCGCAGGCATGATAATCCTCTTCAGCAGCGAGGTCAGGAAGGGCGAGCAGCTTCCGCTTGACGCCGTCAGCGTGAGCCCGGCGAAGCTCGAGTGACCTGTCCCGCCGGAGCCGAGGGCAGGCTACTCTATGTCGACGCCCCTCTCCACGCGGCGCCTCAAGTCCTCCACCAGGCGTGACCCGGGATCTATGGACATGGCGATGCTGTCGATCGGGCACGCGTCAACGCACGCGCCACACCCCAGGCACATATCACCTATAGAGGCAGTGCCGGCGGCGAGCGATATGTTCTCGACCGGGCAGACGGGGAGGCATGCGCCACAGCCGGTACAGGTGTCGTCGACCTCGACCCGGACGCCCTCCAGCCGGACCAGGCTCTTGGGGTAGGATGTCGCCAGTCTACGCATCTCGGAGCGGAATATGCAGCAGCAGTCACAGCAGAAGCACAGCGTCGCCAGGCGGTCGAACGGCTTGGCCCCGTAAACGTAGCGGTCCACCCTCATGTGACTGATCATCGGCAGGAGGCCCCGGGCGATCGCTTTCTCCGCGTATTCAAGCGCCTCTTCGACCGTCGCACTGCGCCCGACGTCCGACCCTATGGTCTTCGCGGCGTCGCCCAGCAGTATGCACCCCAGGTCGTGCGGGTGGTTCTCGCACCCTTCGCCGGAGCGGCAGGGGCAGACGTTCGATATGGTGCGGTGGCTCGCACGGGTGATGAAGTCTCGTATTATCTCTCGCGGGGCCACCACCCCCGGCGGCACCTCGATATCCTCGCGCACCGGGATGAAGGAGCCCCTGCAGACCTTTTCGCCGGTGATGAGCCCTGCGAACTGGCGAAAGGGGGGGATGTTGCCGAGGCGCTTCGCCCAGTGGGTGAGCCTCCAGAACTTTACCGCTATCTCTATCTGGCGTTTCTTGGTTACCAATGACCCTCCCGGGAGCAGGGGCCGCGGCCGTCCGGCAGCCTCACGTGGCCATGGCGCGCGCGATCTCATCGAGGGAGCGCCCCTCGAAGTCTCTCAGCAGCCTGACGCAATCCTCCGCACGCTCGCGGCCTAGCGCGCCCGACGCCTCGCGGACAAACTTCTCCTCGCAGACCTCGAAACGTCCCCGGTCTCCGGGCCCACCCCTGGGGATGAGCCTCTCTGCCTCCAGCGAGCTACCGTCCTTGAGCACGACCCTCACCCTGGCACCAAACGGCATGGTGAGGTCCTCGAACCTTCGCGACTCGAGTGTGTAGTCCCCCCGGCGGCCGCGCGGCCCGAACGGTGAGACCAGCCTTTTCAGGAAATCCTTCTCCTCGGGCGACAGGCTCCTCCACGCCTCCAGCGCCTCTCGCGGACCCATGCTGCCGACGCTGGTGAGGTGCTCTTTCAGCCTGCCCCTGGCCTTGAGAAACGCCTTCAGGTTTATCTCACCGAAGGCCGCCCTCATGTCTATTACCTTATCCAGCTCACGCAGGAAGCCCACCGTGAGCGGTGCGCTGTGGCTCAAGTCCACGCGTGACGCGATGTCGAGTATCTCGACCCGGTTCCCCTCCAGGAACTCCTCGGTCAACTCGGCCCCGGTCATGCGGCCCGCAAGCAAACCTATGGCGAGGCTCACCGAGAGCGAGAAGTTGATGTTGGTCGGCGAGAGCCTGGCGGTGTCCATATACGCCTGTGATATGGCGTCCATGGCTATGGTGAGGAGACTCGCCTCCACCTTTATCTCTCGGACTTCGCCCGGCTCGAGCTTCCGCCCCCGGCCCCGCTCGAACTCACCCATCAGTTCGAATAGCGCGTCCATGCTGGTGTCGATGTAAGCGCAGCCCGGGTACGGCTTGAAGGCCATGGTGTCCGTCACCCAGGCGCTGCCCAGGCCTGTCATCATTGCCGGCATCGCGATAAAGGCGAAGTTGGCCCAGAACCCCTGCGCGTCCTCAAGTATCGCCCGCGAGCCGGTCATCCCCCTGGCCGCCAGGAACGCCGCCTGCGCGCCTGTCTGGGCGGGAGCGGCTGCGGTCAGCAGCTTGGACTGCGGGCCCATGAAACCGGGCGGCACCGGGA
>JAGUWJ010000070.1 GCA_020062425.1 Actinomycetota bacterium
ATGCGGCCCGGGGACCGGTTCGTAAAGCGGCATCCCGATCAACGTGCTAGGATTGGCTTGGGCAAGCGGTTTGTTGGGTTATGGCCGATGCTCTAAAACGGAAGCTCAAAGACCAGTGCCGTCAAATGGCTTGATAAAGGCAAAAAGAGCGCCAGACCGCTGGAATGCATACAATGAATATGTATAATAGCGTATAAATAAAGGGAGGCGGTCTTGTAAGAGGAAGTGGAGATGCGCGGATTCCGCATGGGTGAGCTCGAACGGCGTTCAGGCACCGCAAAGCAGCTCATCCATTACTACATCAGGAAGGGTTATCTGCCTCCACCGGTTTTCAAGCAGGGCAACCAGGCCCTTTACGACGAGACCCACCTGGAATTCCTTTTATTCCTGCGGGCAAACAGGGAAAAGGGTCTGCCTCTTTCCTACTCGGTAGAACTCTGGGAAGGCGCCCGCAGCGCAAGTGGCGGCGAGACCCGCGGCTCTAGGCGCACCGGGGACGACCTTCCTACCAGGGACCAGATAATCGAGGCCGGCACGAGGGTCTTCCTGCAGAACGGTTATCGAGGGACCACCATCTCCGAGGTTGTGGGGAGAGTGGGAATCTCCAAGGCGTCCTTTTATTACTACTTTGAAAACAAGAAAGACCTCTTCTTCATCTGCCTCGAGAACATATTCAAGACCCGTTTCGTAGGGGCGCTGGACGAGATCAAGAAAGAGAAGGACCAGACAAGGCGGCTGCAGAGACGCTGGAACGCAACCCGGCCTTTCTTCCCCGAGATGATAACCATACTGCAGTTGATAAAGGAATCGCTGCGGGACGAGGACGAGGAGCACCGGGTAAAGGCGGCCGCCATCCTGCGAAAATCATTGATCGAGCCCCTGGAAGGGGACCTGGAGAAGGGGATAAATGGTGGCATCTTCCGCCGGGTGGAGCCCGAGATCATACCGTTCGCTTTGATCTCGGTGCTGGAGACGTTCGCCTACCGCTCCATGATCGACGACCGCTTGAGCGATAACGACGTAGAACGGGCGATACTGGATTTCATCCTTTACGGTCTGCTGGAATAGCCCCCGTGCGCACGGAGAGTTGAGACGCACCCTCCAACCGCATTCCACGGTCTTCGTCTCTGGCTAAGACCATGTCTTGGGTATCTTCCTGTCCTCTATCTCCTTGTTTACCTTGGTGAGAATGGCGTAACGGAACCCTGGTACGCCGTCATCCTTTGCACGCTTGGCGACCAGCTCCTCCAGATTGCCGGTATAGGGTTCCTTTTCCAGGGTGCCTATTATCGCTGACACCGCATCATCGATGATCTTGTTTGCTTCCATGACAACCTTCCCTTTCCGGGAGCTTTTCGCCTGCGCCGGTATGCATATTTCCGGGCGTTAGCATTTTCGCTTTTCGTGCCTTGTAATAAGTATACATCGCACATGTTGAGGAGGACTCCCGCACAACACTGGCGCTTGCCGATTTGATTAAAGGAAGCTAAACAGGTAATATGTACAACTGCCATACATTGAGAAGCTCACGCATTCCTCAAGCAGAATTCTTCAGGACGGCCTGACCCAATCATGATCTGGTTTGCGACAATGTAGTACGCTTGTGCGAAAGGACGGTAATATCAGCTTGAATAGTGGTTACGATCGGACCCTGACCAGGCGAAACAGGGACATAGTACGCGCTTTCAACCTCTACAAGCAGGGGTCGAAATGCCGGCTGTGCGGGGAAAGCCACCCGGCGTGCCTGATGTTCTTTGACACGAAAACGGACACCAAAGTCTCTATAACCTACGCGAGGCGCCACTGGCGCGACGGCGACTATGCTTTCGAGATGCTGCGGCGGTGCGAGTGTTACTGCAGCAACTGCTTCGCCAAGAAATATGAGCGCCCGGAGCAGGACGCGCGCGGTTTCAGGGCATGGATAGGGAACTACAAGCGCGAACGTGGATGCGTTAAATGTGATGAGGACGACCCGGTCTGCCTGGAGTTTCACCACATAGACCCCTCGGAGAAAGAGATCAACATCGCACAGTGCACCTCGAGACGGTCGGCTCTGAGGGAGATGGAGAAGTGCGAGATCCTCTGCCTCAAGTGCCACGACGCGCTCCACTGGGAAGAAGAGAAGCTCATCAATTAGGCTGCCACTAAAGCAGCCTCTCCCCCACAGCTAACGATCACGGCCGGAACAATTCACAGCTCGGCAAACGGCAGAGCCGTTACTCCTTCGCTGAGCGGCAGTCGTACATCCCCGGGGTGTACCACGTAGCCCGGCATCGCAAGACCCGAAAGGTCCTCCCTGAACCTCTTGATCGACCCCGCCATCGCAGGGCTGGGCGTTGCGGAGAGCTTGACTTCAATCGGGACGAGCCCACCTTCAGACTGGAGAATGAGGTCTACCTCGGAACCGGCCGAAGTCCTCCAGAAGAAGACCTGCGGATCGATTCCCTGATGCGTGAGCGTCTTCACGACTTCCGAGACCACCGCGGTCTCCATAATCGCTCCACCCATGGGACCAGAGACTGCATGTTCCGGATCTTTCAAACCGGTCAGGTAGCAAAGCGTGCCGGTGTCTGTGAAGTACACCTTCGGCGTCTTGACCAGCCTCTTCCCTATGTTCGTGAAGTACGGCCTCAAAATGATGACCTGGTATGTCGCCTCGAGCACGGAAAGCCATGCCTTGATCGTATTTACCGCGACGCCGAGGTCTCCTGCAAGCGCTGTCAGGTCCAGAAGTTGAGCGGACCTCGCAGCAAGTGCTCTGAGGAAGCTCTGAAACTGAGTAAGGTTACCGACCTGCCGGATCGTGCGTACGTCCCGCTCCAGATATGTCTCTACGTAGCTCGAATACCAGAGGTTTGTGTCGCGCCTGGGGTTTGCCACAAGCTCTGGATAATTTCCTCTAAGGAAGCGGCGCCACATATCCCGGGAGGATAGCTTCTCTCCTTTGCGGCTGCGCCCGGCCTGTTCCCAGAACAGATTGACCTGGGGGTGTCCCTCTTCCTCACGTCGCGACAGCGGGAGCAGTCGCAGTACCGCGGCCCGGCCGGCAAGGGATTCGGTTACCTTCTCGGCGAGGAGCAAGTTCTGCGACCCTGTGAGCAGGTACTGCCCCGGGATGTCGCGGCGAGAGTCGATCCTTTCCTTCACGTAAGGAATAATTCCCGGTGCGTACTGCACCTCGTCGAAGATCACAGGCGGTTCGAACGCGTCGAGAAAGCCCCGCGGGTCGTCCAAAGCTGCCGCGCGGGCGTCGGGCGGCTCCAATGAAACATATCGGTAGTCTTCTGCAAATAGATACTGCAGGAGTGTGGTCTTCCCAGACTGACGGGGGCCGGTCAACATGACCGCAGGGAACTCTGATGCCGCCTTTAGCGCCACTTTCTCCAGCGATCTCTTAATGTATTTGCGCGGAGCCGTATCCATGACTACTTGTAATTATGCATTTAAAATGCAAAATTGCAAGGGAGTTGGCACGAAGCTCCCCCACTTCCAGGGAGACCCCTGTGAGATCCCCAACGCCTACGAAATCCATTCCAGTCTCTGTCTCCGGTATCGACACATCATTGTTGTATACCGGGGCCGACAACGACGCAAGCCGCACATAGACCCTATATAATACAGAGGCCGTTTCTTGCTCAACCATCGGAGGGTCAAGCGATGGAAGAAACTAAGAAACTCACGGTCGCGGCGGTGCAGATGGTCTCGGAGAACGGTGATATCGAGGGCAACCTCGAGCGGGCGACCGGTCACGTGGAAGAGGCGGCACGCCGGGGCGCCGCGCTCATAGTCATGCCCGAGTTCATGCCCACCGGCTACGTCTTCACCAAAGAGATCTGGGACGCCGCGGAGCCCGCCGAGGGGCCCACGGTCAGGTGGCTTCGGATGAACTCCCGCGCGCACGGCGTCTGGCTGGGCACCTCGTTCCTGGAGGCCGAAGGCGAGGACTTCTTCAACACTTTCCTTGTAACAAACCCGGACGGAGATATAGACGGGCGAGTACGTAAACAGACCCCCGCCGCGTTCGAGGCTTACTTCACCAGGGGTGAACCAGGGCCTCACGTCATCGACACGGCGCTGGGAAGGCTCGGGGTGGGCATCTGCTACGAGAACATGCTTGCGTACACGCCGGAGCTCATGAGCTCGCGGTCGGTGGACATGCTTCTCATGCCCCACTCCGCCCCCACCCCCACGGTCAGCCCCATCTTCCCGGCATCCGCTGCCCGGATGTTCAACGAATTCCTGGGGAACGTGGCCTCCTACTACGCCTCGATGCTCGGCGTGCCGGCCGTCTTCGTGAATAAGTCCGGGCCCTGGGTTACGCCGCTTCCGTTTCTGCCGGCGTTCCTCACTCAGAGGTCAAGCTTCCCGGGCCTCTCTGCAATCGCGGACTCCGACGGGAAGGTCAAAGCCCAACTGGGAGATCGGGAAGGCGTCATAGTCGAAGAGGTGGCACTCGACCCTGCGCGCAAGACCGGGGCCTGCCCGCCGTGCCACGGCCGGTGGGTGCGAAAGGTGCCGCTCGCCATCAACCAGTGGCGCCTGGTGGAAACGCTCGGCGCCGTTTACTACCGGCTGAGCGGAGAGCGAAAGCGCAGAGCCGCGGAGATGTCCCGGTCCGCAGCGTAGTCAGTGCAGGCAGTTATAGGCAGTCGTCGCTCGACACACGACCTCTTATGGGAGGGGACCATCATGGCAAGGACGTCCGAGGAGCTGCCGGGTGTAGAGTGGGTTGAGGGTGCAGGCCAATTCGTCACCATCGATGAGGCGAAATGCACCGCGTGCGCGAACTGTGTACGGGTCTGCCTGGGCGGGTGTTATGAGCTCGCCGGGAAGAAGGCACGAATAAAGAGCCTCGATAACTGCCTGGAGTGCGGCGCCTGCTGGTACGTCTGCACGGACGGCGCGATTACTTTCTCCTGGCCCCCGGGCGGCACGGGGTTCCGGAGCGATTGGGGTTGATACCATGGACGCTGAATACGACGTGATAGTCGTGGGCGCGGGGTTCGGCGGCCCGGTCGCGGCAAAGCGCTGCGCGGACGCCGGCTTGAAGACACTGCTGGTCGAGAGGTCCGGCGTGCCGGGAGAGAAGGTGGTCTCCGGGCTGGTCATCCCCATCTACGGGTTCCTTTTCGGGCCCGAGTTCATCCGCGACGGCAACCCTCCCATCCAGAGACCCATCTGCTCGGTGGTCAACCGCATCGTCAAGGACGGCAAGATCTTCTTCACCGATCATACTCTGTGGGTGCCCAAGCCTATTACCGTCGGCTACTCGGCGTACTGCAAGCCGTTCTGTACGTGGCTCGCCGACAGGGCCGTCGAATCCGGGGCGGAGCTGCGCACTTCCACCACCGCTGTCGATGTCATAATGGACGGTGGCACCATCAAGGGAATCGTCACTGACAAGGGGGAGCGGCTCGGCTCAAAGGTGCTCATCGACTCAGGGGGCACGCAGAACCAGCTCTCAATCAAGGCGGGCTTGAGGGAAAAGTTCACACCCGAAGCCATCGAGCTCTACATGCTGTGGGACTTCGAGATGGACAAAGCAGACGTTGACCGCGTCTTCGGGAACAGCATGGAGTTCTTCCACGCCATGCCCGAGGAGAAGATAGGCGCTCCGCTGGGTTACGGCTCTACCCTTTACTTCTTCACCTACCGCGAGAGCATCCACCCCGGCCTGGGGCAGTTCCTGGTCACGCGCGGCGAGACCCCCAACGCCGCGAAACTGCTGCGTGAGTACTTCGACAACTTCACGGGCACCATCGAGCGCTGGAAGCAGGACATCGCCCCGAAGGTGAAGCTCCGTTCCGTGCTCTGGGACGTCTGCCCCATCTACGCAGGCCTGCTGGAGGAAACGAGGGGAATGCCCATCTACGGGGACGGCATGCTCATCATCGGGGATGCCGCCGGCTTCGAGGCCTCCGCGTTCGGGGACGGTGTGCCGAACGCCTGGTTCTCGGCGGATATCGCAGCCAGAGTAGCGATCGACGCCGTGAAAAAAGGAGACAGCTCGAAGGCTGCGCTCAAGGCATACAAGGACGATGTGAAGGCGGACCCCTTCATCACACATACCATCACCGACTTCCGCCGCTGGGACATGCGCAGGCTGCTGCTGACCAAAGACTACTCCCAGTTCAAGAGGAAGATAAGGGACCACTGGGGCATCGGCGCTTTCCGCTACTCCAACATGGGCGGCCCCTGCCTGAAAGCGATGGGCCGCATGATGAAGGATGATCCCACCGTGGTCGCAAGCTGGCTCAAGATGTTCACCAGGTACTGGAAGAACTGGGAGAATAACAGTTTCGACAGGCTCTCCACCGACTGAAGACCCGTGGCTTTGACCAGGAGGTGCTCCATGGAAGAGAACCCAGTAAGCGACTTCAAGATGAAAGCGTTGAGGTTCCAGTTCTGGCATACAGCGCTGATGACCATACCGCTCGGCCTGACCATCATCCTCTTCCCGAAGTTCGTGGCGAAGGTGGGGTCCCTGGATGAGCAGGACCAGGAGGTCTTCGGTATCTGCGGAGCCGTCTGGCTCGCCTTCGGGCTTTTGTCCTTGAAAGGCGCCCGTGATCCCTTGAAGTGGTCCCCACTGCTGGTACTGCAGTTCACCTACAAGGTCCTCTGGTACACCGCGGTTCTCGGTCTCATGGCCGCTCGGGGAGAGTTCGAGCTGAAGACTGCAAGGACTTTCATGCTCGGGTTCGCGCCGTTCGTCGCCGCCGACATCGTGGCCGTGCCCTGGAAGTACCTGCTCAAGAAATAGCCGGCACCAGCCGGTGGAGGTCACCCCGATACACAGTCGTGCAGGAACCGCCCTCCGCAGGTGTAATCATTACCCCGTGTCTATGCAAGGGAACTCGGTCCACTCAAGGAGGTTCAAGCACATGGGTATCATCGGATGGATAATCATCGGAGGCATCGCAGGGTGGCTGGCCTCGATAATAACCGGGACCAACAAGAAGTTCGGCATCTTCTATAACATACTCATCGGCATCGCCGGCGCCTTCATCGGTGGGCTCATCTTCGGCTACGTGACCGACCCCGACAAGGCCTTCGACTTCGGCATATGGAGCCTGCTGGTCGCCCTCCTCGGGGCAATAATACTGCTCCTGGTTCTAAAGCTCATCTTCAAGGACGCCCTATCCGGAGACGAGAAGTTCTCCCTCAGGAAGAAAGACTAGAGCAGGCGCTGAGTCGATCAGCCCTTCGGGCACATCCTGCGGTACTTCCCGGCGAGCCAGTCGGCGATGCCGCTCGTGTACCACTTTGAGAAGCGCCGGTCCGAGGGCCCGCCGGCCATGGCCGAGTAGATGCACTCTTCCGCGAAGTCGGTCACGAATTTGTATGTGGGGCTGTAAGTGCTCAGACGTCCCTGGGTCTGGAATATCTGCCCCTGGGGGATGGTGGCACGGCCCCCGATGATAACCACCGGGCCGTAGTCGAAGCCCAGCCATTTGGGGAACCTGCCCGCGAACATGATGTTGTTCATCATCACCTGCCGCGTCTCGCCCCACGGCTTTGCCTCCGTCGCCAGCCCGCGCTCAATGGCCACACTTAGCAACTCGTCACGGCTCTTGCCGCCGAACCAGGTCGACTCCTCGCGCAGCATCACACCGTCGAAGCTCGCGGTGAAGTCGGCGAAGATTATCACCTCGTCCATCAGGCAGGTCATGACCTCGCTCCCCAGCGACTGTTCCCCGAAGACGATGCGGGCCATCTCGAGGTAGATGTTCTCGAAAATGGTCGCCCCCACCGAGTCGGGAGCGTAGCGCAGGTCCCAGGCCTTGAGCGCGTCGGCACGCGCGTTCCCCCCGGGCAGGATGGGCTTGATGATGGGCATCCATTCGCGCGCCTGCACCGAGTAGGTATCGTAGTGCATCTTCTGCATGGACTCCGGCGTGTGGTCGCTGCGCGTGGCCAGAAGTTCCTCCACGTAGCGGGCGCGCCAGTTGTTCTGGGGCAGGTTGCAGACCTGTACGTCCGCGCAGAAGTTCATATCCTGGTTTGAGGTGTTAATAAACCCCTCCGGCGGGTTATATAGGTGTGGGTTCTTCTCCACCGGGTGGGTTCCCTTCCAATCGAAGGCGGGGTCCCAGCCGGGCATGGGCAGCATGCCGCTCGAACCCTCGGCGCGCACAGGTGACAACCCGCTCTGGTAGTAACCGATGTTTCCCTCGGCGTCGGCGCAGACCCAGTTCTGCGAACCGAAGTCGAGCGCGGCGAGGTGAGGCAGGGCCTCCTCGACCGTGTGCGCCATCATGAACTCCAGGCCGTGGTTGATGGTTCCCGCCCCGCGGCCGCGGCCCATGGAAAACGCCATGCAGAGGTAATAGCCGTCCTCCGACGGGTCGCCGTCCAGCACCCCGTGCTCGTTCTCGTAGAAGTGCACCTTGCGGGGCTCGCCTTTCTTGAGCCCAATGGTCTCTTCCCTCACCTGGAAGTCGTGCCACTCATCCCCGCGTCGGTAGCGCCCGTCCCGCACTTCCTCTACGAAGAAATCGACCACGTCCATGTAGCCGTAGGTGGGCGACCAGGCGATGTGGTTGGTGCGCCCCAGCGGCGCGAGCGGCACGCCGGGCACGGTGGACCCGGCGAACCAGAAGGGTTGCGGGTCCTCGCAGCGCACCATCACCTCCTGCCAGATGGCGGGAAGGCGCGCGCTGTCAAGGTGTGGGTCGCCGCACAGTATCGGCTTGCCGGACGCGCTCCTCTCCCCCGACACCGCCCAGTTGTTGCTGGCGGTCATGCGCGGGAGCGCGCTCCAGGCCTTCGTCTCGGGCACGATGGGCTCGTTCAGCTTCACCTGCATCAGGATGTCCAGGAACTCGGCGTCCGGCCGGTCGGTGAGGTAAGGGAACATCTCGCGGAGCATCTCCAGGCTCACACCGTGCTGCAGCATCTGCACGATGAGCTTCTCAGCCCAGCCCTGGGTCTCGGTCAGGTCCACCAGCCCGATAAGCTTGGGCATCATGATGCAGTCAGCCGGGGTATAAGGCGCAGGGCGGTGGAAGATTAGCTTGAACTCGAACGGACGCTTGCCCTGGGTGACCTCGTTGACCCCCTTACAGTAGGCCTCACAAGTCTTTAGTGCTTCGGGCGTGAGCTTACCCACCTGCCCAACCGCGTCGCCCCACATGTTCCAGCGGCGCATGCCGATGTCGGTCGCGATGAGCTCTTCGGATGCCTCGAGGTGCTCGGCGGCCTTGCCCTTGGCGATGAGCCGGGTGAGCTCGAGCTCGACCCCGCGGTCGAACGCGTGCACCCACCCCAGACCGTAGAAGATGTCGATGAACTTCTCAGGTTGTACGAGCGGGACGCCGTACTCGTTGCGGCTCAGGCGAACTTTGCCCTCGGTGCCCTGGATGGTTATCGGCCTGTCTTTGAGCTTCTCCACGGTAGCCTCCTTGAGAGCCTCGATCACTCGCGCGCGTCAATCATCTCTGTATTGAATGCATCGATATACTTCGAATAGGCGAAGATCTTGTTCCTCTTCCTGCCCGTGATCTCTTCGAGTATCCCAAGTTTCGTCAGCTTTCCGATCAACGCAATGGCATTTGGATTGCTCAAGCCAACAATCGTTTCTACGTCCTTTATGCGAACAAGGGGGCTGCGATGGAGATGGCCCATTAGCTTTAGAGCTTTTTCGCTCGCCGCACCGATGCCCGCAATGGACCGCATGTCCTCCTCTCGCAGCCGGATGACTCGCTCGGCGGTGTCGGCGGCGCTTTCCGCGGTCAGGGCAATGCCCTCCAGGAAGAACCTGAGCCACCCCTCGATGTCGTCTTGCGTAAGGGCGGAGTTAAGCCGGTCGTAATACTCCTGCCGGTGAACCCTGAAGAACTCAGACAGGTACAGCAGAGGCTTCTTCATAACGCCCTGCTCGCATAGGTAGAAGGTTATGAGGAGCCTGCCTATGCGGCCGTTTCCGTCGAGAAAAGGGTGGATGGCCTCGAACTGCAAGTGGATCAGCGCCGTTTTTATGAGCATGGGTGCGGGGTTCCTATCGTGCATATACTCCTCGAGGTTGTGCAGCAGCGGCATGATCTGGTGCGCGGGAGGCGGCACGAACGAAGCGGTCGCGATAGAGTGCCCGCCTATCCAGTTCTGGCTTTTTCTGAACACCCCCGGCGTCTTTCCCTCACCCCTGACACCCTGTAGCAGGACCCCATGTATCTCCCTTATCAGTCTGAGTGAAAGCGGGAGATCGCTGAGTCTATCGATTCCGTAGTTCATCGCCTTGATGTAGTTCTGTATCTCGTCGACGTCGCTGTGTATCTCCACGTCAGCGATTCTCGCCTCCGCTTTCAACAAGTCCGAGAACGTAGCCATGGTGCCTTCGACCTGGCTTGAAAGGGTCGCCTCTTTGCTTATGTACATGAGGACGAAGAAATCGACATCGGGGAGTATCTGAGAGATCCCGTCCAGCCTGCCGACTGCCTGGTCGGCCTCTGACAGTCGAGCCTGCAGGACGTCGTCCATCTTGATCTTGAGCGGCAGTTCGCTGGGGACAAAAGCCTTATATCTGGCCTTGCCGCTGGACTGCACGATGAATCGTCCCGCTCGCACGTGCACCTCCCTTCCTATCCTTATCTACGATATTAATCAATAATCGTAGATAAGGCAAGAGTTGCCTACGGGGGGCGTAGATTACCGCGATAGCCCGGCTTCACTGAGAACTCCCGGTCAGAGCGTCCTCTATGGCTTTGAGCACGCCCTTGCCGCTGACCGTGGCGCCGGATACAGTGTCCACCTCCAGCGTCTGCCCGTCGATGACCCTCTGAACCACAGTCTCCATCTGTTTCCTGTTTGTACTTCCTTCGACGATTGTTACCTCTTCTATCTTGCCGCCTTTGACGGTGACATCCACGGTGGCGGTGACGTGGAAGTACGCGTACTCTCCTCGGTACTTGCCGTCGGGGACCCTGGAGGCGCCAACAGCCTTTACCGTGATGTTCTTGGAGCCGTTCCAGAAGTGCCAAGCGTAAAGGCCGCCAGCTATCACCACCAGCAGTAGCAGGACGATGACCACCAAGACGATCCCGAGTGCTATTTTGCCTTTCCTGCTCATGCGAGCCTCCTTATTCCTTCCCACCTCTTGCCTTGTAAATGCGACCAAATATCAGGTCGAAAAGCCAGCCGGCTGCCTTCTTGAGAACACCCAGGTGGGTCGGGTAGTAGTAATCGGATTCGAGCCAGCCGTGTTCCTGATAGTAGGTGTAATCCTTTTCGCTCTCATCGAGTGTGTGCCTTACGCTCTGACGGCCCATCCTGAAACCCATCAGCATGAACATGCTCGGGGCATGGTTGCCAGGCTTAGCCAGCGTCTTGTGGAAGTGCTCGCTCTGCTTTTTAAGAGCCTTGTTTCGCTTCTTCTCTTCTTCCTCCACCATCGGCTCGAGGGCGGTTGCGACGGTGCCTTTGACCACGTCGAACCCGAGGCCTTTCCCCACGAAGCTCAAGTACTTCACTATCTTCCCGCCCCCGTAAAAGCCCTGGACGATGATGCTGGTGAACGCCTTCCCGTGGAAGCGGGGTCGGTGGAACAGGAAGCCCAGCCTGTCGAGAAACGTCTTCATCGTCCCCGAGACCTGGAACGAGTAGTTCGGCGAGGCGAATACCACCCCGTCGGAGGCCATGATCTTATCGATGAGCACGTCCCGGTCGTCTTTCAGGGGGCAGAACTCCTCGCCCTTCGCGAAGCACGTCTTGCATCCCCGGCAGGACTCGATACGGTAGTCGCTCAGGGCCACTATCTCGCACTCGACTCCGCCCAGTGCCTCCAGCCTCTCGAGGAACTCGCGGACGGCGTTGTAGGTATGTTTCTTACGGGGAGTCCCGACAAAAGCAGTTATCTTCTTCACCGCGGCATTCTCTGGCATGATGCTTGCTCCTTCTCAATCGGGTGGAATCCCCGCCCGGGACTGGACAGCCCTTATAGGCCAGTCTGGCTAATGCTGGTAGAATATCAGTGCTAAATCAGCTCGTTCAACAATGGAGGCCAGCCATGGACGCAAAGGGCAATCCGGAAAACCTGGTGGAGATGTTCGAGAGAAGCGTCAAGCGCTTCGCCAACAACAAGCTTTTCGGCGTCAAGAACGCCGCAGGCGAGTACGAGTGGATCACCTACAAGGAAGTGGGCAAGCGGGTGGACGACCTGCGCGCCGGGCTCGCCGCGGAGGGGTTGAAGAAGGGCGATACCATCGGTCTCATCGCCAACAACCGCGTAGAGTGGGCGCTTGCGGCGTACGCCACCTACAGCCTGGGCGCGCGGTTCGTACCCATGTACGAGGCGGAGCTCACCAGCACCTGGGAGTACATAATAAAGGACAGCGGCATCAAGGCGCTGTTCGTCTCCAAGCCGGAGATAGTGGAGAAGGTCAACACGTTCCGGGAGCGGACCCGCGCGCTGGAGAAGATATTCCTCATCGAGGGCGAGGGCCCCGGCACCATAGCCGACCTCGAGGCGAAGGGCAGGGAGAACCCGGTGCCCTCGGTCCAGCCCGAGAGCCCAGACGAGATAGCCGTGCTCATCTACACATCGGGGACCACGGGAGAGCCCAAGGGCGTGCTGCTCTCGCACGGGAACCTGACCAGCAACGTGGTGGACGCCAGCAGCTGCATCGACGTCTCGGACAAGGACCGCAGCCTGGCCATCCTCCCCTGGGCGCACTCCTTCGGCCAGACCGCCGACCTGAACGGCTTCATCCTCATCGGCGGCTCCATCGCACTGGTGGGGAGCGTTGATACAATCGTGGAAGACCTGGAGAAAGCGCAGCCCACGTTCCTCATCGCAGTGCCCCGCATCTTCAACAGGGTGTATGACGGCCTGTGGGAGAAGATGAACGAGGAGGGCGGCCTGCCGCGGAAGCTGTTCGTGATGGGCGTGGAGGCCGCCAGGCAGAAGCGAGAGCTCGCCGAGCAGGGCAAGAGCAGCTTTATGGTCAACCTCAAGTTCGGACTAGCCGACGCGCTGGTGTTCAAGAAGATCCGCGCGAAGTTCGGCGGCAAAATCAGGGGCGCGGTCACGGGAAGCGCCATGATGAACCCAGAGATAGCGCACTTCTTCTCGGACATCGGCATACCCACCTACGACTGCTACGGCTTGACCGAGACCTCGCCGGCCGCCACCATGAACCAGCCGGGCATGCACAAGATCGGCACGGTGGGCGCCGCCATTCCCAACTGCAGGATAGAGATAGACACCTCGGTGGTGGAGCCCGGCGCCGAAGACGGCGAGATAATCGTGTACGGTCCCATGGTCATGAAGGGTTACTGGAACAAGCCCGAGGACACCGCGGCTGTCATGACCCCCGATGGCGGCTTCCGTACCGGCGACCGGGGCAGGCTCGACGAGGACGGGTTCCTCCTCATCACCGGCAGGATAAAGGAGCAGTTCAAGCTGCTCAACGGCAAGTACGTCTTCCCCGCTTCCATCGAGGAGGACATAAAGCTCATCCCGCTGGTGGCGAACGCTATGATCTACGGTGAGGGCAAGGACTACAACGTCTGCCTGGTCGTGCCGGACTTCGCGGTCTGCGCGAAAGAGTGCGGCAAGACCCTCGACCCCGCGGCGATGGTCGCCGACAAGGAACTGTGCAAGATGATCGAGGACCGCATAGTAGAAACACTCAAGGGCAGCTACGGCAATTACGAGATACCGAAGAAGTTCATCTTCCTGGCAGAGGACTTCACCGTCGATAACGGGATGCTCACCCAGACCCTGAAGCTCAAGCGCCGGGCGGTCGTGGACACGTTCGGGGAAGAGATCCAGGGCGCCTACAAGTAGGACTCATCCGGGTCAGAGAGCAATAGCCGAATAGCGCGAGAGCGGATGATCGCCGTGCAACTAAGCCGGCGTAACCTCCATCTCCAGGTCGCCGGCCTCTGAGAACGTCCATTCAACCGTGCTGTCCACGCCATGTGCCGTCTCGAAAATACCCTGAAAGAAACCGATCGTCATGAGATGCATCGGTGCATTTTCCATACGCACGCTCAAGCCGGCCTTCTCCATGTCAAAGCGTCTTAGATTACCGGCACCGCGCAGGGCCAGGGCGTCGCGGAATGCGGCTTCATCGACCAGGTCGCGGGGGGTGAAAAAACCTCTGGTGAAGCGCCGCTGCGCGTCGATTATCGCATCCGTTATGTCTTCCCCCAGCTCGTTCTCCAGCTCCCCGAACACCGCGTCCAGCACCGTGGGGGCGAAGACAACCATGCGCCTTCCGTTGCGCTTGTCGTTTATGAGCCCCTTCTCCAGGTCCCACTGGAAGTTCGAGAGCACCAGCGGGCCCCCGCATGACGAGCAGGTCTCGAGCTCAATGTCGCCCGGGCCGGGCTCGAATGATTTCATCATGAGCCTTCCCTTGAACTCCTCGGGGTGGCTCTCCCGGACTATCCGGATATCGTAGACGTCGTCTGAGACTTCCTCGTAGGAAAAGCCCAGTTCGGCGCCGATCATTGCTTCCACGGCCGCGGCCGGATCTGCGCTTCCCAGCAGTATAGAATAAGGTTTCTCGATGCGTATGATAAAAAAGTCGTCATCGTTATACTCCAGGCGGTAGTCCACCAGCTCGAAGCGCCCGTACCCCAGGACATGCCCGATGGTGAAGAACGCCTCTGCGAGCGGCAACAGGTCCAGACCCTGCTTCTGGACCATCTCTCTGACTTCATCGGGAATCACACGGGCCATGTAGGCGCGGCTGGCCCTGCGTCGGGCCGCCAGGATTATCCGTTCGATGGGAGTCCCTACTATTTCCTCGATACCGCTCAGGAGCGCGTTGAGGTTGTCGCTCTCCATGAAGGTAGCCGTATGCCGCTGGTCCCTTCGCTGCACTATCAAGCCATTCTTCTGCCACTGCATATCGGAATTCAGATACTCGGGAACCCCGCATTCAGGGCAAGTCTTTACGTCCTGCATATGCGCATCCACTCCTCTCGAGGGACACTTCGGACACTTCCAATATGCACCGTGTGATTCTACTATGTTACGCCATTCCAGGCACATCTACACTCCAGAGTGGTATAATTCCGAGCACGGCAACTGATCTGAAAACCACACACGAGCTGACAAGAATCAGTGGATGTGCGGTCTTTGCGCTCGCCTTGATATGCGCTCCCGGACTTGGATGCACGACGTCTGCTGCTAGCGGAGGGGGTGACATGAGGCAGCAGTCCGGTATCGGGCAGGTGGATGGAAAAGATGACATGGGGTGTAGGAAATGATACTCATGGTGACGGGGACCTATCCAATGACTTCTATCGATGAGTCCGTCAAAGTGTTCCTGGAGGTCATGAAAACTCCGCAACCGGATTACATCGAGACTCTTGGTTTCTATAACGCCTGGGGCGGCGAAGGGATCACCTTCTACATGATCCTCGACATTCCGGATGGGAAGATAGACGACGGCCTGAGAGATATCACGGGCCACCTGGCCAATTACAGGTCTGTCGATGGATACAAGGTTCGCTACGAGATACTCTCAACCGTCGAAGACTCCCTGGCCTTCCTGGGTAAACAGATGCCTTGAGCCCGAACCAGTCGATATTTGAACCGGTCGAATCTGACCGGAACAAAGATAGGGAGGCGGGAAACCGCCTCTCTTCTTTCATGAACGGACCTTCAAGTTAGGATTGCTAGGCCGGACCACCCAGGTTGTCAAACCTTATGTTTTCTTGTAACTAATACGTGTGAACATATTCCCGGCTGCGGGCAGACGACAAGGGAGGCTGGCATGAAGGACTACTTCTTCGACGGGGGGTCCACGCCCAGGCCGATGCAGACGCCATCGAGCGCGCTTTCGAACGACCTGTATTCGTCCTGGTCATATTCCGACTCCCTGTAGAAGTCCTTGAGGTTCCGGCGGACCCTCGAGCGGACCTGGACGAAGACTATCCCGGCGAACAGCAGCAGGATGCCTGCGATGGCGAGAACTGCTACCGCCATGTTGAAGTCGCTTATCGACTCGAAGAGCCAGCACCGGCCCTGTGCGATAGCGACCAGCAGCATGGTGAGCGACAGGATGATACCGAAGATGAGCGGCGCCGGTATCGCCGCCATATATATGCGCGAGGTGATAGTGTAGAAACGGATTCGCTCGATGGCCTCAGTGCCCAGCTCCACGCGAGGTACCCCCCGTCTGGCTGTGCGATTCGACACCTGTACCGCGTTAGGCTCCTATATGGTAACCTATGAGAGGCCCAGAAACGTCTGGGCAATTATTTATTTCAGGAGAAGAACATGGAACACGAGCCCGTACTCACGTCCGAAGGCATGCAGGCGCTCAGGGAGAAGTTGGAGTATCTGGAGACCACCAGGCGCCGCGAGGTCTCGGAGCAGATGAAGAAAGCCCTCGACCACGGGGACCTTTCAGAGAATGCCGAATACGACGAAGCGCGAAACGCCTACATGAAGCTGGAGAGGCAGATAAACGAGACTGCTTCGCTTATCGCCAGGGCCAGGGTCGTCGAGGATGGCGAGATCAGCACAGAGGCGGTGGGCGTGGGGTCGCTTGTTCAGGTAGAGGACATCGAGAACGGAGGCGCGACACAGGAGTTCAGGCTGGTCGGCCCCACCGAGTCGAACCCCGGGGAAGGCAAGATATCCCACCTCTGCCCCATCGGGATGTCGCTCATGAATTCCAGGCTGGGCGACGTCGTGTCTGTAAAGACCCCTGGCGGGCTCAGGAAGTACAGGATAGTCTCCATAAACAAGTGATCTTCATCTGGGGTCCATCTTCCCCTGTTCAGCTAAAGGACACTTCCCTTGGTGCCTGACACCAACGGAAGACACCAACGGAAATTTCAGTTCGAGTTGGGCACCACCGGCAGGATCACCCGTGAGGCCGCGCCCAGCCGCCTCTGGACCGAGATGGCACTCGCGGTCCAGTTAGGCCAGCAGGTGATGAGGTCCGCCGTGGCTAGCTTCAGCCTGACGCGGCTCCCCGCCTTGAACTTGTGATAGACGGCCTGCATCTCAACGGGCTCGGCCGTGCGGCCGAACGCTCCACGCTTGGTGCTGTAGCCCTCGAACCACCCGCGCGAGACGAACGTCTCCTTCCCGTCCGGGCCCACCTCGAAGAGCCACGGTATGAGCTGGGTGAAGTTGGCAGTAGAGTAGTAGAAAGCCTCGAAACGGGGAGGGCCCATTATGGTCAATTCGCTCTTCAAAGGAGCGCTGGTGTATCGCATCTCTGTGTACGGTATGGTCATGAACTCCAGCCTGCGCGGGAAGTTCATCGCCGTCCCCCCGGTGAGCTGAGGCAGGTCCTGGAAGTAGAACAGCGAGATCGCCCCGGTCAGCCCCGTGTTGAGCATCGGGTCCTGACCGATGAGGTCCAGCGGGATACTGGTGCGCAGAGTGCCGCGCCCGTCAGGCCCCTTCCCACCAAGGTACAGGGAGGTCTTGCTGGTCGAGGGGAGCGGATACGCGGACGCGTGACCCAGGTTGTCAGGGGCGCCGCCTTTCCAGAACGCCACCGGAGGCTCGGCATCGACGCCGTTCTCGATCCCCTTCAGGAAGCGGTCGAACCACCTGTCCACCTGCTCCCTGACCCACGCGCTCTCGGGGCTGCCCATATCAGCGGCAGGGTACGGCCCCGGGTAGCACCCGAGGTGGCCGTGGTTCGTGATGATTATCCGCTTGGGGCCCGTGGTGTACTGGTACGCCATGAGGCCCTCGTTCGCGTAGAACAGGTCGTCGTTCCAGCCCGCCAGTATGAGCATCGGGGCGGTTATGGGGTGCTCCACCACCCCGTCATACTCAGCGTCGCACCAGTACCGTGCGGAGCGTACCCTCAAGAGCTGCTTTGCGTTCTCCTCCTCCGCCTTGTTGCGTTGGATGGCGACCCGGTAGATGTAGGCCAGCTTGTCGGTGACCCTGGTTATGGGTGGCACCATCTTCTGGACCGCCTTGAGCAGCGCCTGAAGCTTCTGCATGCCGGTCATGGTCCTGTTCATGGCTATGGACATCAGGTTCAACATGAAGCCGGTGAAGTTGCCCATGTACGTGGAAGCGAGCAGGGCGGTGGCCCAGAAGAACTTGACCACTCCGTTCGGGTAGAGCGAGAAGAGCAGGTCGAACGAGCCGTGCATGGGGATGACAGCCCTCAGGCGCTCGTCACCCGGGTCGCCCGGGCGGGGATCTTTCCTGGGAGCCTTCATGTAAGAGAAGCATCCTCCCATTGAGGCGCCGGTGATGCCGGCCACCGCTCCCTTCCCGTCCGTGAGCAGCGGGAAGCGGATGTCGGCCTCGAGCAGGTCGATCAGGCAGCTCACGTCCCGCATATCCTTCTCGGGGTCCATACAGCCGACCTCGCCCCCCGCGCCGAACCAGCCGCGCGCGGTGAAAGCTACGCTGATGTATCCACGAGAGGCGTAGTATTTGGCCGCCCACTCCGACATGGTCTTATCGAGGGTCCAGCCGTGGATGACCAGTATCGCGGGGAACTTCTCATCGGGAGCCGCGTTGGAGGGGTAGAAGACCGAGACGGGAAGGGTGATGCCGTCCCACATGGTCCAGTCCTCTGTGACCTGGGCGACTTCGTAGACAGTCGCCTGCTCAGCTGCGGGGCTAACGGTGCCGGTCTCAGCCAGCGCGGTTACGCCGGATGTCAGCAGGAGCAGCATTACCAGCGTCAGAACGAGGATAATACGCAAACGTCGACCGTTCATCTCAGATCCCTCCCCATAGAGATATGTCATTCCCAGTATCCGCACGCCGGTATTCTATCACACGCCATGAGATTCATCAGTTGCCATCGTCGCCATATGCGATAGAATTCACCCGAATTACAACTGGAGGCGCACGCATGAAAGTCAAAGTATGGAGATGCAGGATATGCGGCGACCCCTACATTGGGGCGGAGGCGCCGACCCACTGCCCGTTCTGCGGGGCGCACTCAGAGCACATAATCCTCGCCAGCGACTGGGACGACCCCAGGGTCGCTTCCCTGAGCGATACCGACAGGGGCAACCTCGAGAAGGCGCTTAAGATCGAGCAATCCAACACGGCGTACTATCGCTGCTCCGCCGGCAAAGCCGAAAAGGCGGGAGACTTCGAGGGTTTCGCCACCTTCAAGGCTCTCTCAAAGGTGGAAAACGAACACGCCTCGACCATCCTGAAGATGCTGGGCCTGCCCAAGCCGGACAAAGAGCACACCGAAGAGTGCCACGACGCCTACGTCGACAATGTCAAGGAGTCGCTCAAGCGGGAGAAAAACGCCACCAAGTTCTACGCCGAGTCGGCTTCAGCCGCGACGGACCCCAGGGTCAAGGAGGTCTTCGCGGCTCTCTCCACCATAGAGGCCGACCACATACAGCTCGACGAGGACAAGCTGGCCAAACTCGAAGAATAAGCCGGCGGGCTGGCTCTGCATCTGAATTCCGGCTGCCAGAGGCGAGCTATTCTTCGATGTAATCTCTGAAAGAGCCGCTGACAGCGGGGTTGCTGAGCTTCGCGAGGGTCTTCGATTCGATCTGCCTTATACGCTCGCGCGTGACACCGAACACTCGGCCTACTTCCTCCAGGGTCCTGGGCCTTCCGTCCAGAAACCCGAAACGCATCTGGACTATCCGTTTCTCTCTGGTCGAGAGGTCGTCGAGCACGTTTTCCAGTTGTTCCTGCAGCAGCGCGTAAGCAGCGGCGTCCATCGGCACAACCGCTTCACTGTCGTGGATGAAATCGGCGAGCGTGCTGTCTTCTTCCTTGCCTATCGGCGTCTCGAGCGATACGGGCACCTGGCTGGCCTTCTGTATCGCTCTCACTTTGTCGGGGCTCAGGTCCATCTCGCCGGCAAGCTCTTCCGGTGTTGGCTCGGTGCCGTTCTCCTGTAGCAAGCGCAGCCTGACTCGTGCGAGCCTGTTCATGTTCTCGACCATGTGGACCGGCACCCGGATGGTCCTTCCCTGGTCGGCCAGCGCCCGGGTGACCGCCTGGCGTATCCACCAGGTGGCATATGTGCTGAACTTGAAGCCTTTTGTGTAATCGTACTTCTCCACCCCGCGGATCAGTCCGAGGTTGCCTTCCTGGATAAGGTCCAGGAAGAGCATGCCGCGCCCCACGTAACGCTTCGCTATGCTGACCACCAGCCGGAGATTCGCTTCGGCGAGCTTCTTCTTGGCCTCCAGCCCGTCCGCCTCGAGTTCTTTGAGGGCTTCCACCTCATCTTCGGGAAGCTGACCGTCCCGCTCCAGCGCAGTCGAGGCTTTGCAGCCACTCTCGATCCTGCGTGCCAGCGAGACCTCCTGCCCCGCCGTAAGCAGTGGGACCTTGCCGATCTCTTTGAGGTACATTCGTACGGGGTCGTTGAGCGGGCCTCCGTAAGAGTCGTCGTTCTCGGGAGCGGGTTCCGCTGTCTCCCCGCTCGCGCTCCCGTCGTCATCCGCTCCCTCGAGATCGTCAGTCAGCTCGTCCCGGATATCTATACCGGACTCGATCAAGCAGACGTATATGTCATCCATCTGGTCGGGAGATATCTCTACGCCTTTGAGTGCTTCGACGATGCCGCCCGTAGTGAGGAAGCCCTTCTCTCTTCCGGAGGCGGCAAGCTCGCGCACCTCTTCAAGGTCCGTAATCACAAGAAGGTCTGACATGGGAATTTCCTTGTTGCGGCCGTCCAGATCGCCCTCCTCTTCGCAGAAAAAAAGCCCCGAGAATCGCTTCTCGGGACCTCTCGATCTCACCAAAGAAAACCAGACTCGTCTATATTATCTCACACTTATGTGATCAGTCGCGCGTGATCTGGCGCCGGGCGTCGATACGCGGTAGACCACTCCAACGTAATCGTCAGAGATAAACATGGTCCCGCCGCCATCGAACAGTATGTCTACGGGCCTTCCCACGTAATCGCCTGCGGACTCGAGCCAGCCCGTTATCATGTCGCGGAAGCCCTTGTAGCCGCCGTCCGAATCCAGTTCGAACCTGACCACCTTGTAGCCGGTGGGGACGCTCCGGTTCCATGAGCCGTGGTAGGCGACCGCGAGGTCTCCCTCGTACTCTGCCGGCCATCCGCGCTCGGGGAAGAACGCGAGTCCCAGCGGCGCTGAATGAGCCTGGATGTCGATGTGGGAAGGGGTCTTGCCTCCGCAGGGGTCGTCCGAGGTCGGGTTGGGGTCGAAGTCATCGTCGTGGACGTTCTTCCCGTAACAGACGGGCCAGCCGTAGTCTCCTCCCTCTCGAACGATGTTTATCTCGTCGGGCGGCACGTCGTCTCCCAGAAGATCGCGACCCATCTCGGTGGCCCAGATCTCGCCTGTCCCAGGACGGACCGCCATGAAGACAGAGTTGCGCAGGCCCGAGGCGAACGTCTCCACAGCTCCCCCGTCGACGTCCACCACCAGTATCCTGGCTCTCCTCTGGTCCTCCTCATAGCACACGTTGCACGACGAGCCTACGGATATGAGGAGCCTGTCCTGGTCGGGGGCAGGCATGAACAACAGCGAGCGGGTGAAGTGAACACCCCTTGACGGCAGATCTGCGATCTTTCGCTTCCCCGTCACGCTAAACGACGGCGGGTCGTAGTCGTAGACAGCGACCTGGTCGGTCTCTGCAATGTAGAGCTTGGTTTCATCCGACGGATCGAAAGCAAGGCCGTGTGGGAGATTCAAGCCCTCTGCCACCGTCACTGTCTCATCTGATGCGCCGTCATTGTTCTTATCGGGGAGCGCAAGTACCTTGCCCTGGCGTGGGGTGCTGACCAGTATCGTCCCTTTCGAATCGAGGACCAGGTCTCGCGGTCCCTCCAGGTCCTTTGCGAAGAACGAAATCGAGGCCCCGTCTTCAAGTTCCAGCGGCATCCCCGTTGAATTGGCTGCTTCTGAATCTGCGCGCGGGCTGGAATCTTCCGGGGGAGCGTCGCTGCCGCAACCCGCGAGCCCAACGAGCAGCATCGCGGTCAAAACGAAAACGAGAGCGTTTCTACCATTCATCTGCAAGAATCCCTCTCTCTGAATGCATGTTTATCTTCTCGGCTCCCGCGGCAGCCCCTCCCCCAGGCTGCGGTTCGAGTACTTGGAGGTTTTAGGCTGCAGGAGATGAAGTGAGTCCAGGCAAGCGCGTCTTACGCCAGAGGGAGTGAAAGTTTGAGGCTTTTTCGGCCTGAAGTGTTCCAGGGGAGCTTACGGAAAAGACATTACTTTGAGGGGTGGTACTTCAAGCACGTCTCCCCTGACCTCGAAAACGCCTACGCATTCATCGCCGGAATCTCGCTCGCGCCGGGCGATTCCCACTCGTTCATCCAGATCCTGAACGGCATCACCGGAGAGACACACTACGCGCAGTACGGCGTGGACGATTTCACCTGGGAGAGAGACCGGCTCCTGGTGCGGGTGGGCGACTCGCTCTTCACCGATAAGTTCATCGAGCTGGCCATCGACAGCCCGGGGGTGAACGCCGCCGGAAGGGTCGAGTACCTGGACCCGGTACGGTACCCGAAGAGCCTCCTCGCGCCGGGAATAATGGGGTGGTACCAGTACGTCCCGTTCATGGAGTGCTACCACGGCATAGTCTCCGCCGACCACTCACTCAGGGGCACCGTAACAGTGAACGGTGCGACCATCGACTTCGGCGGGGGGAGGGGCTACATCGAGAAGGACTGGGGCAGGTCGTTCCCCGACGGATACCTCTGGCTGCAGTGCAACACCTTCGAGGCAGACGGCGTATCTCTTTTCCTTTCCGTGGCAAGAATACCCTGGCTGGGCAGGTTCTTCGTCGGGCTCATCAGCTTCCTCTATTGCGACGGCGGGTTTCACCTCTTCAGCACTTACAACAGGTCGAAGATCGCAGAAACAAGGCACGGCGGCGGCTCGCTCGCAGTCACGCTCGAGAACGCGCAGTCGCGCCTGGAGGCGGAGGCTTCGATGAGCAGGTCCGGCGAGCTCAAGGCACCCTCATCCGGCGAGATGTCGCGGCGCATCAAGGAGAGCATCGACTCGGAGGTACGGGCGAGACTCACCAGCAGCCGGGACGGAAAGGTCATATTCGAGGGCTTCGGCCGGAGGGCCGGGCTCGAGGTAATAGAGAAGATATTCGACTATGTCTGACCGCTCAACCGTCCTTGAGCGTCGGATCGTGCTTTCCGATATTCCTCAGGACAACGGTGGATCCCTCCTCTCCGAACTCCCAGGTGAAACGGTAGAAATCCGTAACACGGGAAGCGTAGACTCCACCTTTGATCCTTTCAGTTTTGAGCGAGGGGTAGAACGGGTCCTCAATGAAGAGTTCGATCTGCTTGCTGAATCTCTTCTTGATATCCCTGGGGAGTTTGTCAAAGGCTCTGTCGAACCTTCGTAGACTTACGATTCTTTCCAGAGGCACGCGAACTGATCTCCTTCTTGAACTCCTCCACCTCCATCACGGTAAACCTGCCTGCCTTGAGATCCTCATCGGCCTCCCGTTCGCCCGCCTGCCATTCAGGAGTCCAGAACCATGCCTGAGATCTATCGATTGAGAGCTGGGGAGTTACCTCGAACGTGCCGCTGGATTCATCGACATGAACGCAGACGGTATCGCCGTCGGCCAGGTTCAGCCGTTTTCTCACATCGGCGGGTATGACCATGGTGCCCCTCTTACCGATTCTGGTGATCACGTCTTTCACTCAGTCCTCCTCACCGATTACTTCTGATATTCAGAATATCAGTACTTCAGAGCAATGTCAATCAGGTTCCGGGAATTCCGCTTCGCCTACGGCTCCGCTCCATTCCCGGGGCAGGCAAGACCTCTCCTCTTGCCTACCAAGGTTTTACAGCAGCCCGTTAAGAGTTGAATTGATATGCATCGGAGTGTCGCGCCCAGTGATACTACCTGGTGTAGCGCTCGATCATGCGCAGTATGAAGTACTTGAGCGGCCTGGGCGTGATGCCCATCACCATAACGTTAAAGCGGTTGACGAACCCCGGCACTACCACTACCTTGCCGCGTCTGAGGCCCTTGAGCGATGCGTTCACCACGGTATCCGTATTCGTCCACAAGATCCAGGGGATGCTTCTCTCCAGGCCAATCGCCTCAAAGATGCCGGTGTGAGTGAATCCCGGGCAGAGCGCCTGTACACGCACGCCGGTGCCTTTGAGTTCTTCGTGAAGGGTCTCCGTGAACATTATCAAGAACGCCTTGGTGGCGCTGTATGTGACGTTGTAAGGCACGGGGATTATGCCGCCGACCGAGGCTACGTTTATCACGACGCCGTTGCCGCGCGCGGTCATGCCGGGGAGCGCCGCGTGAGTCAGCCGCAGGATCGCGACGTCGTGCAGCTTCAGAAGCCGCAGCTGAGAATCGATATCGATCTCCACGAAGACTCCGTTGAGGCCGGTGCCGGCGTTGTTCACCAGGATGTCGGGCGCATTCGAGCCGGCAAGGCGCTCCTCCAGGCGGGCCACGTCCTCGTCGCGCTCGAGATCGGCAACGATGACCTCGACGTCTATTCCGTGTTTTCCGGAAAGTTCACAAGCGAGTCTTTCGAGGAGTTCCTTGCGCCTGGCGGTTACGATGAGGTTGCAGCCGTCCTCGGCCAGCTTGCGGGCGAAAACCTCCCCGATTCCGCTGGACGCCCCTGTCACGAGCGCGGTCTTGCCTTTGAACTCGGGCATCGAAGCCACCTCCAGCCTTGGAGCAGCGCCCGTGAGACGGGTGTTCCGCTTCCCCGTATCCCGCACAACGGATACCACTATAACGCTTGAACTTATGTATTACACTAGAGACATGGGACCTCTAACAAGTGGCGCATCCGGTCCTTGACCGGGTGCCGATCAGCGGAGGCGGTCTTTGAACGAAGAGCAGGTCACGAGCGGCATACCCGAGCTCGACGAGATAGTGCAGGGGCTGCGCCTGGGTGACAACGTGGTGTTCCAGGTGCAGCGCCTCTCCGATTACCAGTTCTTCGCCCTGCCGTTCCTCGAGCGCGCGCTCTCCGAGTCGCGGAAATGCGTGTACCTCCGCTTCGCGCCCCAGCCCCCGGTTTCCATGCCCCGCGAGGGGTTGAGGATAGTAGAGATTAACCCGGGTCAGGGGTTCGACGCGTTCAGCCGCGAGGTGCACGAGTTAGTCGAGGAGAGCGGCAAGCGCACCTACTATGTGCTGGACAACCTCTCCAGGCTCGCGCTGGAGTGGGCGACCGACGAGCTCCTGGCGAACTTCTTCCAGGTCACATGCCCGCTGATGTTCGAGCTGGACTGCGTGGCCTACTTCGCGCTCTCCAGGGGTAAGCACGACCACTCGGCCATCGCACGCATCAGAGACACCACCCAGCTCTTGCTCGATGTGTTCCGTATTGACGAGCATATGTACGTCCACCCACTCAAAGTCTGGGACCGCTATTCCCCCTACATGTTCCTCCCCCACTCCGTGGCAGACGGCACCTGGCAGCCGGTTTTCGACAGCGGCACCGCGGCCGCGGTCTCAGCCGAGGCCAACGTGCAGCCGTTCGAGCCCCCCGCCAGCGGACTCGCTCCCTGGGACAGCGTCTACGACAAGCTGAAAGCCCGAATGACCACCACCTCTCCGGGCGACCCGGAGGTGGAGGCTCTGAAAAGCGAGTTCGCCAGGATGCTCACAGGGCAGCACCAGGACTTCTCCGGCATCATCGATGAGTACCTGACGCTGGAAGACCTCCTCGGTGTGAGGCACAGGATGCTGGGCTCCGGCCAGATAGGCGGCAAGGCCACGGGAATGCTCCTGGCCCGCGCTATTCTCGGGAACAGGGGCTCCTGGGAAGGTGTGGTGTTCGACGACATACTGGACAGCCACGACTCTTTTTATATCGGCGCCGACGTCTTCTTCAGCTTCCTGGTGCAGAACGACCTGTTCCGCCTGCGTCTCAAGATGACATCCGACAGCGCCATCAGCGACGAAGAGTTCGCGGAAGTCGAAAGGCGCTTCCTCGAAGGGCGCTTCTCCCACTCGGTCGAAGAGCAGTTCCGCGACCTGCTCGACTACTACGGACAGGCTCCGATAATCGTCAGGTCCTCCAGCCTTCTGGAAGACAGCTTCGGCAACGCTTTCGCAGGCAAGTACCGGAGCGAATTCTGCGCCAACCAGGGCTCACCCGATGAGCGTCTGGAGGTGTTCAAGCGGGCTGTGAAGCTCGTCTACGCGAGCGCCTTAAACCCTGACGCCCTAGCCTACAGGCGCAAGCGCGGCCTGGGTGTGAACGACGAGCAGATGGCGATACTGGTGCAGCGGGTGTCGGGGACACCTTACCGCGGCTACTTCTTCCCGCCGCTCGCCGGGGTTGCTTTCTCCAAGAACCTCTACGCCTGGGGCGACAGGATCGACCCGCGGGAGGGAGTGGTGCGTATAGTGATGGGGCTGGGCACCAGGGCTGTGGACCGGGTGGCGAGCGACTACCCGCGCATGCTGGCGCTCAGCCACCCCGAGCTGCGCCCTGAGGGGTCCGGCGAGATTTCAAAGTACTCGCAGCACTACGTGGACCTCCTCGACTTGCGCGCCAACAGTTTCAGCACGGTGCCGCTGGACGAACTGCTCGTCGACGGGGACTACCCCGACCTGAGCCTGATAGCCTCGCTCGAGCAGGACGGCTCGGTGATCGACTTCATTGGCAGGTGCCTTCCCGCGGGGCACAGGAAGCTGGTTCTCACCTTCGACCGCCTGGTGAAGAAGACGAAGTTCGTAGAGGTGTTGCGCGCAATGCTGGCCTGCCTGGAGGACGGGTACGGGTGCCCTGTCGACATCGAGTTTACCGCGTTCGCGGGCAGAAAAGACCGGGTGCGTGTTAACCTGCTGCAGTGCAGGCCGCTCTTCGTGGCGGGTGAATCCGGGGTGGCCATGGTGCCCGATTCTCTCGAACCGTGGAGGGTGCTCTTCCGCACCGGGCGCATGATAGGGGCCGGGCGCTTGGGCGGCATCCGCTACATCCTCTACATCGACCCCCGCAGGTACAGCGCCATGACCGACCCGGACCTGCGCCGGGGCCTGGGCAGGCTCATCGGCCGGTTGAACGACCACCCGCGGGTCAAGGAGGACAGGATAGTGCTGATGGGCCCGGGCCGCTGGGGCTCGACCAACCTCGAGCTGGGCATAGACGTCCGCTATGGTGAGATAGACAACGCCTGCGCGCTCATCGAACTCGCCCGTGAGGAGTCGGGGCACGTGCCGGAGGTCTCGTACGGGACGCACTTCTTCCAGGACCTGGTGGAGGAAGGGATAATCTACATGCCGGTCTGGCCGGACGATCCGGGCTCTGAGTTCAACGAGCGGTTCTTCGAAGCCGAGCCTAATGCGTTGCTCGAGCTGGTGCCGGGCGCGGAGGACGTTCTCGACGTGGTCAAGGTCATCGACCTGGGCGCGGAGAACCGCGGGAGGACAGGCGTGGTTGTGGCCGACCCGCGCAGCCGCAAGGCGCTGATGTACCTCGAGGGCTGAACCCAGGGGCGCTCAGTTGGATCCGGGGAACTCGATAGTCCTCAGTCGGGGGAATTCCCTCGGCGCCTCGTTTATGAGTGGGCACTCGTCACAGTACTCGAGCGCGTATCGAACGTAATGCCCGACCGTGGCGAGTCTCTCGCGAAGCTCGTCACTCCCTGCTCCAGCGCCAGCCTCGTTGATGACCGCCGAGGCGTCTCTCATGAGGCTCTTCATAACGTTTCTGAAGGCTCGAAAGCCATCGTCCGGGTTTATGCCGCTGATAGGATCCCTCCTTTCAACCGTGAACGCCGCCGCCGGAACGGCATACGTCCCTCCGCTCTTCAACGGGCTATAGCCAGCCCCGCCACTGCATGGCCTCGATCACCCTCTCGATGGCCACGATGTAGGCCGCGATACGCATATTCACGCCATACTTCGACGACGTCTCCAGCACCGAGTGATAGGCGCGGGTCATCACGTCGTCCAGCTTCTGGTAGACCTCGTCCTCGGACCAGCTGTAGAGGTTCATGTTCTGGACCATCTCGAAGTAAGAGACTGTGACCCCGCCGGCGTTGCAGAGGAAATCAGGCAGCACATGCACGCCCTTCTCGAAAAGGATCTCGTCGGCCTCCGGCGTGGTGGGGCCGTTTGCCAGCTCCGCCACGATCTTGGCCTTCACATCCCCGGCGTTCTCGGCGGTGATGACGTTCTCCAACGCCGACGGCATAAGGATGTCCACGTCGCTGGTGATGATATCGTCAGGCTCCATACCCTCGGTGCCATCGCATCCCACCACCGTGGTGGTCTCCCTCTTGTGCGCCACGGCGTTTTCCGGATCGATGCCGTCGTCCAGGTTACAGACGGCCCCCTTGGTATCGGATACGGCGACTACCTTTGAGCCGAACATCTCGTGCATCAGCTTCGCCGCGAAGTATCCCGCGTTACCGTAACCCTGTATCGCCACGGTCGCTTTCGAGAGGTCCAATCCCAGTTCCCCGGCAGCCTCCCTGACGGTATAAAGGCCTCCCCTTGCGGTTGCGTCCTCCCGGCCGGGTGAACCCCCTACGCAGAGCGGCTTGCCGGTGACCACGCCGAACTGGGTGCGCCCAGCTATCTTCGAGTACTCGTCCATCATCCAGGCCATGACCTGCGGTGTGGTGTAGACATCGGGGGCCGGCACGTCCTGCTCCGGGCCGATGAACTGCCAGATAGCCCGCACATACGCGCGACTGAGCCTCTCCAGTTCAGCTTTGGACATCTGCTTGGTGTCGCAGACCACGCCGCCCTTGCCGCCGCCCAGCGGGATGTCCACCAGGGCGCACTTCCAGGTCATCCAGGCGGCAAGTGCCCTCACTGTGTCCACGGTCTCCTCAGGGTGGAACCTCAAGCCCCCCTTGGCGGGGCCGCGGGCGTCGTTGTACTGTATGCGGAACCCCTCGAAGACCTTGACGGTTCCGTCATCCATGCGTACGGGCAAGGTCACCCTTATCTCTCTCATCGGGTTCCGAAGAAGCTCGCGCACGTTATCATCGAGCCCCATTATCTCCGCGCACTGGTCGAGCTGCTTCTGAGCAATCTTGAACGGGTTCAACTCTGCCATCTCTTGTCTTCTCCTTCTCTGTTGCTGTTCTCGCCTCGCACTGTGGCGCTGTTTTCCGGAATCAGCATATTCCCCGAGCACGGCGGAGTAAAGAAAAAGGCACCAGCACCGAGGTTAATCCAGACAGGTCTCACCTGCGGGTATAGGATTGAGCTGAGCCAGTAGACACGTACGAACAGATGGTCCGCTCCTCGGAAGCGAAGAGGTGATCCCATGGCGAAGGAGATCGAGCTGAGCGATGAGATGCGTAAGAGAATCGCGGAAGAGAACGCGGCGGCGATAGAGCGTGAAGGGCTGAACCCGGACGCGGTAGAGCCGTGGGAAGACGGCTACCGCACCGCGAAGCAGGAGGACGCGTTCGAGTGGTGGTATTTCGACGCTCAGTTCGATGACGGTTCCACCTGCGTGATCACCTTCAACACCAAGCCCAACACCAAGCCTAAAGGCCCGCTGGCGCCGTCCGTCCTCTTCATCACGCGCTCCGCGGAGGGCGTGAGGAAGAGCGCGGTGTTGAACGGCGAAACCACCGACCTGGAGTCTTCAACCGAAGGTTGTGACGTTCGCATCGGGCCGAGTTGGGTCAAGGGCGACCTCGCCCAATACGAGCTGCACGCGGAGGCGGACGGGCTGGCAGCCGACCTACGTATCAAGCGCGCCGCGCCGTCGTGGCGCCCTGGTGCGGCGATCACCTACCTCGACCCGGGCAAGAAGTTGTACTTCGCCTGGGTGGTGCCCGTCCCGTACGGAACGGTGGAGGGCGAGCTGGAGGTGGATGGGAATCGGAAGCAGGTCAAGGGGACCGTATACCACGACCACAACTGGGGCAACTTCCTGCTGGCGAAGATGCTGGACCACTGGTACTGGGGCCGGGCCCACGTCGGCGATTTCAGCATCATCTTCGCCCAGCTCACCACGGCGGGTATCCTCGGCCTCGGCGCAGTAAAGCTGCACACGTTCTTCCTCTCCAGGGGTGACGAGATACTCACCGACGACGGGCTGCCGCTCCACCTGGTGACGCGCGACTTCCGTGAGGGGCCGGACGGCCGCATGTATCCGTCCGAGCTCGATTTCAGCTGGGAAGCCGAGGAGGGTTCGGTGAAGATGGCCATCCGCAACCCGAAGCTCATCGAGTCGATAGATACGCTAGGCGAGGTCGCGGGGTGGGCCAGGCCGCTGGTCCATCTGGTCACGAACCCCTGGTACTATGATTTCGAAGCGGACCTGGCTCTCGAGGTCGACCTCAAAGGGATCAAGGCGCACGAGGAGGGGAGGGTCATCTACGAGCAGATGCTGTTCCACAAGAAAGCGGTTGACGACTGAGGAGGAATTACATGTACCGCTTCAAGGGAGGACTCTCGAAAAGGGTTGCGCTGCTGCCCGTGCTCATGGTTTTCATTCTTGCCTGCGGGTCACTGCTCGTCTTCGCCGCCGGCTGCGTAGGCTCCGGTGAGAACGCCTCGGAGAAGGAGCCCGCTTGGGTCCAGAGCGTGATCTACTTCGGCAGGAATATACCCGCCGGGGTGTCGTCACCGAGGAGCAGTTCGATGCCTTCCTCGAGGACGTTGTGACCGAGGAGTTTCCAGCGGGCCTGACCGCCTTCGACTCGTACGGGCAGATGCGGAAAAGCGACGGCGGAATTGAGAAGCAGCAGACAAAGGTGGTCCTCCTGGTGCACGAGAAGACTAGCGCAAACAGCAAGGCTGTAAGGAGGATAATCGATTCATACCGCTCGACCTTCGGCACGCCGCAGGTGATGCGCACCACGATCCCTGTAGATGTAGAGTTCTTCCAGGGGGCTAAGAAAACCACCGCGCCGACCAAGCCTGAGGTAGAGGCGTTTGTAAAGGGAGCAGTCGATTACGCCCGCGCGAACGGCAAAGAGAAGGCGCTGGCCGAGTTCACCGACCAGAACGGCGAGTTCAAGCGTGGCGAGCTCTATGTCTACGCCTGCGACTTCGAAGGCAACGTCCTGGCCCATGGCGGCGACCCATCGCTGGTGGGCAGGAACCTCATCGACTACACCGATCTCAACGGCAAGAAGGCGATACAGGAACTCGTCGAGACCGCCAGGAGCGGAAGCGGCTGGGTGAGCTACACCTGGGAAAACCCCCAGACCAAGCAGGAGCAGCCGAAGCTGGGCTATGTCATGAAGGTGGACGACACCTGGTGGCTGGGCTCGGGCACCTACGAGTGAGCCCGGCGGGGCTGCGGTTGTTAATACTGTATCAGCCCCAGACGCGCCAGTACCTTCGCGAGAGGCCTGAGCACGCGGACGCGGTTGAGCAGTCGGAACAGCCCGAAGAAGACTTCCGGCGCGGCGCGCTTTAATAGCCAGAAGAGTCTCGCGGACAACTGGGGAACAACATAGAGCCTGTTCTTCTTGATGGCTTTGATTATCCTGCGGGCTATCTCGTCGGATGTCACCCTGGCGTAATCGAAAGTGGACTGGGCCCATTCCCGATCCCACTCTTCGGTGTACCTCATTCGTGAGAGCAGGTCGGTCCTGAACCATATGGGGCAGGCCACCGTTACGCCGATGTTGTCGGGTCCGAGCTCCATCCTGAGGGTCTCTGAAAGGGATATGACCGCGGCCTTGGTCGCGTTGTAGGGTGACATATCGGCGAGGGAGATGATGCCCGCCACTGAAGCGATGTTGAGGACGTGTCCCCAGCCCTGCTTCCTCATCCTGGGTATGAACTCGTGACAGCCGTACAGCGTACCCATGAAGTTCACGTCAAAGACCCAATCCCAGTCCTCGAGGGGTATCTCACCCATGCTCCCCATGGAAAGCACCCCGGCGTTGTTCACCAGCAGGTCCACCCCGCCCCAATCCTCGAAGAAGTGCTCCGTAAACGCCTTCACGCTCTCGGCATCGGTCACGTCGGCGTGGAACACCCCTCCTCTTCCACCCGCGCGCTCTACCATCTGGAGGGTCTCCCTCGCGCCCGCGTCGTTGACGTCGACTATGCCGACGGTCCAGCCCTCTTCCGCCAGCGCCAGGGCGAGCGACCTTCCCAGACCCGAGGCCGCTCCCGTGATGACCGCTCTATCTCCCTTGAGCTTTGACCGCAAGGGTGCCTCCTTTGCTCATCCGACGGAGTTTCGCCTTCAAAAAAGTCCCCATCGCGACAGCAGATTACCCACAGGCTTCAAGAGCCTGAAGCGGTTTGTCAGTCGGAACATCATGTAGCTCGTCTCCGGCGTCGTGCGCATGAGAAACCACCAGACTTTTCCCTTCAGCTGAGGGATCACGTATAGCTTGTTTCTCTTCATTGCCGCGATTATCTTACGCGCCACCTCATCGGATTGCATCCGCGCATGGTCGAAGGTGGAATTTGCCCATGACCGCTCGTACTCGTCTGTATATCTCATGTCGGAGAGCAGGTTGGTCTTGAAGAAATAGGGACAGGCCACAGTGACGCCTATGCGGTGGGGCGCCAGCTCTATGCTCAGCGTCTCTGACAAAGATTTGACCGCGGACTTGGTGGTGTTGTAGGGAGCGATCCATGGAAGGCTTATTGTGGCCCCGCCGGAAGAAACGTTGAGGATGTGCCCCCATCCCTGCTCCTTCATCCGGGGGATGAATTCGTGGCATCCGTATAGCATCCCCCAGAAGTTGATACCGAATATCCACTGCCAGTCCTCGAGCCGTATCTCACCTACCGTACCGGCCGAGACCACCCCGGCATTGTTCACCAGCAGATCCACGCCGCCCCACGACTCGAAGAAGTGCTCCGCGAAAGCCTTCACGCTCTCGGGGTCGGAAACGTCCGCGTGCATCACCTCGCCCGCGCCGCCGGCACGCTCAACCAAACTCAAGGTCTCGTTCGCGCCCGCATCATCGATATCGACTATGCCGACCCTCCAGCCCTCCTCCGCCAGCGCCAGTGCGAGCGACCTTCCCAGCCCTGAGGCCGCTCCCGTGATGACCGCTTTGTCTCCTCTGAGCTTTGACCGCACGACCGCCTCCTTTTACTTCATCCGATGCTCGAGTGTCGCCCGACTCGAGCTCTTCCCTTCTGCGAGGACTAAACTTGCGTTGTCTGTCCCCGGGGTTTAGTCCACGGGTAGACCTTCGCGTTTAAGCCAGTCTTCGAACGGCTCGTGTCTGGTGGGCTCGTACCCCCCCTTGCCGAGCTTCCTGCCGGTCATAGTGTACCGACCGAGCGAGCGAGCCGCCTGGACCAGCGCGTGCACGTGCTCGTGCGGTGTGCCGATCGGCACCAGATTGGCGAGCAGCGCGAAGCGCCCCTTTCCGGCACCGTCCCTGATCAGGCCTCTCACCGTCTCAAAGATGCGCTCGGGCGGGCCCTCCTCGATGAGCTCGGGGCGTACGTTCAGCATGAGGCACACATTCTTCTCGTCCGAGTACTCGCGCACTACTGGAACCCCCAGTGCCTCGTAGTCCTCAGCCCACACCAGCAGGAAGAGCGGGCGCAGCGCACTTACAGGGTTGCCCGCCATCATCTCCATCTTGACGTCCAGTATCTCCCTCGGGTCGCCGGCCTCCCTCTCCCCCCAGCTTCCCGTGTCGAGCACAGTGCGCATGAGTGAGTTGGTAGCCTTGATGACCTTCTGCACGTACGGCAGGCAAAACTCCCGCACCGCATCCACCTTCATGTTGGGAGCGGAGGCCCAGGCGTCGGACATCACCACCATCGAGGGGTGGGCCACCTTCACCATGCTATCAATCCAGGGGACCACCACCTCCATGGAGAGGAACTCCATAAGGCGGTGTGCGAATGCGGGGTTCCGGCGCATGTCGCGCAGGAATCCCACGTAGCCGCGCGCCAGCACTGCCATGGTGAACGGCGAGCAGCAGTAGCACATGGGGGGCAGCTCCATGATGTCCATGAACCGGCGGTAGGACTCGAGGATGTACGGCATCCTGCCGCTCTTTCCCGGCACAGGCGGTTTGAGCTTCCTGAACTCCTCCTCGGAAGGGATGAGCGGCGAGCGCGAGTCGACGTCGGGCTCGCTCCCGTGCCTCCAGACGAGCGCCGCCCCCATCGCCTCCAGCTCGATGTTGTAAAAGTCGAACACCGGCGTGAAAAAGTCGAAGCCGAAGTACTTGGTGGTGTTGTAGGAGGCGTTCACGAACGGTACCGGCTCGCGGAAGAAAATCCTGGAGGAGAGCCCGTGGATTCCCATTGCGTAGGTGTACGGCTGGATCAGGACCGGGACCCTGTCGGGGCGCCCAAAGAAACCCGCTATGAGGCGCTCGAATCCGTCGAGTTCGAAGACCCTGAGACCCTTTGAGTAGGCAAGCGCGCGGTTGAGCCTGGCGTAAACGCCCACCTAGCTCACCTCCAGCAGGCGGTCGGCGAGCCTCACCGCGGCGAAGGCGTCCTCCCCATAGCCGTCGGCGCCCACCGCGTCGGCGTACTCCTCGGTGACAGCCGCTCCGCCTACAATCACCTTCACTCTCGAGCGCAGGCCCGCAGCAATGAGCGCAGCCACCACCCCCTCGATGTTCCTCATGGTGGTGGTCATGTAGGCGCCGAGGCCCAGCACCCGGGCGTCGTGCTCGCGGACAGCCTCCACGAAACGCGCCGCCGGCACATCCACCCCCAGGTCGACGACTTCGTACATGGAGGCACGCAGCATTGCCATGACTATGTTCTTGCCGAGGTCGTGCGCGTCTCCCTCCACCGTACCGATGACCACGCGCCCCTTCCAGCAGCCGGTCCCGGCCCGGAGCCCGGGCTCGAGCATGGTCATTACCTCCCTGAACGCTTCGCATGCGAGGACCACATCGGGGAGGAAATACTCGTCATCCTGCCAGAGGCGCCCGGCCTCGTATACGCCTTCTATCGCGGCGTTCAGGACAACACCGGCCTCGACGCCTTCTTCGAGCGCGGCCCTGGCGGCGGCGCTGGCGTCTTCCTCCTCGCCTTCGCATACGCCCTTCTGCAGATCGTCATGCCAGCCCAAATATACTCCTTTCCGGGTTTCCGAATCCTCATCACCTCGAGAAGGTGAGAATATCTGGTGATCGTTTTAATGTACAACCTGAAGGATTGCCGCGGACTCAGGCGGGCGGCGGACCCATAGCGCCGGAGGCGATCACCTGGTCGGCCTCGGTGGAAGACTTGCCCAGCAGCTCCTCCAGGAACCACCGGTTGTGCTCGCCCAGCGCGGGGGCCGGGCCGCGAACCTTGACCTCGCTGTTGGTGGCCTTGACCGCGGGCCCGAAGATGGTCAGCTTGCCCGCGTTCGGCTGGTCCAGCTCGACCAGCATGCCGCGCGCCGCGGTGTGCGGGTTCTCAACGACCTGCTTCACGTTGTTGACCGGGGCCGCCGGCACACCCTGCTCCATGAGCAGCGGGATGATCTCCTCGTTGGTGAACCGGGTGGACCACTCCTCGATGATCTTCTTCAACTCGGGCTCGTGCTCGTTACGCTTCATGACGTCGCTGAAGCGCTCGTCCTTCGCGAGCTCCGGCTTGCCCATGGCCTTGCACAGGTTCTCGAACGGCCCGTCGCCCGCGCAGATGATGAGCACGTAAGAGTCCTTGGTGCTGAAGGTGTCAAACGGCGTCACGTACGGGTAGCGGTTCCCGGTGCGCCCCGGTATGTTGCCGGTCACCGTGTAGTCTACGAACTTCGCCTCCAGCTGGTTTATGGCGACGTCGTACATGGATACGTCGAGATATTCGCCCTCCCCGGTGACCTCGCGGGCGAAGAGCGCCGCGGCTATGCTGAAGGCCGCGAAGATGGCGGTGGTGATGTCCACTATGAGGGTGCCGGTGCGGAGCGGAGGCCCGTCGGGGAACCCGGTGGTGCTCATGAGACCGGCCATGGCCTGGATGACCGCGTCGTAACCGGGAAGCGGCGAGAGCGGGCCGAACTGCCCGTACCCAGATATCGAGCACATGACCAGCCTTGGATTGATGGCCTTGAGGGTCTCGTAATCGATGCCCAGCTTGGCCATGGTGCCCGGGGTGTAGTTCTCGACTACCACGTCGGAGACGGCGGCCAGCTCTTTGAAGAGCGCGACCCCCTCGGGGCTCTTCAGGTCGAGGGTTATGCCGCGTTTGCCGTGATTCAGCACCACGAACGAGACAGACATGCTGCCCTGGTACGGCGGGAACAGCCGTGCGTCGTCTCCACGGACGGGCTTCTCGACCTTGATGACGTCAGCTCCCATGTCGGAGAGGAAGAAAGTGCAACCCGGCCCCGCGACGGTGTTGGTGAAATCGATTACCCTCACACCTTCCAGCATTGAACGCATCTTGATCTCCTCTCGGTCAGGTACCGGGGTCGATTTCCCCGGCGGCGGTATCACTCCTGCAGTTCGCGTGCGCACCGATAGCTGGCTCCTGGTGAGATTCTACTATTACGGCGGTTTTAAGACATGTGGATCCAGATATGTCCTACGGGCTATTGACTCATCGGTGGACCAGTGAATAAGAATCGCGTTTATAGACTGTCATGTCATTAGTCAGGCATGCCAGCCGGTCGGCGACTCGATGTGGTTACGGAGATGGCGAGGGCAAGGGGGGATCCAATGAAGAAAAGCACCACAACAATCCTGATCGTTTTTCTGGTCGCGTTGATGCTGTTGTTGCCGGCCGCTTCCGGCGCATCAATCATGAACGCCTGCGCCGCGGAGCAGGACCTCTACACGGCACGCACACTGGACGGAGTGGACCTGGTTGTGAAACGGTACCGTCCCGACGACTCGAGCGCGCTGAACATCGGTGCGCAGCCGCTGATACTCATGCCCGGCGTCATCTGCAACCATAACCTCTTCGACGTGCTCACCCCGGATTGCGAGTCCTACGAGGTCACGCTCCCCGGGACTCTGGCGCCGTGGGCTGTAGGTGATGCCTACATCCAGGCCGATCCCATGAAGTACTAAAGCCTCGCCTTCTATCTCTGGCAGCAGGGCTACGACGTCTGGCTTGCAAACTACCGCGGGCAGGGAAGGGCTCCCGTGCTGAGCGGCGGCGCGACCGGATACGCCATCGACGAGCTGGGCATCTACGACATGCCCGCCATAATCACCAAAGTCAGAGAGGTGACCGGGCAGAAGCCGGTGTGGATCGGCCACAGCCTGGGGACGGTGATGGCCTTCGTGTACCTCCAGGGAGCGAAGTTCAGCTCGCCCACAGACGCGAACTCCGACGTGGTATCCGATCCCGGCCTGGCTGCCGAACGCAACAACGGGAGCGGGGCGCAGGCGTTGAAGGGGCTCGTGAGCCTCGACGGCCCCGTAGTGCCGGGAGGTTCGATCCCGCTGCTCATGCAGCCGATACTGTGGACCTCCCTATCGGTTCCCCTGTACCTAGACTTGAGGCCGTTCACCGCAACGCTCGGAGGGGTAGCAGCCGACCCGATAATGGCCTTCGAGTCAACGGCACAGTATCTGTGGGGTCTGGTGGGCTATCCGGACTTGAGCCTGCTGAACCTCGCCATGCTGATAAAGCCGGAGAACATGGACAGCAACGTTTCTGAGTACTTCTTCAAGTACGTGCTGAACGGCGTGAGCACCCGGGTGGTAGCCCATATCTCTGACGAGATCGTCCAGGGGAAACTGAGAGAGGATTACCGCAATGGATTCCTCAACTTCCTCCGGGTGAGCCCGCCCCCGGCGTGGTGCTGGGACGGCTACTATTACTATTCGGACAACCTCCACAAAATAACCCTGCCCTCGCTGGTCATAGCCGACTCCACGAGAAACATCGCCAACCCCGAGGATATCAAGTGGTTCTACGACGCGAAAACCCGCGACGCGGCCGACGCGTACTTCCAGATACCCGGCACCGCGCACGTGGACCTGGTGATGGGGAAGAACGCGCCGTACGAGCTCTTCCCGAAGATAACCGACTGGCTCGAGTAGCAGCGGAAGCTAAGAACTAAAGACTGATCCGCCAGGACAGCCCGAAGGCCGCCTCCCCGGATTGTACCGTCCGGGGGGCGGCTTCCTTATGCACGTAGAGCTAAGGGCGTGAAGCCCGACGGAGTCAACGAAATAGGCCGGGCTGGAGCAGTTGGAGAGTATGGTGTTCCTCTTGACGATCTCGATCTCAGACTAGCTTTCTTACAAGAAGTAGGCCGGATTCAGATGCTTGCATATCTTTTTGATTTCTGTATTATAGATTCCCACTAGTCACTGGCGTTGATTGTTGCCCTGTGCAGCCCGATTATGAGGAGAGTTCTTCGCCCGGGATGAGGAGTTGACTCCAAGTGGCGAGTACCTCTATCCGTATAGACGGGAAACGAGCTTCAGTCTATCCTGACTCAACAATCCTTGCCCTTGCCCGCAGCCTTGGCGTTTCGATTCCAACACTGTGCGACCACCCTCTCCTTACTCCCATAGGTTCCTGCGGTGTTTGCGTTGCGGAAGACCTTTCAAGCGGAAGACTCGTGACCACGTGTAACACACCTGCTGAGCCTGGCATGGATATAAGAACGGATTCGCCGAGGGCCCTCGAGGCTAGGAGGCGAACGCTCGAACTCATTCTTACCAATCACCCCGAGACATGCGTTATATGCGAGAAAGGAAACGCCTGCCAGCTGCGCGATCTCGCCTCTGGAATGGGCCTCGCGCTCTCGAGCGAGAAGCGTGTCGGTACCCTGCGCGGGATAGTGGACGCGAACCCGTTCATCCACCGTGACCTGTCCAAATGCATCGGCTGCCAGATCTGCGTGCGAGCCTGCAGGGAAATACAAGGCGCCGAAGCCGTGGAGTTCACCGGGATCAGCACGGGCAGCTCGCCACTGACGGCGAATGACAGCGAGCTAGCCGGCTCCGCCTGCGAGCTGTGTGGCCTCTGCGTCGCGATGTGCCCGGTGGGCGCACTCATCGAGAAACCGAGCAAGCATACAGGCACTGAGGATCGAAGGGCTACGGTAATTTGCCCCTACTGCGGGGTGGGCTGCACGCTCGAACTACGCATCCGCGAAGACCGTATCGTCGGCGTGGGTGCGGACGTAAGCGGCTCCGTGAACGGACCAAGTCTGTGCGCCAAGGGCAGATACGGGCTGGGCTACGTCGGTCACCCTGACCGCCTGACAGCTCCCCTCGTCCGCGAAGGTGACGAGCTGGTCGAGACATCTTGGGAAGACGCGCTCAAACGCTTCACTGAAGGCCTGCGGCGCATTACAGAAAAGCACGGCGCGGACGCAGTCGGGGTGCTCGCCTCGGCCAAAGCGACGAACGAGGAGAACTACCTCATACAGAAGTTCACCCGCGCCTGTATCGGCACCAACAACGTCGACCACTGCGCCAGGTTGTGCCACAGCCCGACCGTCGCCGGTCTGTCGGCAGCGTTTGGCAGCGGGGCCATGACCAACTCGCTCGAGGACCTCGCCGAGGCCGATGTCATCCTGCTCACCGGGACGAACACCATCGAGAACCACCCCGTAATCGCGCAAATGATAAAGACGGCCGTCCTCTCAGGCGGAACGCGGCTAATCGTCAGCGATCCCAGGGATATATCGATGGCACGTTACGCTGAGGTGACCCTTAGTCCGCGGCTGGGTACCGATGTCGCCTGGCTCAACGGAATGGCGAACGTGGTGCTGAGCGAGGGGCTGGCAGACGAGCGCTTCATCAAGGAACGCACAGAGGACTTCGACGAGTGGCGCGCCTCGGTGGAACCATACACGCCGGAGCTAGTGCGTAAGATAACGGGCATAAAGCCAGCAGACTTGAAGTGGGCCGCGCGCCTCTACGCCTCGGCGAGCGCAGCGGCCATCTATTACGCCATGGGCATTACCCAACACTCCACGGGTACAGACAATGTCAAGGCCGTTGCCAACCTCGCGATGCTTACCGGCAACATCGGCCGGCCGGGCACCGGGGTCAACCCGCTGCGCGGTCAGAACAACGTGCAGGGCGCCTGCGACGTGGGAGCGCTGCCAAACGTCTTCCCCGGGTACCAGCAGGTTACCGACAAGAAGGTCCGTAAGGAGTTCGAGAAAGCATGGGGAGTGAAACTCCCCGCTGCGCCCGGGCTCACGGTTACCGAGATGATAGAAGCCGCGGCGAAGGGCAAGCTCAAGGCGATGTACATCATAGGAGAGAACCCCGTGATGACAGAACCCGACGCGAGCCACGCGGAAGCGGCGCTTTGCAAACTGGACTTTCTCGTCATTCAGGACATATTCCTCACTGAATCGGCGGCGATAGCCGACATCGTTCTGCCAAGCATGGCGTCCGTCGAGAAGGAGGGTACCTTCACTAACACCGAGCGCCTTGTGCAGAGATCGCGCGCCGCCGTTCCCGCCCCCAGCCAGGCCAGGAGCGACGCGGACATCGTATGCGACATCGCGGGACTCATGAAATACCCTATGAACTACTCGGGGCCGTCCGCGGTCATGGAGGAGATATCTTCACTTACACCGTCATACGGCGGCATTTCCTACAGCCGGCTCGGGCGGCGCGGATTGCGCTGGCCATGCCCGGACTCGAAGCACAGGGGCACCAAGATCCTTCACTTGAAAGAGTTCACGCGGGGCAAGGGGAAGTTCCACCCCGTCGAATACATACAACCGGCGGAGATGCCCGATGAAGAATACCCGTTCATTCTCACCACCGGGAGAATGCCCTACCAGTTCCATGCCGGATCGATGTCTCGCCGGTCGGCCGCTCTCGACGAATACACGCCCGAGGGCTGGGCAGAGCTGAACCCGAGTGACGCAAAAAGTCTTGGGATAAAGGAGGGCGATCCTATAGAGTTATCCTCCAGGCGGGGCACCGTTCGAACTACCGCCCGGCTGAGCAGACGCTCTCCAAGGGGAGCGGTCTTCATGAGTTTCCATTTCGCCGAACAGGCGGCAAACAAGTTGACAAACCCCGTCCTCGATAAGGAAGGAAAGATTCCGGAGTTCAAAGTCTGCGCGGTGCGGGTCGAACCGGCCGTCCCCGAGTGAGGAGAGGCCTCGTGGATGTGCGCGGTCCTGGGAGTGCGCTGATCGAGCGTCTGCTCGAGGAGAGCGACAGGAAAGGGTTCCTTGAACCTGCGGCGGTAGATCGTGTTTCGCGAGAGCTTTCAGTGCCCGCGAGCAGGGGCTACTCCATCGCGGGGCAACTGGAGTACTTTCGCTTCTCTCCTTCGCCGGAGGGACAGGTGAAGATCTGTAGCGGTCCCGCTTGCAGGCTCGCCGGCTCATCGCATACAGTTCAAGCTTTGGAAGCCCTGCCAGGCGCTGGCCCGGTGCCGCTTCTGGGAAGTCCGATCTGGCATACCCCTATCCTCGCTGCAGTACCTGACAGGAAAGGCACCGCGATGGCCCGAAGCGTCAAGCCCGGAGATGAGCTGGCAACGGCGGACCTCCAGAGGGCTCCTCTGGCGACCGTAGAGGAGCCCACCAGGGAGCTTCTATCGGGCAAGGGCGAACTGCTCGGGGGCCTCAAGCGCCGCCGCTCGCCCGCGGATTACTTCAGGTCGGGCGCGAGACGTCTCGTCATGTTCCTGGAGCGGAGCACTCCGGGAGAGACGCTTCGCGCGATGAAAGCCTCACGCCTTATCGACACCGCCTCCGGTCACGAGGTCGCCGACATCATCGAGGATATCGCGAACGGAGAAGCGCCTTCCGGAATGATCGTCTGCGACACGGGAGGGCGCGAGCCCGAAAACGACACCGCCTCAATCCTGGCGTGGGCAGACCCGATGGGAGTTATCGAGGGGATGCTTATTGCGGCGCACGCTGCTGGAGTGGGCCGGGTCATGCTTTTCGTGCCGCACGAGCACCGTGGGCTCAAGGAATCATTCGCCCGCTCAATTGCTGATCTCAAGCGCTATGGATTGTGGCCAGCGGTCGATGTAGAGATGTTCGCCGCGCCCAATTTCATCCCCGCCGACCGCGAGATTGGCATCGCGTCGCTCTACGAAGGTCTGACCTTGAGCGAGGGCGCCTCCCGCGCCAAAGCTTCACCCATGCGCCTCTGGGGTGCCGATGTCTTTATTTCGGACCCTGAGGTCTTTCTGAGGATTTCTAAGTTGGTTTCCGGCCGCGGAAAAGCAGCGACGTCGAGAATCATTTCGGTAGGCGGCCGTGTCAACAGGCCATGCGTCGCCGAGGCGGCACTCACTTCGACGGCTGGCGAGGTCATCAGTGAGTCCGCGGGCGGAATCCCCGACGGCAGTGCCATCAAGGCGGTACACTTCGGCGGAGCCTACGGTGGCCCACTCAGGCCGGTGGCGTTGAATTCTGGGCTGCGTAGCCTGTTCGGCAGGCTCGATAGCGCGGGGAGCGGCCAGATCCTTTTGATCGACCGAGACACCTGCATGGTCTCGTGGGCCGAGTACTTCGCTTGGCTCGGCGAGCAGCTTTGCTGCGGAGCATGCGCCGTGGGAAGGCTGGGGCCCTCCTTCGTGAGACGGCTGATCGGAAAAATAACCTCTGGAAAGGGAGAGCTGTCAGACCTCGAGGAGATACGCAACACTATCGAACTCATGAAGGAGACCTCGCTTTGCCCGCAGGGCGGCAGGATCCTGAACCCGGTCCTGTTCGCCCTCGAAAACTTTTCTGGAGAGTTTGAAGAACACATTAGCAAGAAGAAGTGCCAAGCTGGAGTCTGCTGGCCATAGCGAATAATCCTCTCGGTCCAGGCGGAACTGCAAGGAGTTGAGATGAAGAGTATTACGGCTCGGAAGCCCCTCGAGGAAATCCTCGAGTGCCTCGGCACCGCAAAGAGGGTCTTCATCGTTGGATGCGGGACATGCCCGACCCTCCTCGGCACCGGCGGCGTCAACCAGGTGGCGGAACTCGCCGCTTCGCTTAAGGAAACGGGCAAGCGCATAGAGGGTACAACCGTGCTGCCCGTCGCGTGCGAACCGCTGCCTTTCGAGGCGCGCGGGGAGTTCCTCGCAGCCGCTGAAAAAGCCGACGCAGTCCTTGTGATGTCCTGCGCCTACGGTGTAAGGCAGGTGGCGGACATCGTCTCGGGACCAACCCTTCCCGCCTTGAATACGCTTTTTATCGGCCGCGAAGAGGAACCTGGCCTTTTCATAGAAGAGTGCAGCCAGTGTGGAGACTGCATTCTCGGGCTGACGGGAGGTATCTGCCCGATAACCCGTTGCGTGAAGAGCCTTTTCAATGGTCCCTGCGGCGGCTCCGTTGGAGGCAAGTGCGAGATCGATGAGAAGGTGCTCTGCGGCTGGCAGCTCATCTACGACCGGCTCAAGGCACTCGGACGCCTCGACCAGATGGACGTAATCATACCAGTGCGCGACTGGAGCAAGTCCTCCTCGGGAGGTCCGAGGAGATACTCGATGAATGAGAAGAAGTAAGGCAGGGCATGCGGTACGAACTGCTCTATGAGATATCGAAACCGGTCATAGAAGCGGTGGGCGAGAATAACGTCCTGCGCTCCATCGTCGAGAGCACAGCGAAGGGAACAGGCGCTAAGGGTTGCTCGATTCTGGTTCTATCGCCTGACGGCAAGCGCCTCGAGCACAAGGTCTCCTTCGGCCTGAGTGAGGAGTACCTGCGCAAAGGCGAGATAACCGTGAACGAAGCGATAAGCAAGATGCTTGAAGGCGAGCCCGCAAATATCGTAGATGTATCCCGCGACCCGGGCATCCAGTACCCCGAACAGGCTGTGAAGGAAGGCATCGCTTCCCTACTGTCAATTCCTATACGCGGGCTGTCGGGCGATATCAAGGGGCTCTTACGGTTATATATGTCCAATGTTAAGAAGTTCGGTCGCGGTGAAATAGACTTCCTCGTCTCCATCGCCGACCTGGGAGGCATAGTCCTCGAGAAAGCGAAAACCTATGACCGCTTGGTCGGCGACGTGGACGACGCGAAGTCCGAGATCGAGAAACTCGAACAGGACCGCGAGATGTTCTTGCGGTTCCTCTCGATGGTTGCGCATGATCTTAAGGCGCCGGTTGCGGCGGTTGAAAGCTACTTGAAGGTAATGCTTCGCGGCACCCCCGGCCCGTTGACAGAAAAGCAAGAGACCTGGCTAAGCCGCAGTATCTCGCGCCTGGACAGCATGACCGAGCTAATAAGCGACCTTCTCGACGTCTCCCGATTGGAGACGGGGCAGATTACTCCCGAGATGGAAACGACAACACTCAACGGCGTGTTGATGGGGTGTGTCGAGACGGCTAGAGGCCTCGCGGACCCCGGGGGTGTCAAAATCGAGACGGAGATCGAGTCTCCCTTCCCAGCCTTTTTCGGTTCCGGGAGGCGGCTCGTCCAGGTCATCAACAATCTGGTATCCAACGCCGTCCGTTACACGGTAGAGGGAGGCACGATCTTCATCCGGGCGAGACAGGAGGAAGGCCACCTGCTGGTCGTTGTAGAGGACACCGGCTCGGGAATCAAACCCGAGGTGATGTCAAAGATATTCGACGATTTCTTCAGGGGTGACCAGGAGACTGAGGGTACCGGCCTCGGCCTTTCCATATGTAAGCGCATCGTTGAACTTCATGGCGGAAGAATCTGGGCCGAGAGCCCAGTGCCCGGCAAGGCCGGTGGAACGCGTTTCTCGTTCACTGTCCCTTTGAATCGGTGAAAGACCGCGGAGTAGACTCAGAAGGGGTTTATTGAGATGAAAGCTGGAACGAATCTGGAGAAGGTCCTCAAGGCCGGGAACTTCGCTGTAACTGCGGAGATAGGCCCTCCGAAAGGCGGTTCGGCGAAGGTCATCGAGTCTAAGGGCGAGGAACTGAGGCACTCGGCGGACGCTTTCAACGTGACCGACAACCAGACCGCCGTGGTCCGTATGTCCAGCCTGGCCGCCTGCGCCATACTAAGGAGAATGGGCCTCGATCCGGTCATGCAGATGCTTTGTCGCGACCGTAACCGAATAATGCTCCAGAGCGACATCTGTGGAGCCGTGGCGCTGGGGATCGGTAACCTGCTGTGCCTTACAGGGGACCACGTGAAGTTCGGCAATCATCCCGAGTCCAAGGTCGTATTCGATATCGACTCGGTCCAGCTCATTGCCACGGTCAAGGCTATGCGGGACGGCGGCAAATTTATCAGCGGTGAAGAGATAGCCGGGCCTATCCCTATGTTCATAGGCGCAGTCGAGAACCCTTACGCGGACCCATTCGAGTACCGCACTGCGAGGCTCGATAAAAAGGTCAAGGCCGGAGCCGACTTCATTCAAACTCAGGCCGTTTACGATGTTCCCAAGTTCTCGCAGTGGATGGATGAGATATGCGCCGCGGGCATCGACGAGCGGACTCATATCCTCGCTGGTATAATCCCGGTGAAGGCCGTCGGAATGGCGCGTTACATGCGGGACTACGTCTCTGGCGTCGAGATACCGGATTGGATGATCAAGAGGCTCGAAAAGTCCAAAGACGTAAAGGAAGAAGGGATTCAGATAATTCTCGAAATAATAGAGGAAATCAAGCTTATCCCCGGTGTCCATGGAATACATATCCAAGCTGTCGGCTGGGAGGAGATCGTCCCTGAGATCGTTGAGCGGGCGGGCCTGCTGCCGAGACCGATGCTGTAGGGAGGGGAGAGAATTGGCGGCAAAGATACTCGTGGTGGATGACGACCCCGACATCAGAGACGTTCTCGAAGAACTGCTGGTTGGTGAAGGATTCGAGGTTGTGACTGCCAATGATGGCGTTCAAGGGCTTGATGCGATCAAAAAGGAAGATCCCGATATGATGATCCTTGACCTGCTCATGCCAGTGCTGGACGGATTTGGCGTGTGCAAGCAGTTGAGCGACCCACGTTGGTCTAAATGGAAGGATATGCCTGTCCTGATTCTCACCTCGGTCCGAGAAGAGGTAAGCCAGCGGCGTTACGAGCTCGAGACCGGATTGAGCCTCGATGTCGACGACTACGTGGAGAAACCGATAGATCCCGACGTAGTACTGGAACGAGTCAGGAACTTGCTAGCTCGTAGAGATATCGATATATAATAGTATTGCCCAGATATGGCAAGCTCAGGAGGATAGCATGAAAAAAGTGCTTCTAGTTGATGATGACAAGGACTTCGTAGAATCCACTAAGGCGGTGCTCGAGGAGAGATTCGAGGTAATCGTGGCCAGTGACGGCGACGAGGGGATTGAAGTCGCCAGGGCGGAGAAGCCCGACCTCATCATCCTGGATGTGATCATGCCTACCGAGGACGGCTTCAGCGCCGCCGAGGAGATGAAGAACGACCCCGAGCTTGCGGGAATTCCCATTATGATGCTTACAAGCTTCGCGGCTCGCGGGTCCCAGACAAATATCCCTCGCAGCAGGGGGATGGAGCTCCAGTCGGAGGACTACATCGACAAGCCGGTCGATCCCGACGTCCTTCTGGAGCACGCGGAGAAGCTGCTCAGCTAGATCCGCTAAGGCCACGGGCCAGCTAAGCGAGCACCTCGTATTGATGAATCTTGAGAGGCTCCCCCAGAAGAGTCTTCCCTGTGCGCATTGTGTTTCTGAATAAGCCGTCGAAGATGGTCTTTGCTTCGTCGTGGAGGTAGTAGATCGGCACGGGCGGATTAAAGTCATCGTAGAAGAACCCGGAAAGGAGCTCATCGCGCGGGTAGATTAGTCGCGCGTCATATATCTCGTGTAGAGCAGGAAGGTTCAATCGCTCAAAGAGCTCAAGGAAAGAGTGCTTGATGGTGCTCACTCCTCCACAAAGACCGTGTTTGAAACCGTAATCAATCAAGGCCGAGATCATGGTTGTCGAGACAAAATGCCTAGGCAGCGGGTTATCACCCAATCGTTTGATAGTGGTGAGCCGGCTTACCTCGCGGAGCAACCCACGTGGGCACACCCTTAGCTTGGTGGGAACCTCGAACGTGTAGTACCTCGATTCGGTTGGCAGGTCTTCGGAGTCGATTAGCCGCGCAGCCGCCAGGAGCTCACCGTTCGCGAAGGTTCCGAAGTAAAGGCTCGAAGAGTCGTAGGCGTCCTCAAACGACTCCAGGTCGGCTGCGATATAGCCGCGGAGTTTGTATTCCTTCTCAATCATGTCTTTAACAACATCGAGCTCAGCTTTCCCCTCGGCTGCCCCCGATAGAACCTCGATCCGCTCGCCGCGGTACTCTATATTGAGCTTCTTTACAACTTCCATTCAGAGCCTTTCGTACTCAGCGCATCCATAATTTTACGATATGTTCTTCGAGGTAGGCTAGATTAAACCGAAATTTGAGTCCCAATTGAACCGTCGGCTTCGATATGGACAAAGAGTTCAGGGTAGCGTCAAGGAGTTGAGGTAGAGCGCCCGCTCCGCCACCACGGGGGAGTCGCTTGCCACCTCGGTGGAGACGTGGTAGCTGGTGACGGTCTCTCCGGCGTTGAAGGTCTCTCTCGCTCCGGGGGCGACCGTGCGGGTGGGGCCGGGTATCTTCCCCGAGTCGGTGTGGTAGTTGAGGCTCACACTCGCGGGGGTATCCCCCGGGTTCTCAACCAGTATCCAGGTCTCGAAGCCGCCGGCGGTTGCGCCCTCAGCCATGTACCAGGTCTTCGCGGGGGCGGTGGCACCGATGGAGCCGGTGGCGCAGGTGCGCTCCCTGGCAACGGGCTTGCTCGAGCCGTACTCGTACGCGCCGATATCGAAGCCGGAGCCCGCGGGTCTGGCGTTTCCATCCAGGTCGATAGCGGGGGCCCCGCTGCTCGAACCTGCGTCTATGGCGGGGCTGCCGGCTTCCAGGTGGTAATCGCCCGTCTCTCCCCATGCGGGAGACTCGAACTCCGGGTTGGCTGAAAGATTACCCTTGTCAAGCGCGCCGGAGCGAATGTCCTTTGCTGTATATTCCTTGTCGTTGGCCTCGACCTGCACTTCGGCTTCGGGCGAGAAGAAGATGTTGTGATCGGCAATCAGCTCGACAGAGTCACCGAAGTAGACGGGCCCGTGGCCGCCGGCGATGATGGTGTTCCTCATAAGGATCTGGACAGGCTCAGGGTCGTCGTACTGGAAGTAGGCCGGGTACGCCTCACGCTCAGGGTTGTCGTGCACCGTCACGTTGACGAACTCGAAATGGTCGCCCGCGCGATCGCAACCGACTACGATGCCCGCCCAGGGGGATGCGCCCCCTTCGCCGTCGCCTGCACCATAAACAAGGGTATTCTCGACCCTGCTGTCACCCCTCCAAAGCTTTACGCCGTCTCCGGAGTTGTTCGCCACCACGCACTCACGGATGTAGGTGTTTCCTGCCTTCGAATCAAGCCCGTCCCCCCGGTTGTGCTCGCAGGTCGTGTTCAATATCTCAATTGGGCCGTTGGAGGGCTCGATGCCGAGGCCGTCCGGCCTGTCGTAAGGCCCAGGGCCGGGGCCGCCCTGGTAGTAATGACCGGAGTAGGAGAGTTCACAGTCGTCGATGGTCACGTTCCTCCAACCGCCCCGCTGTCCCACCGGCCCCATAAGGCAGCCGGAGCCGCAGTACGTCATGACGCAGTCTTTCACCACGAGGTCGTTCACGTCCGCGAAGTCGACCGCGCCCTCGTCGAGGTGGTGGATGTAGAGGCCGTCCAGGATGACGTGCTCAACGGGGCCTCCCGCCCCGGCGATGCCCCCCCTGAAAGGCGCGCCGTCGTCACTGGTTATCTCGAGGTTCTCAAAGCGCAGGTAGCTCTTGCCGGATATGTCGACCGCCGAGTACAGGTCGTCACCGCCGGCGAGCACGGGGCGGCTGCCCGCCTCGCCCTTGATGGTTATCCAGGCGTCAGCCGTGCCGCTCGGCGGGATTATCATGTCGTCGTCAAAGACCTCGAGCGAATACGTGCCGCCGCCTATCACCAGCGTATCTCCCGGGCTCAGGCGTCTCGAGGCGTACCCGGGCGTGGCCCATTGCGCGCCGATGGTGCCGGGATTCGAGTTGCTGCCTGAGGGCGAGACATGGTAGGTGGCGCCCGCCCCCTCGAACCCGACGTGGTCCGCGCGCGTGATGCGCCGGCTCCCGGTGCGGTTCCCACCGCACGCGGAAAGAGCGCACAGGGAGGCCAGGCAAGTGAGCACTGCCGCGGCTGAGAGGGCACGAAAAAAGCTCTTCATCCACCGACCCCCTGATTCAGGCTTCGACCGGGCGATCCTGAAGTATTCATAGACAGTGCCTGTCCCCTTTTGTATAGCCTAGCACCTCCGGATGGTTGACCGTCACTGCTTTCTCAGGTAGAAACCATTATGTTCCCGTTCGCGCAAGTGGGCTCTCTCCGCAGGAGCATCGCGGAGGAACTTGAATAAGACTGCAGCGCTCTCGAGAAGGAGGTCCTCATGAAGGCGACTCGCTGGCTTCTTGTCCTGGTGCTCGTGCTGTCCGCCGCAGCCTGGGCGGGATGCGGTGGAAGGTGGAAGCGGCGGCAAGATAGAGGGCATCCGATGGGTGCTCGGTTCGTATGAGCTGAACGGTGAAACTACCGATGTGCCCGCGGACCTGCCGATAGACGCCCTCTTCGAGCGCGGGAAGGTGAGCGGGTTCTCGGGGGTCAACACCTACACCGGCGGCTACGAGCTCTCCGGAAGCAGTCTCACCATTGGCGAGCTGGCGACGACCCTGATGGCCGGCACCCCTGAACTGATGGCGATCGAGCAGGCTTATACCAAAACCCTGGAAAAGACGAGCTCATTCACTGCGGAGAGCGACGAACTGACACTTTTCGACAGCGACGGTGAAATCATCCTCACTTACGCCAAAGGCAAGACTCCCTCGCTGACCGGCGGTCCTTGGGAAGTGCTGAGCTATTACAATGGCGGCGACGCCATAGTCAGTGTCATCAGCGGCACAGAACTGACATCCGATTTCTCAAAGGATGGAAAGGTGACGGGTTCGGCGGGAGTGAACGAGTACGAAGCGGCGTACGAGACCGAGGGCAAGACAATATCCATCGATACCCCGAAGTTGACCACCGCCAACGTTGACGGGAATCCTGATATCACGGCGCAGGAGACGAACTTCCTCGCGGCGCTGGCTCTGGCAAAGACATATCGCGTCAGCGGTGACACGCTCGAGCTCCTGCGCGACGGCGGCAAGATAGCCGTTACCTACAAGCTGGCAAAGTAAACTCGGGAGAAAGCGTATGGTTGAGGACCTCTTCGCCAAAGGCATGGAAGAGATGCGCAGACATTTCGGTGCCGAGGCGGACGCCCACATCGAGAAGCTGAAGAGCATCAGCCCTGAGTTCGCCAAGATAAACGTGGAGTTCCCATTCGGTGAGCTCTACACCCGAGACGTCCTGGATGAGAAGACCCGCGAGCTCTGTACCATCGCCGCGCTTACCGTTGAGGGGCATTGCCTGCCCGAGCTGAAGCTGCACGCACTGGGAGCGCTCAACTGCGGCGCCACCCGCGAAGAGGTCGTGGAGGTTATAATCCAGATGATCGCCTACTGCGGCTTCCCGGCGGCTACCAACGCGCTGGTCGTGGTGAAGGAAGCGTTCGAGGAGCTTGATCGCGGGAAGTGACGGCGGTGGCCAGAAAAAGAGATATCTGGTGGCTCTTGTACCAGCCGTACAAGTGGCTTGTCTTCATCCCGCTCCTGGGCATCACGACCTGTCTTTTCGTCGGGGTGGGGTATATCACCCTTCTGCTGACCAGCGAGAGGTTCGTCAACCGCACATTCGTCATCTGGTGGGCACGTTTCCTGGGCTTCATGGTCCCCATGCGTGTGACCGTCGTCGGCAGGGAGAACGTCCGGGAGGGCCAATCCTACATCGTGGCTTCGAACCACCAGAGCGCCAGCGACGCGCTGGTGCTGGTGGGGTGGCTCAGGTTCGACATCAGGTGGGTGTTGAAGACCGAGCTCAGGAGCTTTCCCGTTTTTGGATGGGCCGCAGAGAGGAGCGGGCAGATCTACATCGACCGCTCGAACCCGAAGGCAGCGTATGAGTCACTCGAGAATGCAAAGAATAAGATCGAGGGTGGCGTCTCGATCACAATGCTTGTTGAGGGAACGCGCACCCGCACCGGTGAGCTGCTCGATTTCAAGAAGGGCGGATTCTGGCTGGCGCGCGAGCTCGAGCTGCCGATACTGCCGGTCACCATCTGCAACACCATCCACATACTGCCGCCCAAGACGCTGGACCAGTTCCCCGGTCGCGCGGTCTTGAGGATACACCCGCCGGTGGACACGAGCAGATACGACAAGGACTCTTACGACGAGCTGATAAGCGACGTGAAGGCCATCATCCAGTCGGGCTTGGATGAGTACCAGATCTGGTAGCCGGAGGTGAGAGCACAGATGCCCGATGGAATAGGTGACCGGTACCACCAGGACACAAAGTACTTCCGGGGTCGTATGCCTTTCCGCACGCTGGATTGGGCGGAAAAGCCGGGCGTATACAAGGAGTATCCCGGTGCGAGAGCGGTCGAACTGCCCGCGCCCGAGCCGTTGGAGGGCGATCCCGGCCTGCACGACGCCATCGTCGGGCGCAGGAGCGTGCGGGACTTCTCGGACGATCCGCTCGAGCTGGAGGAGCTGTCCTACCTGCTATGGGCTTCGACCGGTGTCCAGCGCGTCGAGCAGGGATACGCCTTCCGCACCGCTCCGTCGGCGGGCACACTCTATCCAATTGAGACCTACCTCGCGGCCAACAGGGTGAACGGTCTCGACGCCGGACTCTACCACTACTCGATACCGCGTCACGTGCTGGAGGAGCTCAAGGCTGGAAACCTCGGGATGGACCTCGCGCGTGCCGCGCTCGACCAGGCGATCTGCCTTGACGCCGCGGCTGTCTTCGCATGGACCGCCGTCTTCGAGCGCTCCAAGTGGAAGTACGAACAGCGCGGTTACCGGTACATCTACATGGACGCCGGCCACATATGCGAGAACCTCTACCTGGCGGCATGCGCCCTCGGGCTCGGGGCCTGCGCTATCGGCGCATTGTATGACGACGAGCTTAACGCCGTCCTGGGTGTGGACGGCATCGATGAGAGCGCTTTCTACATGTGCGTCGTGGGGAAACCCCTAGTTTCGGCTCTCTAGGTCCCCGAGCGTCCTACTTCAGCTCGACAGTCTTGATTTCAGCTAGATCGTCGAGTGCGTTGATCTTGATGCGGGCCTCCGAGACCGTGTAGAGGTCGTTATCGATGTAGAGCGCCCTCCGGACCGACTCGGGCGCGCCGTAGTAGCCGTATTCGTACTCCGTCCCGGCAGGATCCACGGCGTGCGTCACGCGTCCCTTCAGCTTGAAGCCCCCCTCGAGCGAGATGTCATAGACGTAGGCGCCCTGGAAGGTGTACTCGCCGTAATCGTAGTCCTTCCGCTCCGGCGAGGCCTTCTGCTCCGGTGTGAGCTCGGCCAGAAGCACCGGCACCACCAGCAGGTTCTTCTCACGGTCGAAGAGGAACGCCTTATGGTCATAGAGCGCGTAGGAGTCGGTGCCCCGGTCGCCTATCTCGACCTTGTGCATCTCGGTGGGGTTTGCCACGTCGGTGACGTCGAAGATGGCAATCTTCATGCCCTGGTACCACGCGAAGTTCCCGCCCTCCTCGGGCGCCGCCTCCACGGTGTTCTTCCCCACGCCGATGACGTGGGTCTCATCATATGGGTGCAGGTAGTCGGAGTAACCCGGTATCTTCAGCTCGCCCAGCACCCTAGGATTGAGCGGGTCGGCCAGGTCGAGCACGAACAGGGGGTCCACTTTCTTGAAGGTGACCATGTACGCCCTCGCCCCCATGAACCGCACCGAGTAGATGCTCTCGCCGGCGGCGAGGCCTTCCAACCTGCCCGCTATCTTCATGTCCGGGTCGAGGATGTAGACGTTGTTGGTGGTGTCGGAGCCCTCGCGGCTCAGGTGCCCGCGCGTGGTTGCTATACGGAAGAAGCCGTTCGACTCGTCCATGGAGAACTGGTTGAGGATTGTACCCGGCACCTGCCCGGAGGCGACGTACCTGGTGCGCGGACCTTCCAGCGCGAACCTGTGGATGGTGGTCCTTGCCTCGGAGTCCGGCTCCGGCATGCGCCAGCCGCCGTAGTAAGGCCACTCGGCGCTCGCAACATAGATGTTGCCGAGCGAGGCGTAAACGGTGTCGGAGTATCCGGCTATCACTTTCTTGCTCAAGCCCGGGTCGACGCCGTCGACGGAGAACGACACTATCGAGAGGAAAGAGGTAAAGCCCCTTGGGTCGACCACCTCGACCTCCCGGAAATCGCACGCCGGCTCGAAGTCAGCGGGATTCCCGCCCTGGCGGTCTTCACGGTACATGGGGATCACATCGTCGGGCTCGAGGCCCTTGCGGTCATAAGCGTAGTACGGGTAGGTGGTGAGGACCACGTGGATGTCGTCATCTATCATCCTCGCGGTGGAGTAGTCGCCCTCGTATTCGACCGCCCTCACGCGCGCCGGTTTCTCCTTGTTCGATACGTCGTAGACCTCCATGAAGGTGGAACCGCCCCTGGGGTAGGGATGCTCCTCGCCGATGCCGGGTTCAGGTATCGCGCTGTTGCTGCCCGAGCCGATGACCACCAGCGAATCCTCCACCAGGAACAGCTCGTTCAAGCTAGCGGCCTCGTTGAAATCTATCCTCGATACGACCCTGGCCGATTTCGCGGGGTAAGCCTTGACGATGAAGACCCTGTTGCCGGATATGGCGTAGATATGGTTGCCGTCGTTCTTGACGATGTCGGCTTCGTCGACCCCCTCGACCTGCACGTTGGTGGTCGAGTGCTCGGGCGTCCCCCCCGCGGCATCCCCCGCGGACGTGGGGCTGAAGCTCAGCTTCTCCTCCGAGAAGCTGTACTGCGCGAGTCCGTTCTTGAACGCCTCCATGAAGTCGTCCTCGGTAGCGAAGTGTTGAAGTGAGAAGGCTCTGACCCTCGGTGTCGAGCGCGTCGCGAAGTAAGCGACTGTACCGCCCACGGCGCAGATGAGGAGAACCACTATCAGGGCGATGACGATTGTCTTCTTCATTTCTGATTACCTCCCCGGGTTCCCCTTGAAAGGTTTTCGCTTCTTCACGCTTAGACGCGCATGCGCAAGCCCGGGTTTTCGACAGGGCTCCTCCGGCCGCCCCGTCTCGGATCAGCCATTGTGCGATAATGGGCGATGCCTGAACGAGCCCGGACTGCGGGGCGGCGCGGCTTCCTATCAGGAGGTACCAGTATGCTGGGGCGAGCATTCGTGGAATTCGGGATTACGCCATGGATGATGCGCAGGGGCATCAATTTTGTCCAGGGATTATGGGCCCTGTCGAGGCTGCCTCGAACAGGCGAGTTTCATCCCTGGACGCGCGAGGACAAAAATGACATTCGCTGGCTGCCCATCAACGAGGAGCTGCAAACGGGTGAAGACACGCCCGTGCCGCTGGACCTGCTACTCAAGTTCATCGAGGAAGCGTCGCACCGGGTGGTCTACGATTTCTGTCCGTGCCGCTTCGGCAGCAAATGCACGGATTACCCTGTCGATATCGGGTGCCTTTTGATGGGAGACTCGGCGCTCGAATCTCCAACCTCCATCAGCCACGAGGCGACGGTCGAGGAGGCAAAGGCGCTGGCGCTTCGCGCTGTTGAGGCTGGACTGGTACCTGTTGTAGGCAAGGCTAAGGTGGACAATTTCATCTTCGGCATAAGGGACAGAGCGCGACTGCTGACCGTCTGTTTCTGCTGCGAATGCTGCTGCTTCCTGGACTGCACCAGGTTTATACCGCTAGAGACCCTGGACACCATGTTTCCGCGTCTGAGCGGCATCAATCTAGAGGTCACCGAAGCCTGTGTTGGCTGCGGGACATGCGCTGAGCACTGCTATATCCGTGCGATAGAGGTGAAAGATAACAGGGCTACCATCGGGGAGTACTGTCGTGCCTGTGGCCGTTGCGCGAACGTCTGCCCTAACGACGCGATAGAGATACGCATCGACGACCCTGATTTCCTTGAAGAAAGCTACCGAAGGATTCGCAAGCGCGTCAGTTACGACGGGAGTGGTTGAGCGGCTCTCCTGAGCTGAGCGCAACCACTACGTGTTGCCGGTCCGGCGAACACTTGCGAATACGCCGGGCCGGTACACATAGGACTGGGACTGCCTAGTAGCGGGACGAACGCTGCGGGCGCTCCTCCCTCGGCCTTGCCACGTTGACATTCAGACTGCGGCCGTCTACGTCTTTGCCGTTCAAGGCATCGATCGCCGCCTGGCCTTCGGTGTCATTGCTCATCTCGACAAAACCGAATCCCTTCGACCTGCCGGTTCCGCGATCCATGATCACGTCGGCTGAATCCACCGTGCCGTACTGGCTGAAAGCCTGTCTGATGTCTTCCTCGCTGGTTGAATAGCTGAGGTTTCCAACATATATCTTCATTCTTCTGCACCTCCTTTGTGCATAAAAAAAGCCCCGAGATCAGATCCTCGGGACAATAACTTCACTACCTAAGAACTTTAACTCAAGCGCATTGTAGCACATTATCCGCCGTTGTGCATCTTTTCATACCGGCGGGCGCTGCGCGCAGCAAGAGGTCGGCAACGGTTTCGCCTGCCACTTGCCACTGCGTTTTGTATATCATTGTATAAAGGGAGAAGATCTTTCGAGCGACCGAGCGGCGGGAGGTTCGCCATGGCAACCGCTGTCACTACCACGGAGGCCACCCTGTCCGATAGGGCCGCCAGGCTGAAGCAGGCTCTTCTTTCGAGCCCCTATGAGATTGACGTCGAGCGGGCGCGCTCGTACACCGAATCCTGGAAGGTCACGACTTCCGAACCGCCTTGCATGAAAGCCGCGCTGGCGCTCCGCGACGCCCTGCGCGATATGACCATCTTCATAGACGAAGACGAACTGCTTGCGGGCTCCAAGACCGCGAAGAGGCTTGCCGGGGTAATACCGGTGGAGCGGGGCGAGTTCAACACCGTGATGGAGTTCGAGCTGGGGCGACTTCTAACCAGGAAGAGCCACCCGTTTCACATCGAAGAGTCGGAGCGCGCCGAGCTGGAGAAGGGAATCCTCCCCTACTGGAAAGGCCGCTCCGTCAGGGACCTCAAGGCCAGGTTGTGGAAAGCCGCCGGCATCTACGAGCCTCTGCGGCTGGGGCCGGTGTCTCTCTACAGGATAATCAGGGGCGCGGGGCTCGCGACCACAGTTAAGATACTGTACCTCTCACTCGGTAAGTCACTGCTGTCCATCCCCAAGGTCCAGGCGATGCAGCGCGAGCTTGCCGCGCTCCGGCCCAACCTCGCGCTCACCGTCTTCGATGTCCAGGGGCATTTCGTGCCCGGTTTCAGGCGCGTCCTTGAGCTGGGATTCGAGGGGAAAGCCGAGCGAGCACACCAAGCATTACAAGGCGTCGCGGGGAGCGGGACGGAAGCCGACCGGAAACGCGACTTCTACTCGGCGGTTGAGGTCGCGGCCTCGGCGGTCTGCGAGCACTCCCTCCGTTACGCGGAACTGGCGGACGAAAAGGCGGAGACGGCCTCCCCAGCGAGGGCAGGGGAACTCAAAGACATCGCCCGGAGGTGCCGCAGGGTCCCGGCAGGACCGCCTTCCTCCTTCATGGAGGCCGTGCAGAGCCTGTGGATGACCCAGGTGGTACTGGGCATCAGCTACGGCATGGCCGGAATACTTTCTGTCGGGCGCCTGGACCAGTACCTCTACCGGTACTACAGGGAGGACCTTGAGGCGGGGCGCGTGACCCGGGAGCAGGCGCTGGAGGTGCTCGAGGAGTACATGGTCAAGCTGGCGACCGAGATAATAATGCTGGTCGAAGCCGGCAGGGAAACCGCGAGCGAGATGGGGGTCGGCTCGAATACCGTCACCATAGGCGGGGTGGACAGCGAGGGCGGGTGCGCGGTGAACGAGGTCACCTGGCTGGTTCTGGATGCGCACGACAACGTGAAAGCCCTCGCCAACAACCTCTGCGTCAGGATCGCAAAGAACACCCCCGACGAGTTTGTACGGCGGGTCTGCCGTTCGTACCGCAGGACGAACGGCGTAGCGGTCTTCAACGACGAGCGTATAATCCTCGAGCTGCTGGCCGACGGCTTCTCGCTGGAGGACGCGCGTGACTACTCCATCGTAGGATGCGTCGAGCCGACCTCGACCGGCAACTGCTTCGCCTGCACCGCGGGGAACGACATCTCGCTCGCCGGGGTGCTGGAGATGTCATTGAACGAGGGCCGCATGCTCTTCTCGGGCAAGCGTATCGGGGCCCGCACGCCCGACCCCGGGAGCTTTTCGAGCTTCGAGGACGTCAAGCGGGCCTTCCTCGCCCAGCTCGAGTTCAACGTCGCCAGACTGGTGGAATCGGTAGAGCTGCTGGACCGCGCCTACGCGGAGGAGTTCCCCAGCCCGCTGGTCTCCTCCACCGTGGAGGGGTGCCTGGAGAGCGGCACTGACATAACCAGGGGCGGCGCCCATTATGACTTCGACTCCATCACCGGCAGGGGTCTCGGCACGGTTGCCAACTCGCTCGCGGCTATGCGCTGGGCGGTGTTCGAACGTGGGCTCGTGACAATGGAAGAGTTGGTGCGGCTCATGCGGACTAACTTCAGGGGCCAGGAGAAGATGCGGATGATCCTGACTAGCGGCGCCCCCAAGTACGGAAACGATGACGGCGACGTGGACGAGCTCGCCCGCTGGGTCACGGATACCTTCTGCGCCGAGGTGCGGAAACACGCCTGCGGCAGGGGCGGCTTCTACAGGCCGGGCATGTTCTCGTACGGCGTCCACGTGATAGACGGACTCTACCTCGGCGCGACGCCGGACGGCAGGCGAGCCGGCGAGC
>JAGUWJ010000068.1 GCA_020062425.1 Actinomycetota bacterium
GACCACTCCGCCGATCGCCGGCGGTACCCACCCTGATTGAAAACCACGCGGTTATTGGCTAATTTGGAGGGGTGAAATCAGGGTTTTGGCCGATGCTCTAATAGTTGGCGCATGCGCTCTATGGTCTCGTCTGAAACCTCGCCCTTTTCGGCGACGACCTTGAGCCCCCAGAGGCAGACCGCCCGGTAGAGCGCCGACAGCTCCGGGTCGAAATCTTCCAGCGCCTTCAGGTGAGCCTGCACCGTCGAGGCGTCTCCCCTGGCGAGCGGGCCGGTGAGCGCGTCCGCCGGGCCGAGTCTCGCAACGTTCTCCACCGTCGCCCGCGCCAGCGGCATGAACGCCCGAGAATACTCCTCGTCGGAGAAGCCGAGGTCCCTGGCAATGCGCAGCGCGCCGTACTTGACCATGGTGATGAGGTTGCTGGTAAGGACCGCCGCCGCGTGGTACAGGACCCTGTCCGCTTCACTCACGAGCTTGAGGGCGCCTCCCAGGTCGGCCACGAACCCGTCCGCCCACTCCTGGAGGTCCGCGTCGCATGTAACTCCGAACGTACTGCCCGGGAGCGTGCCGCGCGCGCCCTCCAGGTCGGCAAACGTCTGCAGGGGGTGTATGGAAAGGACCCTCGCGCCCTTCTGCTCAACGGCGTCGAGGACTTCCAGCGAGAGCGCACCGCTCATGTGGACGAACTTCTTCCCGGTGAGGTCGAGTCCCGCTCCCGCTATCAGCCTGCAGGTCTCCGCGATGGCCCCATCAGGTGTGGTGATGAGGACCACATCCGCGTTGCCGACCGCTTCGACGGCACTCTCCGTCGGGGCCGCCCCGCTCAAAGCGGCAGCGCGCTCCCGTGCCCGCCTGTCGGGATCGGCTACGGCTGAAACGGTACGGCCCCTCGAACTCAGCAGGTCCGCCATGGCCGTGCCGACCTTTCCCGCCCCTATTATGCAGATACGCTCCACGCGCGGCTCGCCCCCGGTCATCCTTCAAAGATCGTCGGAACGCCACACAGTCTGGCTGTCACCGATCTCTTCCAGAAGCGTACTCACCCTTGCTCCATCGGGCAGGCGGACCTCGGGGTCGGCCTCCAGGAGCGGCTCGAGCACGAAACGCCTCTCTTTGAGCCTGGGGTGCGGAAGGAGGAGTTTCGGGTCGTCCTGCTCGACATCCCCGAATACCAGGATGTCCAGGTCCAGCGTGCGGGGGCCCCAGCGCGTGATCCGCTGCCGCCCGTTCTCTATCTCGATCTTGTGAAGAAGGCTCAACAGCTCGTAGGGGTCGAGGGTCGTCTCCAGGGCGACCACTGCGTTCAGGAAGTCCGGCTGGTCGGTCACCCCCACCGGCTCGGATTCGTAGACCCCCGACTTCGCCACCACCACCACGTCTTCCGCCCCTGATAACGCTGTCACCCCGGACCTCAGGTATTCAAGGCGGTCGCCGGTGTTGGAGCCCAGCCCTATGTAAACGCGGCTCATCCTCCCACATCCTCTCCATCGGTTGCGGTCTCAGGGGGGTCGGCGCTCCGGCTGACCGTCACCCCCACCCAGGCCGCCTCGACCGCCAGCGGCGCCTGCGGCTTCTTGACGGTCACGGACGCCGACCGCACACCTTCCAGATCCAGGAGGTAACGCAGGACAGCCTCGGCCAGCGTCTCGATGAGGTTGAACCTCTCACCGGTGGCGATGGCGGCCACGGCTTCCGTGACCTCTGCATAGTCGACCGTCGCCGCCAGTTCGTCCTCGCGGGACGAAGCCTCGTCGAGATCTATCTCCATGTCGATGAGGAACTCCTGCCCGGACTCCTTCTCCTCGTCCAGGACCCCGTGATAGGCGAAGACCTTCATCTCTTTTACGGTCAACCGTTTCATAGCTCAGGTCGATCGAAGTTGCGTATCTTTCCGGCGCAGGCGTCCGCCACGCGCACCACCTCGACCATCTCTCCCACGTCGTGCACCCGGACCACGTCCACACCCCTGGCGATGGCGAAAGCCACCGTGGCCGCCGTTCCCAGCAGGCGCTCCCCGGGAGGCTTGTCGAGGACGGCCCCGATGAACCTCTTGCGGGAGGTCCCCAGCACCAGCGGGTACGGCAGGCTGCCGAACTCCTCTATCCTCCTGATTATCTCCAGGTTGTGCTCGACGGTCTTGCCGAACCCGATCCCGGGGTCTACCAGTATCTTCCCGGGGTCGACTCCGCCTTCCACGGCGAGGGCCGCCCTCTCTCTGAGGAACCGGCAGATGTCGGAGACTACGTCGTCGTAGGCCGGATCGTCCTGCATATCCCGGGGGGTTCCCTGCATGTGCATGATCACCACCGGCACCTCACGCTCGGCCGCGAGGGGTATCATACCGGGGTCGAACCTCAACCCGCTTATGTCGTTTATCAACACCGCCCCCGCATCGAGGGCGCGCCGGGCCACTTCCGCCTTGCAGGTATCGATGGAGATGGGCACCTCTATCTCCCCGGCCAGGCTCTCGATGAGCGGCACGGTACGATGCAGCTCCTCCTCAAGCGGGACCGGTCCGGAACCGGGCCTGGTGGACTCCCCGCCCACGTCTATGATGTCAGCCCCCGCTTCCACCATCTCGAGGGCTCCCTTTCTGGCGTCCTCGAACCGCTCGAACCTCCCCGGGTCCGAGAAGGAGTCCGGGGTGAGGTTGACCACACCCATGACATGAGTGCGGCCACCGATCTCCAGCGCGTGCCCGCCGGCCTGCACGGTACTGGTTTCCAAGCCGGACGCACGCGCCAGCACCGCCTTCAACTCGCGGGACAGCGCCTTCAGGCCGAACGGCTGCACCGAGAAGTTCTTGGCTGCCCTGCGCAGTTGGGTGAGGGTACCGATCATGATGACGTTCATGCGCTCGGTGCCTTCAGCGAGGAGCAGCTCCTTGGGGGTCGCGCACTCGCCTCCCCTGGAGAGCATTACCTCTTTGATTATGTGCGCGGCCCGCGCCTGGACGTTCTCCGCCGCCACGGCGAGCTGGACCATCTTGCGTGACATTATGCGGACGCCCGCGTGGTCGCTGCCAAGGTCGGTTATGAGACGGATCGCGTCCTTCTCACTCTCGACCCTGACCAGCCGCAGGTTGAACCTGTCGCCGCTGGAGCTCGTGCCCACCTCAGCCAATTAAGTGCCGTTCCTTTTTATGAGGGACATCGCCTCGGCCCTGCTCGCCGGGCTCCGGTAGAACAGGCCTCTCACCGCGCTGGTGATGGTAACGGTACCCGGCTTCTTGACCCCGCGCATCGACATGCAAAGGTGCTCCGCCTCTATCACCACCAGCACCCCCTGCGCCCCGAGTCCGTCCATTATGGCGTCGGCCACCTGGGTGGTGAGCCTCTCCTGGACCTGCAGTCTCTTGGCGAGGGAGTCGACGACCCGGGCCAGCTTGCTGATGCCGCTTATCTGGCCCGAGACGCCCGGCACGTAGGCGACGTGCGCTTTGCCGATGAACGGCATGAGGTGGTGCTCGCATATCGAGTAGAGGGGGATATCCTTGACGATGATCATCTCTTCGTGCTCCTCAGAGAACCGCTTCTGCAGGAGCTCGATAGGGCTCTCGCCTATGCCCGAGAATATCTCCTCGTACATGCTGGCTACCCTCATGGGCGTCAGCTGCAGGCCCTCGCGGTCTGGATCCTCCCCGATAGCTTCGAGGATCATCCTGACTGCCGTCTCTACCTTCTCGCGGTCCATCGCCGGAGCCTCCTTTAAAGAGGTGTCGAAGGTGTCGTAGGATGTCCTTTTACCAGAAGCGGCAAGGTAAAGTCAAAAGACCGTGTTGGCGGGTCTGAGGGTCGCGCGCGGGGTCTACTCCGGCTGTACCTCCGGCTTGGGCGGCGGCGTCGGCTTGGGGGCTCGCCTTCCCAGCAGGCGGCGGCCGGCCGATTCCTCCTCCGCCTCCTTGGCGATAAGGGCGTCCTGCTTGGCTTTCTGCTCTTCGAGGAAGCTGTCGTAAACGGCCTGTGGCTCACCGTCCAGCAGTTCCAGCAGCTCCTCCTTGTCCACAGTTTCCTTCTCCACCAGGATCTTCGCGATCACTTCCAGGCGCCGCCGCTGGTCTTCCAGGATGCGCTTCGCTTCGTCGTGCGCCTCGTCGATGAGGCGTCTCACCTCCTGGTCGATCTTGAAGGCTACCGCGTCGGAGTAGTTGGGCTCGGCCACGAAGTCGCGGCCCAGGAACACCTGCTCCTGTTTATGACCCAGTGTTATGGGCCCCAGTTCTTCGCTCATGCCGTATTCCATGACCATCTGCCGGGCTATCTTGGTCGCCCTCTCGATGTCGTTCTGGTCTCCGGTGGTTATGTCGCCGAAGATCATCTCCTCGGCGGTGCGCCCGCCCAGCAACATGGCCAGCTCGTCGACCAGTTCGGACCTTGTCACCAGGTACTTGTCCTCGGTGGGCAGGGTGAGTGTGTAGCCCAGCGCCCTGCCGCGCGGGATGATGGATATCTTGTGCACCGGGTCCGCGTTGGGCAGGGTGTGAGCCACCAGGGCGTGTCCCGTCTCGTGATAAGCGATTATCTCTTTTTCCCGGTCGCTGATGAGCCGTGTCTTCTTCTCCGGGCCTGCCACCACCCTGTCGATGGCCTCTTCCATCTCTATCATGTCGATGTTCTTTTTACCGTGCCGTGCCGACAGGAGGGCCGCCTCGTTCACCATGTTGGCGAGGTCGGCGCCGGTGAAGCCCGGGGTGCGGCGGGCCAGCACCCCGACGTCTATGCCCTCGGCCAGGGGTTTACCCTTGGTGTGGACTCTCAGGATCGCCTTCCTGCCCTCCAGGTCCGGGCGTTCTACTACTATCTGCCTGTCGAAACGTCCCGGCCGGAGAAGGGCGGGGTCGAGTATGTCGGGCCTGTTGGTGGCCGCGATGAGGATCACCCCGACCTTGATGTCGAAGCCGTCCATCTCCACCAGGAGCTGGTTCAGGGTCTGCTCGCGCTCGTCGTGGCCTCCCCCGAGACCCGCGCCTCGCTGGCGCCCGACGGCGTCTATCTCGTCCATGAAGATTATGCACGGGGCGTTTGCCTTGGCCTGCTCGAAGAGGTCGCGCACCCGGGCCGCGCCCACGCCGACGAACATCTCCACGAAGTCGGAGCCGGATATGCTGAAGAAAGGCACCCCCGCCTCCCCGGCGACCGCGCGCGCCAGAAGGGTCTTGCCCGAGCCCGGCGGGCCGTAGAGGAGCACTCCCTTGGGAATCTTGGCTCCGAGGGCCTGGAACTTGGCGGGGTTCTCCAGGAACTCCTTGATCTCCATGAGCTCCTCCACCGCCTCGTCCACTCCCGCCACGTCCTCGAAGGTGACCTTCGGCATGTCCTTCGATATCTGCCTGGCCTTGCTCTTCCCGAAGGACATCACCCGGTTTCCCCCGCCCTGCATCTGCTGCATGAAAAACAGGATGAGGCCGAACAGGAGCAGCACCGGCAGGAACTGGAGGATTATGGCCATCAGGTTGGAGCTGGTCTGGGGATCGACCTCGACGTTCTTGACCTTGTCCTCGAGCGCGGTCACGATGTCGAAATCCGGTGGGAAGGCGGTGGTGAACTCCTTCTTGTTCTTGAGCTCCACCGCCAGGGTCTGGTCCTTGTTGTAGATGGTCACCGAGGCTACGCTTCCGCGCTCCACCTGGTTCAGGAAATCGCTGAAGGACTCTTTCTCGGGCTGCTGCCGCCAGGGAGGGTTGAGTACGAGAAGGGTTATGAGGAAGATGATGACCACCCAGAAGATGAGTGTCTTCGCGTATTTCTTCATGTCACCTGCACTTAATAAAATAGCCGACAGGTAAGGTCGGCTCGCCTGCATTATCGCCAGTTAATTCTAGCACACTCGTATACAGATTCCTTTATGCTGACGCGGCGCGCACGCTCCTGGTTCCGCCTCGAAGGCCTCTCATACCGCAGTGCTCACTGGATATATCGTACCGGCAGGAAAATCGCTTAACCGGCATCCGGGGTCGTCAAAGGCGGGGGCGTGGATTATTTCTCCAGCACCGCAATATAGGGCAGGTTGCGGTAGCGCTCGGCGTGGTCCAGGCCGTAGCCGACCACGAAGACGTTGGGTATGGAGAACCCCTCGTATTTCACGGGGATGTCTACCTTGTCGCGGCCGCGCTTGTTCAAGAGGGCGCATATCTCCACGCTGGCCGCCCCGCGTGCCGCCAGGTTGCGCTGAAGGTAGCTCAAGGTGAGGCCGGTGTCCACGATGTCCTCCACTATGAGGACGTGCTTACCTTTTATCTCCACGTCGAGGTCCTTCATTATACGGACCACGCCGGAGGTCTTGGTGCTGGAACCGTACGATGAGAGCGCCATGAAATCGAACTCGATCGGGATGCCTATCTCGCGTGCCAGGTCGGCCAGAAAGATGAACGCTCCTTTGAGGATGCCCACCAGGAGCAGCGGTGCCCTGTCCGCGTAGTCCTCGGTGATGCGTGCCGCCAGCTCGCACACCTTTGACCTTATCTGCTCCTCCGTCAGCAGGGTCTCCTCTATCTCACCCATCTCCACCTCTTCCTGGGCCGCGTCACGCTACCGTGCCCCCTCGGGAGCCCGGTTCACCGCGAATCATAAGCGCCAGCCTGCCGAATAATCAACATCAACGCCTCGTCCTCGGTGCCTTCGAGGCGGAACCGCTCGTCAATCCTGTGGCCCGCGACCCAGACGATGTCCTGACCGGAGAGGACTATCGGGCAGGTCTTCCTGGAGGCGCGGGGGACTTTCGCGTCAATGAAGTAGTCCTTCAGTTTGCGGGAGCCTCGCGCTCCCAGCGGCGTGAAACGGTCGCCGGGCATGGGCGTCCTGACCTTCAGCGGGACCGCGATGTCGGGCTTCACGAACTCCAGGCCGGTATCGTCGTTGAAACGTATCTCCTCGCGCGGAACCCGCTTTGCCTCGATGACCGCTCCCGTCACTGGCACGGTCACGCTCCCCGGGACCTCGAGGGTCAGCTCCCCCACCTCGAGGTGAGCCTCCCGGACGCGGAACACCAGCTCGCCGTACTCCCGCTCGACTACCACCCCGCCCGGCAGGTCGAGCCCGGCGCCGGTGTTCCCCCCCATGACCTTCTCCTGGATGTCGCGGAGGTGCACCCAGCTCAAGCTCTGCATCCGGGGCACCAGGTTGTTCCAAGCGGCTCTCAGGCAACCGCGCTGGAGCGCCGGCGGCAGCGAGAGTAGGCCTTCGATCTCCAGGCGGATCTCCTCGCCGGTGGACCTTCCGACTTGCGAAAACGCTTCCGAGATACGGCCCTGAAGATATTCGCCGTCGAGAGAGAGTGACTCGACCTCCCGGAGCACGACCTCTTTTACTCCGGGCCCGAACTCGGACTCGAGGAAGGGCACCAGACCGAGGCGCACGCGGTTTCGCAGGAACGCACGATCGAGGTTGCTCGAATCCGTCCGGGGCCGAACCCCCATGCGGCCGCAGTACTCTTCAACCTCGACACGCCAGACGTCGAGCAGCGGCCTTATGAGTGGCCCCGAGACGTAGGGGATGCCGGAGAGCCCAGTGAGCCCCGCCCCCTGGACTATCCTCATCAGGAACGTCTCCACCTGGTCGTCCGCGGTGTGCCCCAGGGCGATGCGTTCGGCCCCGATCTCACCCGCGAAATCGCGCAAGCGGGTCATGCGCACCTCCCGGGCGGCCTCCTCCGGGGACAGCCCGTCCGAGCCCTCATGGGCGCGGACGTCCACCGCGATGGACCTGACCGGCAGAGAGAACTCCCCCGCGAGCGACTCCACGAACGCCGCGTCGGCGCGAGACTCGTCTCCCCTGAGTATGTGGTCGAGGTGGAATAGGTGGAGGTCGAGATCCATTTCGTCTGCGAGTCCGTGGAGGAAGTAAAGGAGTGCCACCGAGTCGGGGCCGCCGGAGACGGCTACCACCACACGCTCGCCCCCTGACAGCATGGAGTGCCGCTCGATGCTAGAGCGGGCAGCGGCTTCTAGGCTCCTCTCCTGCTTCATGTTCCCACCGCTCCAATGGTAATCCCGCCCGCTGGCGTATTCAATCGGCTGCGGAGGCCGGGCCGTCGATGAAGACGCGGCCGCCCGCCAGGCGCATGGGGGTGCCCAGCTCTTCACAGTAGCCGGCGAGTACCTGCGCCCAGCCCGAAGCCTCCTCCCCGTAGAGAAGGACCGGCCTGCACCCGCTTATAACAGTCGGGATGACCTTGGCCTGCACCAGCCCCTCAGGCCCGAGGAGGGCGACCAGCGTGAACGTCTTCGCGGATATCTCGCGCGGCGGGCTGAAGACATAATTCCCCAGGCTGTAGGCGATGAGCCTGTTCTTGTAGAGCTCCAGGCCCTGAACCACGTGTGGGTGGTGCCCCAGCACCAGGTCGGCGCCCGAGTCCACCGCCAGGTGCGCCAGCTCGCGCTGGTCGGCGTCAGGCGAGGTGGCGAGTTCTATTCCCCAGTGGAACGAAACGACGACGTAATCGGCTTTCGAAGCCGCGTCTTTCACCGCGCTCTCGACCCGCTCCGGGTCGGTGATGGTGGCGCAGCCGGGGTTGGATGCCGTGGCGGGCCAGCCGTTCGGGATTATGCCGGTGAAAGCCACGAAAGCCACCTTCCCCGCCGGCGACTCCAGCACCGTCGGGGCGTACGCCTCGGCGTCGTTGTTTCCCGCCCCGCACCAGGCGACACCGCTCTCTTTCAGGTGCGTGAGCGTGTCCAGGAAAGCACTCGTCCCGTAGTCTTTGCTGTGGTTGTTTGCGAGCGAGACCACGTCCACATTGCCAGCCGCAAGAGCCTGGGCGGAGTCGGCCGGGCCACGGAAGCAGTACTCCTTGCCGGGCACCGGCGCACCCGCGGACGAGATGCAGCACTCCAGGTTCACGAAGGAGAGGTCCGCGCCGGCGAACACCTCGTCCACGTCCTCGAACGGGTATCCCATCCCCCCGCGCGTGAGGTACGGCGTCACGCCGTCCCCGAAATTGACGTCGCCGCCCGCCGCGATGGAGACCGACTCCGCCTCCTGCAGCCCCTCCTCGATAGTCTCCATGACGTCACCGAGGGTCGCCCGCTCACCTTGCCCTCCCCCACTGCACCCTGCAAGCACCATGGCAAAGAGAGCAAAGGCCACAAGCGCGACAATCCACCTGGATCGGCCTGACCAGTTCATGAGATACATCCGGTTCATAACCCTGCGAGAATATAGCGCCACCATCTATTAGGCAAGCGAGCATAGCAGGTACGCGGTTACCCGACCTCGGTCACCCCTCCTTGATCGAGGGACGAGGGGTGTTCATCCGCGAAGCCTCCGCAGGCCTCGATCAGCGTGAGCAAGTCGTGCCTTTAGGCGAGGACAGCTCGCGGATGACCCCCCGAGTCCTTGGAAACAATGGATGGAGCCGGCGCGCGGATTCGAACCGCGGACCTGCTCATTACGAGTGAGCCGCTCTGCCAACTGAGCTACACCGGCATACGATGGCAATGAAGAAAGATTAGCACGGCGCGTGCGGGGGCGCTACACCGCTGTGCGCTATATGTACTCGGGCACCCAGCCGTGCAAGCGTCGGATGGAGTCTGACACCTGCTCTTCGAGCAGGTCCTCGGCCTCCTGGCCCTCGGGGCTGGCCAGCACCTGGCGGAACCTGCCCTGCATCTCCAGGTAGTCCTTGACCGGCTTCTTCTTGACCTTGCCCTCGATGATGCGCTTGGTCCCGCCGGTGAACCTGGTCTCGCCGTCCTCGTTCTCGTAGAGCAGCCACATCCCGCTCTGCACGGCGAGCCTGCTGACCTCGATCATCTGGGCGGAGGGGAACTTCCACCCCGGCGGGCAGGGGGCCAGCATCTCGATGTACTTGGTGCCGCGGATGCCCTTCGCCTTCTGCATCTTCTGGTAGAAGTCGAGCGGGTAGGCGAGCGAGGCCGTGGCCACGTACGGTATCCTGTGCGCGATCATTATCTGGGCGATGTCCTTGCGGTGCTGGACCTTGCCGCCGGGTGTGGTGGTGGTCCAGGCGCCGAGCGGTGTGGCGCCGCTCCGCTGCGTCCCGGTGTTGGAGTACATCTCGTTGTTGTAGCAGACGTATATGAAGTCGGTCTCACGCTCGGCCGCGCCGGAGAGAGACTGTATACCGATGTCGTAGGTGCCGCCGTCACCGGCCCAGACCAGGACCGTGGGCTCCTCGGCAAGCTCACCGCGCTTCACCAGTGCCTTGACCCCCGCCGCCACGCCGGACGCGCTGGCCCCTCCCGTGGCGAAGGCCACGTTCATGAGCGGCAGGTTGATGGCGCTGAGCGGGTAGGAACCCTGGAGGACCGACGTACAGGAGGCTACTACTATAAGGATGGTGTTGGAGCCGAGCGCCTTGAACGCTATCCGCAGCGCCAGGCTCGAGGGGCAGCCCTGGCAAGCCGTGCTGCCGGCCAGGAACAGTTCCTCCTCTGGCAGGTCCTTGAAGCTGACCATTATCGGACTTCCTTCTCGCTTTCAAACAGTCTGTCGAACTCGCACAGCATCTCGCGGGTCACCCTGTGGCTCTCGGTCGTATGCGAGTCGCCCCAGGTGACGTCTCCAATCTCGCCGTTCCAGGCCTTCTGCGCCATGTCGGCAATCAACTCGTAAGTGACGTCCCTTCCACCTATGCCGACGATGAGGTTCCTCACGGGGACGTCCGCGTGTCCGTAGAGCGCGGCTTTCACCTCGCTGAAGAGCGCCCCCTCCATGCCGTAAGAGACGTCGCGGTCTATGACCATGATAGAAGCCCTGTCCCGGCAGAGCGTTCTCAACTCCTCGGTCGGGAACGGCCTGAAGAACCTCACCCGCAGGAGGCCCGCCTTCACGCCCGATTCCCTCAAGCGGTCGATGGCGACCCTGCTCTCGGCGGAGAGGCTGCCCATCGCCATGACGAGGTACTCCGCGTCGTCCAGCAGGTATCCCTCCACGAGGTCGCCGTGCCGGCGGCCGAAGACATCCTCGAACTCCCGCGCCGCTTCTCTTATCACCTCGCGGGCGTTCTTATGGCCGAGCTGCATCGACTCCCTGGTCTCGCTGAAATCCGCCGGGTAGACCACGGAGCCGTGAGTGACCGGAAGGCGCGGGTCGAGCTTCCAGAGGGGCTTGTACGGGGGAAGGTATCTGTCGACATCCTCCCTGGAGGGAACCTCCGCGTCCATGTAAGTGTGCGACAGGACGAAGGCGTCCAGGTTGACCATCAGAGGCAGCAGCACCGAGTGGTCCTCCGTTATCCTGAACCCCTGGATGAGGGTGTCCACCGCCTCCTGGTGCCCTGCCACGTAGACCTGTATCCACCCCGTGTCCCGCTGGCTGATGGAGTCCTGGTGGTCGCACCATATATTCCACCCGGGCCCCAGCGCGCGGTTCACGTTGGCCATCACCACCGGTACCCGTATCCCCGCGGCGTAATGGAGCATCTCGTGCATGTAGGCCAGCCCGTGGGCGGATGTCGCCGAGAACGCCCTGGCGCCCGTGAGAGAGGCGCTGACCAGGGCCGCGCAGGCGCTGTGCTCCGACTCCACCGGGATGTACTCCGCGTTCATCCTGCCTTCGTCGATGAGCTCGGCCACCTTCTCGATGATCTGCGTCTGAGGGGTGATGGGGTAGGCGGGGACGACCTCCACCCGCGAGGCTTCCGCCGCCAGGGCTATGAGGTGATTCCCCGTCTCCAGGACCCTCACTGCTTCTCCTCCTTGACCATGGTGATCGCACCCGTCGGGCACTCCACGGCGCAGATGCCGCAGCCCTTGCAGTACTGGTAGTCGATCTCCTGCCCGTCCTTCGAAATGGTCGCCTCGGGGCAGAATATCCAGCACAGCAGGCAGTTGTTGCACTTCTCTTCGTCTTTTACGGGCCGGAAGACGCGCCACTCCCCCGTATCCCCGGCGCAGCCCTTGACCGGCCGGGAGACGGACGTCATGTAGCCGACTTCCTCGCTGTCCTCTTTCACTCCTGGCTCTCCAGCTCCATGTCAGGGGACCTTCTGTCCCGCGGAGACGCGCTGCACGCCTTCGAACCCGGCGCGGCCCGCCTCCTCGTACGCCTCGCGATTTCCGCGCTTCGCGGCCACTTCGTCTATGAACTGCATGACCTCGTCAATCCCGGCGGCGCCCGATAGGCTGGCCAGCGCCCCGAAGAACGGGATGTTCACCATGGGCATACCCTCTATCTCGAGCCCTGACTTGATCGCGATGCCGGTCGCGTCGAGGTAGTACACCTCTCTCTCGAACCGTTCGGAGAGCTTGGCGGCCAGCTCCGCGCCCGCGTTGACGAGAAGCTTGCTCATCTCATCGATGCCCTCCTCAATAGCAGTTCCGGTGAGGTCGGGGCTCATGACCACCAGGAGGTCCGGGAGGTAGACCTGGGAACGAAGATCGATAGGGTCATCGCTCATACGGAAGAACGCCATCACCGGGGCGCCTCGGCGCTCCGCCCCGAAGAACGGGAACGCCTGGACGTGCATCCCCTGATCGTACCCGGCCCTGGCAAGCCAGGTCATGAGCGTGACCGCCCCCTGGCCTCCCAGGCCGTGAACTCTTATCTGGTACAAATCTCAAGCCCTTCCGTCCGTCCGCCCGCGACAGGGAACAGGGCTCCGTGGAATTGCCGGGATTCCTCGACCCCTCTCGCGGTCTTTCGAGAGACCGGATACGGCCCTTCTCGAGAAACACGAAACCGCCGGCCAGGGACCAGCGCGCAAGGGCGGCGGTTTGAATAGACATATTAGCACGAAAAATGCGGAACCGCGATTAGGAAGCCGGGGGGCCTTCAGGGGTCAACCCCGCCTCCGCGGGCGCCTCGACCGGTGCTCCTTCCTCATTGAGAGCTCGTCCAGAGAGACCTCGAGCTTCCCACCACCCTCGAGCTCCACAACCACCCTGCCCTTCGGCACGTGGTAGCCCACCACCGTCCCCTGACCCTCGCTGGTGGACACCTCACTCCACAACGCCGGCGCTCTCCTGTTGAATTCCTCGTACGCCTCGACCTCGTACTTGAGGCAGCACATCAGGCGCCCGCAGATGCCGCTGATCTTTGAGGGGTTCAGCGGGAGGTCCTGCTCTTTGGCCATCTTTATGGACACCGGGTTGAAGTCAGAGAGGAACAGGCTGCAGCACAGGTCCCTGCCGCAGGGTCCCAGGCCGCCCACCATCTTTGCCTCGTCCCGCACGCCCACCTGCTTCAGCTCGATGCGGGCCTTCAGCGTCGCCGCAAGGTCTTTGACCAACTCGCGGAAATCCACCCTGCCGTCGGCCGTGAAATAGAAGATGATGCTGGACCCGTCGAAAACGTAGTCCACATCGACCAGCTTCATGGGAAGGCCGTGCTTGACGATGAGCTGCTTCGCCGTGCGGTATGCGCGCTCTTTTTTCTCCAGGTTGGTCTTCTGGCGCTCCTTGTCGCCGGGGGTCGCCCGGCGCATGACTTTCTTCAGCGGACCCTCGAGCTCCGAGTCGTCGACCTCGCGGACCGGGGTGGCAACCTGCCCGTAGCCGACGCCGCGCGCGGCCGGTACCACCACCTCGTCCCCCGGGACCAGCACCACCCCTTCCGGGTCGTAAAGGTAGACCTTGCCGCCGGGCCTGAACGAGATGCCCACCACCTTAGGCATACAGCACCTCCTGCAGACCAAGAAGTGCGCTTTCGATGTTGAGCTGGCCGGGGACGTTCTGCTCGGCGGCCCGCATGTTCTCTGACAGCAATTCGATTCCCTTCAACAGTTTCTGGACGGGCAGGGAGTCGGCTTCGTCTGCGATCTCAGCCTGCATATCGTTGTTAGCCAGGAGCTCTCCGTCGCTCCCTTCCTTGAATATCAGGATATCACGATACCACCAGGCCAACATCGAAAGGACCTCTTTGATGCCCCTTATCTCCTGCTTCAACTGCTCGCGCTTCTGCTGCTCGTCCAGCCCTTTCCTCATCCGGGAGACCGTAGCATCGTCCAGCGACCCGTCGGCGAGCGCCTCCTTTTTCTCCTCGTAGAAGGCGGCGAGGCCGTCCACCTGACTGCGTACATCCTTATTGAGCTCGGCCGCCAGCTCCAGTGTCCTGTTGAGGTCCGAGCGCCTCAGCGCCCTGGCCGTCCTGATGACGGTATCCCGCCGCTCCAGCCTCCAGGGTTCGTCGCACCAGTCCAGCGCCCTGCCGAGCACACCTCCCGTGAGCCGGGAGACCAGCGCGGCCTTCTCCTCGGTTATGCTCCTGTTCTCGACCAGGTATCGTGTGAGCTCCTCGGTGGGAACGTTGGCGAACCTGACCTCCTGGCAGCGGGACCTGATGGTCTGGAGAACGGCTCCCGGGCTTGCCGTCACCAGGATGAACACCACGTTGGCGGGTGGTTCCTCCAATACCTTGAGCAGGGTGGAGGCGCCCTCCTCCCACATCTTCTCCGCGTTCTTGAAGATGTAGACCTTACGGTCGGCCTCCGCGGGCTTCTTGAAGGCGTCGGACCGGACTTCCCTTATCGTGTCCACGGGAATGTTCTTTCCCGCGGGTCTGATGACAGCGACATCGGGGTGCTTGTCCTCCAGCACCCTCCGGCAGGTGTTGCATACCCCGCAGCCGTTATCGGGGCAGAGGATCGCCCCGGCGAAAGCGCGGGCGACCATGAACTTCCCCACTGCGGGGGGACCGGTGAAAATATAGGCGTGGTTGACCCGTTCGTGTTCGACCGCGGCAAGAAGGCTCTGCTTGGCGGCCGCGTGACCGACGACGTCGTCCCAGAGCATAGGAACCGCTCCGGCCTAGAGTATCTTCTGGACTTCGCGGAACACCCTTTCGTGAACTTCCTCCGGGGTGCCTTGCGCGTTCACCACAACATACCTGTGCGAGTAGAGCCTCTGCAGCATGTTGTAGGCGTAACGGACGTTGACGTGGAACTCCACGTCCTCGCTCTCGATCCTGTCCTTCTGGTCGCTCTCCACCCTGGCAAGGCCGTCCTCCACCGATAGATCCAGGTATACGGTGAGGTTCGGTTCCAGGCTGCCGGTGGCCCAGTCGTTCAAGTTCTTCACGGGCTCCAGCCCGCAACCCCTCCCCACTCCCTGGTACGCGAGCGAACTGTCCACGTAGCGGTCGGCGATCACGGTCTTGCCGTCCCTCAACGCCGGCTCTATGACGTCACGGACCAGCTGAGAGCGCGCCGCCGCGAAGAGCAGGGCCTCTGTTACCGGTGAGATGTCCCCCGATCCGCTGTCGAGCAGGATCTCTCTTATCCGCTCCCCCACCTGGGTCCCGCCGGGTTCCCTTATCAGGGTGGCCTCGCGGCCGTCTGCGGCAAGGCGGTCCTGGAGCATCGTGGCTTGAGTGGTCTTTCCGGAGCCTTCGCACCCCTCGAAGGTGATGAAGACTCCCAGTAACATGCCGGAGAACACTGCCGGCTGGGGGTCAGAAGAAATATCCACACCGTCCTCCAGTTACATCATCGCGGCGGTCACAAGCCCTGTCAGTAAGTGTATCTTCACCGGTCAGCGGCGTCTATAAGCTTCGTGCCTGGATGCGAGGTGGTCCGTGCCCCTGGAGTCGATGGCGACCACGACCGGGAACGACTTCAGGGTGACCCTGTACACGGCCTCCGCGCCCAGGTCCTCCCAGGCCACCGGATCGATAGCCTCCACCATCCCCCCGTACAGCGCGGCGAGTCCGCCC
>JAGUWJ010000170.1 GCA_020062425.1 Actinomycetota bacterium
AGCAACCGGCGCGACCGGTGAGAAGGTGGCACAGAAGACCGGCTTGGAGGTCAAGTGCATGCTGGGCGGCCCGGACGGAGGAGACCTGCAGATAGGCGGTCTCATAGCCTCGGGCGAGGTCGACCTCGTGATCTTCATGAGGGACCCGCTGTATGCCCAACCGCACGATCCGGACATCTCCGCCCTCCTGCGTGTTTGCGACGTCCACAATACGCCGCTGGCCACGAATCCGGCGTCTGCGAGCCTTCTGCTCAACGGCATCAGCCGGACCCCTGCGAGCCTCAGGCCCGCCATATAGAGCACATCCGCTTCGGATACAAGTAAGCCCCCCCCGGGGCTTTTCCTTTTTCGAGGAGACCACCTGGTCCCATGTCGCGCGTGGCCGGCCTGTCCCGCGTCGCGCGTGACGGGATCCCCCCACCTGAGTCTTTACTTCGATACCGTCAAGTAATAGGATATTTCGCGCATACTCGGTTAATAGTGTGCTCCAATTGGTCAATGCGTTGACCTGGCGTCCGATCAGGAGGTGAGCAATGGCTGACAAACTCGAGAGAGTGGTGGTCGAGGCGCAGGTCCCCCTCGACTACACCTACAACTACCGGGTCGGCCCCTACATCGAGCGCTACATCAAGGGCCTTGGCGACAAGAAGATTCTCGCGACCAAGTGCCCCCAGTGCTCAAAGGTTGCCGTGCCCCCCAGAAAGGAATGTGGGGTCTGCAACAAGATCATGGACGAATGGGTCGAGGTCGGTCCCGAGGGAGTAGTCGACAACTACACGGTCGGGCACGTCAAGATCGAGAAGGGACTGGTGGAGAACCTCGAATCCCCTGCGCTTCTGGCGATGATAACGCTCGACGGCGCAACGGTGCCGCTGCTCGCAGAGGTGAAGGGCATGGCCCCCACCGACCTCAAGAAGGGGCTGCGCGTGAAAGCGGTCTTCACGGACCCTGCCGAGGACAGTCTGGCTGATCTCAGCCACTTCGAACAGGTCGGCTAGGGGGTGAGGAGATGCGCAAAGTAGCGATTGTCGGACAGAAGCAGATAAACGCCGCAGACGTCGGCAAGTCACGGGAACGCATGCTGTTCGAGCTCTGCAGGGACTTCTACAAGGAGATGGGCATCACCAGACATGACATAGACACCTTCGTGTTGTGCTCGAACGATTTCTATTCGGGGCACACCATATCGAACGTCTTCGAGGACTGCCCCGTGGGCGCCTACATGAAAGACGAGACCAAGGTCGAAGCGGACGGGGTCATGGCCGCGACCTACGCCTTCATCAGGATTCTGTCAGGCTTATACGACACCGCCGTGGTTGTAGCCAGCAGCCAGGGCGGCTCCGTGATGCGGCCTTACCTCCAGATGGATTATTCGCTGAACCCGACATACGACCGCCAGGTCGACCTCTTGAACGAGGTAAACGCGGCAGCCCTGCAGGCGCGCGCATACATGGATGAGTTCGGGGTCTCCGAAGAGGTGCTTGACAAGATAGCCGCTCGGAACTTGAGAAACGCGGCGAGGAATCCTTACGCTTTCAATGGTAAGACTGACGTCACTCCTGCAGACGTCGCGAACTCCGATGTACTCTACGAACCGATCAAAGCCATGCACTGCTATCCGTTCACCGACGGAGCATGCGTGCTGCTTCTGGCCGCGGAGGACAGAGCGAAAGAGCTCACCGATGCCCCGGTCTGGATAAAGGGCGTTGGCGACTTGCTCGAGACTTACTACCCGGAACGCGACGTGAGCCGTTCCAAGTCGGTGAAGTCGTCCGCGGAGAGAGCGTACAAGATGGCCGGGATATCAGACCCGGCCAGCGAGCTGGACCTGGTCGAGGTCAGCGCCAAGTTCTCCTACCAGGAGCCGATCATCTGCGAGGCTCTCGGTCTCTTCCCGGAGGGGAGCGCCGGGGACGTGGCGGACCGGGGTCTGGCCGATATGGACAGCGCGATGCCGGTCAGCCCGTCAGGTGGAGCCCTTGGGGCCTATGCCTTCTGCGCGGGAGGGCTGGTGCGGATAGCTGAATGCTACCGCCAGCTCACCGGCGGCGCTGGTGATACTCAGGTAGCTGACGCTCACACCGCCCTCGCGCACGGCCAGGACGGATTATTCCTGCAGCACAACGCCGTGATGGTCGTAAGCACGGAGGAGGGATAGATCATGAGAAACGTAGCAATCATAGGCGTCGGCTATACGCCTGTCTTTGTGAGCAAGCGCAAAGACGTCAACATCGTAGAGATGATGAGTGAGTCCGTTGACGCCGCGTTTCGCAATACGGGTCTTACCCCGGACGACATAGACGCCGTCACTTTCGGTAACATGCAGACGTTCGAGGGTTTGAACCTCCCCCACCTCTGGGCCAGCGAGCACATCAGGGCGCTCGACAAGCCGGTGCTCCGGGTTTCGACAGGCGGGACCGTCGGCATGAGCGTACTCCAGGCCGCCTATTACTACGTGGCGAGCGGCGTTTACGACGTGGTCATGGCAACGTCCTGGGAGAAGCAGTCCGAGGGCGATTCGCAGGTCGGCCTGGCGGGGATCGTCCTGCCCGAGGCCATTGCCATGGTCCAGCACGGGATGGACCTCTTCGGCATCAAGGGATTGGGCTTCGGCGGCGGCGGCTCGACGGGCGCGGCCTCTTACCAGGCGATGAGCTACCTGCACCACTCAGGTGCGAGCCCTGAGCACATCGACAAGATGGCGGCGCTGGAGAGGAGCAACGCCGTGCTGAATCCGTACGCCCACCTGCGCAAGAAGACGACCGTCGAGGACATACAGGCGACCCAGATGGTGGCTTACCCGTTACGGTTCGGGCACACCTGCCCGACTACGGACGGCGCCACCACTTGCATCGTCGCCAGTGAGGACATGGTGAAGAAGCTCACCGACGGCAATGTGGCGTGGATTACGGGGGTGGGCTACGCGGCCTCCGATCCCTGCACAGCGAATTTCCTGGAGGGCCAGATAACCGACCCCGCGGAGCAGATGCCCGCGAAGATAGCTGTTGAGAAGGCATACAAGCAGGCAGGCATCAAGGACCCGTGCAAAGAGATAGACATGTGCGAGCTCTATAACGGCTTCGCGCACCAGTCGCTCATGTGGCTGGAGAAGCTGGGAGTCTGCAAGGAGGGTGAGGCTCACCAGATGCTGGACGCGGGAGCGCTAGAGATAGACGGCGAGATGCCCACCAACGCGAGCGGTGGCGTCTTCTCCACAAATGCCATCGGCTCGAGCGCGATGAACCGGCCCGCGGAGTGCGCGCTCCAGATAATGCGCAAGATCGAGGGCGAGCACCAGATACCCAAGAAGATCAGGAAAGCCCTGTCTCACGGGTGGGGCGGCTTGTTCCAGTACGTGGCCGTGATGATACTCGCCGACGAGCCGGCGAAATCTTAAGCGAGGGGGTGCAAGCATGACTTTTGAAATGGGGCCGGAGACACGCCAGGTCGAGGCCATGTGGGATGTATCCACCTATAACTACAGGATGGACGGCACCGGCATCCGCCTGCTTACCGAGGGCATGAAGGAAAAGAAACTGAGGGGCATCCGCTGCGGCGAGTGCGGCATGGTCTATATGCCAGGGCCCAGCTACTGCCGCAAGTGCTTCGTGGACATCGACGAGGTGGTAGAAGTCAAGGACACGGGAACGGTCATGAGCTACTGCGTTACGATGGCGGACGTACGCGGCAACCCAATCGAGGAGTTCCGCATCTCGGCGATGATACAGTTCGACGGCGCTGACACCTGGTTTGTGGGCACCGTCACCGGAGTAGAATGGCAGGACTTCAAAGTCGGCATGCGGGTAAAGGCTGTATGGGTGGACGAGCCGGCAGGCAGTCTCTCTGACATAGATCGCTTCGAGGTGATAACCGACTGATATCAGTGTAATTGCCACAACGCGGAGGGGGGGTCAGGCCACCCCTTCCTGCATTCCGCAAGTCTGCCAGGCTCTGCACAATGTGAGGTCAGCCTGTCCCCCAACCCTTCTTCTCAAATGACTCGAACGTGTTCCTTATCATCGGATACTGAAGGAAGCGGGGCAGCCGGCAGCTGACAAGTTGATATTTGTTCCTCCAACCGGGTACCACCACGACTTTTCCACGCTCGAGAGCGAGGAGTGATTCTTTTACAACCGGATCCGGGTCAGTCCACATCCATGCAGGTATGCCAGAGGTCTTCATCTCGGCATGGAAGCCGGTGTGAGTGAAACCGGGGCACAGCACCTGTACGTGCACTCCAGTCCCTTCCAACTCGAGGTGGATCGCCTCGGTGAAGAGTATGAGAAACGCTTTACCCGCGCAGTACACGCTTGCCCTGGGCTGGGGGGTGAGTCCGGCAAGGGAGGAGACGTTTATTACCGCCCCATGGTGACGCTCGATCATCCCTGGCAGGGCAGCCCTGGTGAGACGCATCGTCGCCAGGTCGTGCACTCGCACATTGTCTATCTGGCTCTCGATGTCCGATGTGGCGAAATCACCCCAGATGCCGTAACCAGCGTTGTTCACCAGCATCGTCAAGATATTTTCAGCTTCGATACGCTGGGCGACCCCAATGGCCTCTTCCTCAGAAGAAAGGTCGGCCTTCAGCACTTCGGCTTTGACGCCGTGGGCTGAACTCAATTCATCCGCGATCGATTGAAGCAGCTCTCGCCTCCGGGCCACGAGGATCAGGTCGTAACCCTTCTTCGCCAGGTAACAGGCGAACGTCTTTCCGATACCGCTGGACGCTCCTGTGATGAGTGCGGTTCCCTCTCCGGCCATACGACCACCCCCATTGCCGCAAAACAATATGGTTCAAGTGGAAACCAATACTAACACGATGGGCACTGCGCTCAACAGCGGAACCCAGGTTTCACGACACCGGTAATGCTGCGATAAGCCTCGAGTGCTGGGTGGAACGTTATGGAAATGGCTGAGCAAGTGAGCGGAGCGGAGCGCATGCCGCTGCAGCCCGTGGAGCGTGAGCTCGAGCGTATATTCTCGAGCCTCGGCCACGGTATGTACGTGGTCGATTCCGAGCGCCGCATCCGGCTCTGGAACAAGGCGGCGGAGTCCATCCTCGGCTGGAAGGAAGAGGACGCGCTGGGGAACGACTGCCGGGAGTTCATCCGGCACGAGGACAAGGAAGGCCTGCGGCTCTGTGACGACCACTGTCCGCTGAGATCTTCCATTGATGGTTCGCGCACGGTATTCGCGGGCACCGTCTGGGGCTACACAAGCGGTGGCGGAAAAGTACCGCTGAACGTCAGCTGCGCTCCGCTCCTGGACGCAGAAGGGCACGTCGCGGGAGCGGTCGAGGTATTTGCGGACATCACGAGGGAGATGGAGGTCGACCGGCTCAAGAGCGAGATAGTCTCCATAATGGCCCACGAGCTCCGCACCCCTCTCACCTCGATGCTCGGCTACCTGGAGCTGGTCATGGAGGGTGAAGCGGGTAGCCTGACAGATGAGCAGCGGGAGTTCCTCAGCATAGTGAAGTCGAACATCGCGCGCCTCACCGGGCTCGTGAACGATTTCCTGGACCTGGACAAGCTCGAATCGGGAAAGATGGACATGCACTGGGAGGAGCTGGACCTCAACGAGCTTGCCCGCGATGCGCTGAAGGCCCACTTCCCCATGGCCGAAGACAAAGGCCTCGATCTGGCCCACGAGCTCGAGCCCCTTTCCTCCGTGTTCGGAGACAGGCAGCTCGTCAGCCAGGTCCTGCACAACCTCATCAGCAACGCGATCAAGTACACCAATGAAGGAAAAATAGAGGTGAAGACCTCGGTTGACGACGGTAAGGTGGCAGTGGAGGTCAAAGATACCGGTGTGGGCATCCCGGTGGAAGAGCAGGACAAGATAGGTGACAAGTTCTTCCGGGCGTCGACCGCCGCCCTGACCCCTTCCCACGGAAGCGGGCTGGGCCTTTCCATAACCATGGGGATAATCGAGAAGCACTGCGGCGACCTCGAGATACAAAGTGAGCCTGGGGTGGGTTCAACGTTCAGGGTCCTCCTTCCTTTGGACCGTGAGTGCGTGCTCATAAAGGCGGAAAAGGAGGCTGAGGGTGGCATCTGAAACGCAGACTATCGTCATCGCCGAGGACGAGGCGCAGATAGCCAACCTGGTGAAGTACAAGCTCGAGAAATCGGGCTACCGGGTACTGTGGGGTGAGAACGGCCGGTTGGCGCTGGACCTCATCGTGCAGAACCATCCCGACCTCGTCATCCTCGACGTCATGATGCCGGTGATGGACGGCTACGAGGTGCTCCGGGCGATGAAGGCCGACCCGACCATGCAGTCGATACCGGTCATCATGCTGACCGCGAGAGGTCTCGAGCAGGACATCCTGAAGGGATTTGACAACGGCGCCGTGGACTACATCGTCAAGCCGTTCAGCGTGACCGAGCTCGCGGCCCGCATCAAGTCAAACCTGGTCCGCGCCAAGACGGCCTAGCCTTCCCGCCCACGTTGAAACACAGCAAGTGGGGTCCGACCCCATTTGTTGCGTTTTGAGATTATCAATCGGTGGAAGCGAGTGACTCCTCGTAGACTCGCATGAAGCGGTTCATCTCGGGCGTAATGAGACGCTCGGGCCGCTTCACCTCATCAAACGTCGCGTACTCCTTGAAACGCATAATGGGCCAGCCGCGCCCACGGGTGAGCTGCCTCAGCTTCCACTGCGGGTTGACCATCACCGGGTGGCCCACCGCCTCCAGGAGCGGCAGGTCGCTCGCGCTGTCTGAATAGAACCAGCAGTCGGCGAGGTCCGCCCCGTGCTTCGCGCAGTACTCCTCGGCCATGGCGAGCTTCTCCTCCATGAACGCCATGCGGCCGAGCTCCTCGCTGGTCATGTGGTCGCCCTTGATGGGTGTATGGCTGGCGATCACGTCGTCTGCGCCGAGCTGTACTCGTATCCTCTCGGCGACGTATTCTCCGGCCGCCGTCGCGATGACAGTATGGTGGCCCTTGTCTCTGTGTTCGCGCACGGCATCCACACCACCCAGGTAGATGCGCGGCAGCACGTGCGACTCGAAGTTGCGGTCCATAAACGCGATCATCTCGAGCACCGTGTACTGCCCCATGATGTCGACCACCTTGGTGTACACTTCACGCCTGGGCAGGCGGTTCATCTTGTAGAGGAGCGTGAACCGCAGGACCTGCAGGAGCACACCGGGCTTCATGTACCCTTCCCTTACCATCCTTAGTGCGTAGATGTTGCCGTTCGCCCCGTCGATGAGGGTATGGTCGAGGTCAAAGAAAGCGATGACAGGTTTTACGGTCATATGTATCACCGGGGCTAATTATACAGAAGTGGCCATGGATGCCTTGCGCACGCGCCGGCGGTAGACCCTTTTTGGCTTCTGTTCCTCCCCCTCCCTGCGAAGTGAGAGCAGGACGGCCCCGCCTATGATGAGGAACGTCGAGCTGACACGGAAGAAGACCATGAGCCCGCCTGTGGGGAACGGCTCTCTGAACGCCACCAGCCCCACGATTATCGGTATGAGGTTGCTGAAACCGGTCACCAGCGGAACCACCACGATGGCCGAGCCCCTCTGCAGAGCCGTCTGGAACAGGACCATGGCTATGATGGTGGTGAATATGGCCAGCCAGAAGTACGACGAATACACGAAGCCCGCCACCCTGAACTCCCCCCAGCGGTTACCCAGGTCGGTCCAGGCCATCTTTGTGAATATGGCGGTCAGGCCCACCAGGACCCCGTTTCCTATGCCCAGGAACGATGACGAGCGCTCGTCTTTGTTTAGAAAGGCCGCCCCCAGGCTGGCGAAGACCACTCCCAGCAGCAGGACAATGAACATCCAGAGGATGACCGGACGGTACCCATACGACTTTCCACCGGAGGTGAGCAGGGTGATCCCCAGCATGGTGACCCCGAGGACTATAGCGCCGATACCCAGCCAGTCGACGAGTGAGGCCTTCTCTTTGAGCTTGGTGACCGCGAGCACCACCAGAAGGCATATCCCAGCCGCGTTGATCGGTTGGACGACCGAAAGCGGCGCGAGCCCCACCGCGATGTTGTGACTCCATGCGCCTGTAATTTGAAGCCCTTGCGCCCTCAGCCATGGCCTGCAGTTCACGAACGCGCGGATTGTCTTTACGGTAGACTGTGAACCGATGCGGGGCAGAAAATCAAGCTCTCGCTTCATCAAGTAGTTGCTGAAGTTTATTAGGACCGTGCCGACCACCGCCAGCAGGACCCCGAACGCGAGCGCCATCTAGGACCTACCAACTCCCACCGTACGCAGAGGGCTTTACCTTCTGAATCATTATACGGAGGCGCCGGATATACGCAATCAAAGAAACAAAAGAAGCGGCTTTATCACATAAGAAAAGACCCCGCGTCAGTTACGCGGGGTCTTTCGCATCCACCAAGCCTCTATCGCTCAGGACTAAAACATCTGTAGTTCGTGAAACGGATCCTCGACATGTACTCTCGTGTGGTGTTCGACCGCTTCGGAGACGCGCTCCGGGTCGCACGGTTTTATGAGGTACTCGTTAGCACCGTCGATCAGGAGATCCATGCGCGAGTCCTGGTCGCCGAGCGCGGAAAGGACTATCACGGGGGTGCTGGTGTCACCCATCTTCTCTCGAATGTGGCGTACAACGCCTCTGCCGTCTATGTCCGGCATCATAACGTCCAGGATTATCGCCGACGGGTTCGTCATTCGCATCTCCTCGAGCGCCCCGATGCCGCCGTAGGCGCACGAGACTTCGTAACCAGCATATTTGAGGTACATCTCGAGCGATTTCGCGAAGTCGCGGTCGTCGTCAACCACCAGCACACGCTTTGGTTCAAGTCCGTTCACCGTTGCTCACTACCTTTCAAAGACAATGCCGGACTCATATCTCGAGCCCGGCACCCGTTCAGAAACCTCGTTCCTGAGTATACTCACTTCAGGTGATGTTCACCATCACCCAGTGGTTGCACTGCTTCCAGTTTCCTCGCAGCTAGTTTCTTCCTTGCGCACTTCACCATGTCGTCGCAGACGTACTCCTTGCACACCGTAGGCTGGAACCGGACCTTCAGCATGCAGTGCCCACTCTCCGGGTCGCGCCACCTGCAGGGGTCGGCCCACATCCAGTCCCGCTTGAAGCCGAATCGCTCCTTCTCCTCGTCGAGCAGCGCTATGCGGCCCTCCTCGTTGGGCTTCTCACAACACCATCCCTCGCACTCGGCACAGGCGTCCTTGCCGAGGCTCTGGCAGGAGCGGCAGAGATGTGGCTCCATGTCGTCATAGACCTTCTCGAACTCGCGCCCGCAGGCGTCACATTTCACCTTCATAAGATTTCCCTCTACTAGAGATGTCACTCACGGAAACCCGGCGCAGATCAACGCTGACGCGACAGGCCCACTCCGGTAGTGAACTAACGGCGAGAAGTGATTTTACATCATCGGATGAGGTACTGCGAACGAAGCTCCCTCGCATTGTCAGCACCCAGAGGTGTGCCAGAGCCACCCGAGGAGCCCGCGGCGCTCGGGGCGAATAGAGCGATCGAGCAGTGAGCTCCGCGCTTGCCGTCCGCTGTGTTGACGTACATGGCGCGTTCGCTGATCACATAGCGATCGCTCTCGACAAGGGTCGATACGTCACCTGTGTAGTAGTCGTTCACGTGGAAGGTCTCCCGGCTGGCCGGCGGCACTGATGCGGCCGGGCCCCGGACCACCCCTCCCGGCTTCATGAAGGTAAGCCTCACCGTGGCGCTCTCCTCCGCGTCGGGGTTCATAACCAGCACCCACTCGTCGAAACCTTGAGAGGTGCAGCCCTCCGGCAGCATCCAGGCAGTGCTCATGAAGATGGAACCGATGGCGTTATGAGCCCCTCGTTTTCCCGTGGCGTCGGAGATATACATTGCCCGCTCGACCACGACCTTCTGCCCTTCGTCTTCCGTAACGACCAGAGTGGATACGTCCGAGTCCGGCAGATAATCGTTGACGCGCACCGACTCCCGCTTGCCAGGCAGTACCCGGACGTCAGGACCCCTGGTGACACCCTGCGGGGTGAGGAACAAGAACGAGACGTCCGCGGCCCTTGTCGTAGGATTCTGGACCAGTACCCACTCCTCGAAGCCGGGCCAGGTGGCTCCCTCGGCCAGGCCCCAGGCATCGGATGTCTCAAATGTGCCCATCGAGTTGTGGCAGCCGAGCTTGCCGTCGGCGGTGCGCACGTACATCGACCGTTCCGCCACCACCCCGAGCCCGTCATCGAGTGACGTCACGACGGTGGATACGTCGCGGCCGGGAAGGTGGTCGTTCACGTGTACCGACTGCCTCGTCATCGCCGGAAGCTCGAGGCTGGGCCCGGCGACCTCTCCCTCGGGTGTCTGGAAGGTGAGAACGACCCTGACCGCCTGTTCGTTGGGGTTCATCACCAGGACCCACTCGTCGTACCCGGGCCAGGTCGCCCCCTCCGCCAGGTACCATTTCTCGGCGATGGACGCAGTGCCTATCGAATCGTGTGATCCCCATTTCCCATCGGCCGTATTGACGTACATCACCCGCTCCGCACAGACGTCGTCACCGGACAGGACCGAGATGGCGGTCGATACGTCCTGGTCGGGAACGAAATCGTTGACGCGGATGGAGGTGCGGCTCAAGCTCTCGAGCCTGAGCTCGGGACCGGGGACGGTCCCTCCGGGGGTCATGAAGTTGACCGCCACCGTGGACGGGGTAGAGTTCGGGTTCTGGACCAGCACCCATTCCTCGAAGCCAGGCCAGGTGGCGCCCTCGGCGAACAACCAGTGTATCCCCGGCAGGGAGCTTACGCTGAAAAGGTTGCGGTTCGACCTCTCGCTGTTCCAGTCGTATACGAACATCTCCCCGCTGCGCGTACCCTCGGGGACCCGTACCTTTATCTCGTCGTTGTCCCAGGAAGTGATCGTGCCATCGACGTCGCCCGAGAAACCGACCCGCGCGGATCTCCTCTTGGCTCCGAAGTTCGTCCCTATTATGGTGACCAGCGTGTCGATGCTGCCGATGGACGGGCTGACGGATGCGACGGTGGGAGTGCTGTCCTGGTCCTCCATGAACCAGGCCTCCGGCACCCACTTCTTCACGAACTTGTAGCTCAGCCAGACTGTGCCGTTGTTGTTCCAGGTGGGCCCCCACGAGTTGCGCACCAGGAATCCTCCCTTTGTGTCGGCGGTCGAGCCGGAGGGGTTGATGTTGTCGTTGTAGCCGACGATAAAGACCGCGTGGCCTCCGAGGAATTCGCTGCTGGAGTAACTATTGGCGGAAGTGTAGTAACTCGAGGGCGCATTTCCGTTGAAATCCGGGAAGTCATCGTAGATTGGTATTCCCATCACGACTGGATTCCCGGAGTTCACCCATGACTTGACAGCGGTGAGATCGTGAGAGAACGGGCCTGATATGTGAGCCCAGCTCGCTTCCGCGAAGAAATAGCCCCAGTCGGATATCTTATACTGGGCGGCTGCTTTGATATCGGTGGAATTAGGCTGCTTGAGGTAGTTGCCGTCGTAGGTGAACTCCGCCCAGTCACATACGCCGGTTCCCTTGAGGAGTTCGAGCGCATCCATGATACTGGAGCCGTTGTCCGCGCCGCCGTTTATCTGGTTATAGATGAACGACGGGCTGAATTGATAACGGGTACTATCGAGGTCCCTCGTAGGGTACTCCTGCTTCTCGTACCAGGTCTTCGCGTAGTACCCGGTCGACCACCCCACGCAGCTGTTGCTCATCCCCTGGTCACCGATGGGAGGAGCATCGTCGGAAAGGTCCCTAGAGGCAGCCATCGGAAGACCGGCGCCGAAACGCGAAGGGTCAGCCTTGCGCTCGGGGCCAGGGTTGCTTAGCTTCAAGCCTCCTGTGGGCACTTCACCCTCTCCCGAGGGCCCACGATCTGAATCGACCCCACCGATAGAAAGACCAGCCGCCGGCAACGCCAGTACAACCACCAGCGCCACGGCGACCGCTACGGCCACTCGATATCTCACCTTACTGCCACCCATGCTCAGTCCTTTCTAAGAGGACCTGCCGTATAACTGAACAGACGCGGCGAGGCCGCTCGGCGTTCCTCTGTAATATTCGTCGGAGGCGCTTGCATGCTTGAACCCGGGCTGATCATTCAATAAGCGGTTTCGAGGTTCCGTACGCCCACCCGTTCAGGACGGCAACCGCAACGCCCGAGGAATTGCGCACTTCCATTGAATAATGACCCGCCCGGCCCGCCCTGCCGGTCTCACGCACCTCAGCCTCCAGGAAGGGAGTCTCACCCGGCGGCCCTAGATACTCGATGCTTATATGGAAGGCCATCGAACGGTTGCCGTGCGAGTTGGCGGCGGCGGCGAAGGCCACGTCGGCGAGCGCAAATATCGCGCCCCCGTGAACCGTGCCGAGAAAGTTGTTATGGTCCTCGGTCAGCTCCATCCGGGCGAGCGCCCTGCCTTCCTCCACGCTCACCAGTTCGATGCCGTTGAGGGCCGCGAAGCGGTCGTCGGACATAAGTCTAGCGATCTCAGAATCCATGACGATCCTAACGTCGAATTGACTCGAGTATGATACCGCAAGGGACAGCGCGAGAGTAGCGGTTATTGGTTCAATCCGAACAGCCACCGATGGTATCCGTGCCGGCCCCGCGGGAGTTCCAGTACATGGCGCGCTCCACCATGACGGCCTTGCCGGGGGTCTTGCATTCGACCATTATCGCAGCCCGCCCGCTTGGTATCTTTGCGGCCATGCTGTAGGTCTGCCGGGAGTTCGCTGGAATGCTGTAGGTGAACTCAACGTTGCCCTTGCCGTCCGGGGTCATATAGGAGATTTCCACCGACACCGCGCTGCTATTGGGATTCTGCACCAGGGTGTAGGTCTCCCTGCCCCTGGAGGTCTCCCCGTCCGGCATGTAAGAGACTGACTTGGGAGCGGGCATTCCGATCGAATCATGGCACGCGACGCCTGTGCCGTTGTCCCAGTACATCGCCCTCTCGGCGATGACAGGCTTCTCGGCGCTGACCAGCGTTGAGAAGTCCCGGCCCGGCATGATGTCGTTAACTCTAATGGTCTTCCGCGAGTTGGCCGGCATCACGAACGACGGCTGGACCTCCGGCCCTGAGTTCGTCATGTAAGTGACGCTCACAGGCTCGTCGGACGGGTTCGGGTCCTGAACCAGTATATAGGTGGTGAAGCCCCAGTTGGTGGTGCCTTCCGCCAGGTAGTAGTCCTTTGCGGGGGCGATGGTCCCGATTGAATCGTGGCCGGCCCTCCGTGCATCGCGGTACATCGCCCTCTCCGGGATGACCGGCAGGTCGGATGAAACCTTGATGGAGGCATCCTTGGCGCCGATGTCAGCAGCCATGTTGTAGGTTTGCCGGGAGTTGGGCGGGACCGTCTTGGTCAGCGTGACAGGACCGCTTCCCTCTATCATGTAAGTCACCTGGCAGGTGGCCTTCGCGCCGTTGGGGTTCTGGATGAGGAGCCAGCACTCGAAACCCCAGGCGCTGGAACCTTCGGGAAGGTACCAGGTCTCGTACGGGGAAGTCACACCGACCGAGGAGTGCCCCTCTCTGCGTACCGACCTTGGTGAACGAACCACCAATGTACCAGCCACCCGAGCCGTCCGCTACGCATGCGTTGACGTTTCCGTTGACCCTCGAGTAATTAGCGACAGGCTTGCCTGTAGAGAGGTTCAGCGCGGCGCCGCCTCCCGTGTTAGGGCCGACGTACGTGAAAGCGCCCCCGATATATGCGGTGTCGCCATCGATGGCAGTCGAGTAGACAGCGCCGTTGGTGACCCACATCTCGGTGTTGGGTACGCTGCTCTGGGCGTACGCGTTTCCAGACGGCAGGCTCAATATTCCCGCTACCAGAATAGCGACTATGATCGGTGCGGCCAGTCGCTTCGCTCTCATTTCCTCCCTCGTCCGTCTCTGCCTTATCGCAGGCAGGACTGCAAAGCAAGCGACTGCCACCTCATCCAAAAGCAAACCCAATTCAGCGCATATAGCCCAAAAGGACTATTTCTGATAGTTAAATCGACCTAATCCCTCTGCTTCTTGAGCGGGAAACGGACACCGCGATCAGAGAGATAGACAGGGCTGTCACGAAGCTCAACAGCAGATCAACCTTAACAGGTCCGGCAGGCCTCCATCATGTCGAGGATCAAACCGGGCCAGGTGAAGTCCCTTATGCGCCTTCCGTGCCCGTTTCGGGAGTCGTAGTACTCGAAAAAGCCCTCGGAGAGAACCATCCCGGCGGTGCGCTCGGTCAGCTCCCACGCAGCCTCCAAACGACCGTTTTCGATCAGCGAAACCGCCAGCATCCAGTTGAAGTTAATCCAGATGCAGTGGCCTGCCCATAGCTTTTTGTCCACCCAGGGGCGGACGTCCACCAGTTCGTCCTCAGGTGTGAAAGGGAGCGGGTGCTCCGTCCAGAATCCGCTCCTGTCAAGAAGGTGTTCATCTATGAGCCGCCGGGCGCGCTCCCCTCGGCAACGGCCGGTGAAAATTGGAAGCAGGGAAGCGAGCGTCCTCACCCGCGCGAGCCGCGGGTTCTCAGCGTTCCAACGGGGGAAGTAGCATCCCGCTTCTTCGTCCCAGCACACTCTCTCCAGCGCCTCTGCCATGGCCTCCGCGCGCGACGCGTACCTCCCTGCGGCCTCTCCATCCCCCACCTGCCCGGCAAGCATTACCGCGCTATCGAGAGCCCTGACTGTTATGCAGTTCATGGTGAGGTCCTCCACCACGAACCTGTTCGCCGCCTTGAGGTCGTCCCCGCGCCACCCGTGGGCGTTGTTGAATCGGTACAGCATCATCGCGTAGGTCGTCGCCCGCATGACGTCCCTCCTACGCTGCGGGTCTATACCGAGAGCCGGCAGCAGTTGGAGCGACAGATCGGTCCCCGCCTCCCACGGGTGCACTATAGAGATAAGGCCATCCCCGTAGAGGTCGCGCTCATCCAGCAGGTAATCGATGCAGCGGCACAGGTTAACCCAGATTCTCTTCAGCCACTCAGTGTCCTCAGTCCTCTCGAACGCCAGCCGAGCCGCATAGACGTAAATGGGGGGATCGACCAGGTGAGAGGCGTGGTCCCGGTCGTAAGCCCACTGCACGAGCCACCTCATCAAGCTCTTCCACGGTCTGGCCCGGGTCGCGGCCGAAGGTGCCAGCACCTCATGCGGCATGTGGCCGTCGGCGGAGACGTGCCGGAACAATGTCTCGAGTTCACGTTTCGACCTCTCAGGATCGATATGCAGCATGGTCACAGCGTGGAATCCGGAATCCCACGCGAAAAGCGAGGGGTAGAAGGTGACGTTGGGCATATGGTAGTAGTCGCCCTCAGCGTCCACCTCGTTGTAGGAGTAGACCCTCTCGGTTTCAGCCTTCAGCTTCAGTATTTTTTCGTCGGTGACAGACAGAGGGCAACCTCCTCATACGCGCAGTTACATCTTCTGGCGGTGGGACGCCTAATCCTTCAATCCCCGAGCGGGAGTCCACGGGGCGAGTGGGGCGAGCCGGCCACTTGCTTAATGGCCTTCCGCTTTGTAGTATCCGTTTGGGCCGCCGGGCCGTGAGAAAGAGGATTATCTCGCGAAAGGAGCGACAGGCCGAATGGACAACGTCGAAGACATCGACCTTCTCTCGATAAACACGATACGCTGCCTGGCGATCGACGCCATCGAGGCCGCGAAATCCGGGCATCCGGGCGCCCCCATGGGGCTCGCGCCCGTCGGCTACGCACTCTGGACCCGGTTCCTTCGCCACAACCCGGCGAACCCCGACTGGCCCGGCAGGGACCGTTTCGTGCTCTCCGCGGGGCACGCCTCCATGCTCATCTACAGCCTCCTGCACCTTTCCGGCTACGACCTCCCGCTCGAAGAGATAAAGCGTTTCCGGCAGTTGGGCAGCGCCACCCCGGGGCACCCCGAGTTCGGGCTGACGCCGGGTGTCGAGGTGACCACCGGCCCGCTCGGGCAGGGCATCGCCATGGGTGTCGGCATGGCTCTTGCACGAGAACTCATATCCGCGAGGTTCAACAGGCCCGGATACGACCTGACAGACTACTACGTGTACGTGATAGCGGGCGACGGAGACCTCATGGAGGGTGTCTCATCCGAAGCCTGTTCGCTCGCCGGGCACCTGGGGCTGGGACGGCTCATCTGCCTGTACGACGACAACAAGATAACGATCGAAGGTTCGACGGAACTCTCCTTCACTGAGGATGTGCGCGCCCGGTTCAAGGCCTACGGCTGGAACGTCATTTCCGTCGAGGACGCGAACGACATCGACCTGGTCGCCGACGCCGTAGCGGAAGCCCGGGCGCACGAGTCTGCTCCCAGCCTCATCGCCGTGCGCTCGCGCATCGCCTGCGGCAGCCCTAACCTGGAAGGTTCCGAGGCCTCCCATGGGGCTCCGCTCGGGCCGGAGGAGGCCTGCCTGACCAAGGAGAACCTCGGCTGGCCGTCCGGGGAGGACTTCCACGTTCCAGCGGAAGTGCTCGAGCACATGCGCGGAGCGGTCGAACTCGGCCGTCTGCTGGAGGAAGAGTGGGACGAGCAGTTCGAGGCTTACAAGGCCGAACACCCCGAGCTCGCCAGCGAGTGGCTGAGGGTCATGGATAAGCGCCTGCCGGACGGCTGGGAAGACGCCCTGCCAGGATTCGAGACAGGAAAGAGCATGGCGACCCGGGCGGTGTCCGGCAAGGTGCTCGAGGCGCTTGCACCGGTCATGCCTGAGCTCATCGGCGGTTCGGCCGACCTGGGCCCTTCCAACCTCACCTTCATCAAGGGCTATGACAGTGTCCGCCCCGGGGATTTCTCCGGGCGCAACATCCACTTCGGGGTCCGCGAGCACGCCATGGGAGCGGTGATGAACGGCATGGCACGCCACGGCGGGCTCATCCCGTACGGCGGCACCTTCCTGGTCTTCAGCGACTACATGCGGCCCGCCCTGCGGCTCGCCGCCCTCATGCGCCAGCATGTCATCTACATTTTCACCCATGACAGCCTCGGTGTCGGAGAGGACGGGCCCACCCACCAGCCCGTCGAGCAGCTCGCCGCTCTGAGGTCGATACCGGGTCTGACGGTGATAAGACCGGCCGACGCTGCCGAAACCGTCGAAGCGTGGAAGGTCGCGCTGGAAAGCACCGGGCCGGTAGCTCTTGCGCTCAGCCGTCAGGGACTCCCTGTTCTCGACCGCACGGTGCTGGCCCCGGCGGAGGGCCTGGCGCGTGGTGCTTACGTCCTCGTCGATGAGCCCAATCCGTCGCTCGCGCTCATCGCCACGGGGTCCGAGGTCTCGCTCGCCCTTGAAGCGAGGAAGGCGCTCGCCGCTGAAAAAGTCTCGGCGCGCGTGGTGAGCATGCCGTCCTGGGAGCTGTTCGATGAGCAGGATAAGCGATACCGTGCGGAAGTTTTGCCTGCCGGCCTGAAGTCGCTGGCCGTCGAGGCCGGCGTCTCCCAGGGCTGGCACAAATACATAGGCGACTCCGGTGGGGTGATCAGCATAGAGCGTTTCGGCGTCTCCGCGCCGGGAGGGACAGCCCTTGCCAGCGTGGGTTTCAACGTCGAGAACGTCGTCGCCAGGGCGAAGGAGCTCCTCGACTGAGGCAGGTAGGGCACACATCTTACGAGAAATCTCTTTAGGATGCTATCGCGAAAGGGGACTGCCATCATGAGAGTTCTGCCACGGGAAAGCCGGCAGGCATGGGCTGCCTTTGTCGCCCTTTTCGCCATGGCGGTCCTGATCGCTGCCGGGCTGGCAGGCTGCGGGTGCGACGGCGGGAAGACGACAGATGACGGAACAACACCCGACGGCGACACGGTGAAGATTACCACTCCCGAGGACGAATCAATCCAGACCTCCCCTGGCTCGACCGGGCCGAAGATCGACGAGGAGACGACTCCGGATGAGACCTCTGAAGACGCGGAGGAGTCCGCCACGGAAGCAGCCATGGAAATGGCCAGGAAGAACAACCCCGAGCTAGGCGATTTCGAGGTGCTGGGGGTTGTCATGGCCGATGGCTGGGCCAGGGTGGATATGCAGCCCGTGAGCGGGTCGACCGACGCGGCAAGCTGGCTGTTGAGGAAAGAAAACGGTGAGTGGGTTCTCCTCGACTTCGGGACCAGCATCATCCCCGGTGACTACCCCGACGCGCCGCCCGAGGTATTCCAGACCGCGAACCCGGAATAAAGGGCCCTCGCTCTTGCGGCTCTATTCATGCCAGGGCAAATCCCTGCTCGATGAAATGCCTGTCGAACGCGAGAGCCTCAGTAAGCCCAAGCCTTCTCATCACGATAAAGCTGACGCAGTCAGTCAGGCTGAGCCGCTTCCTTGATACGAGGAGGTAAGCGGTGGTGGCCTCCATGTGGGTTGTCACGTCGACCCACTCGATACGTATCAGCGGGACAAACCTCTCGGTGAATCCTCTCACTGCCACTAGACCCAACGTCGAGTGAAGGAGAGCCGTCGTTTCAATGATGACGTAGTTAGTCGTGACCAACGGCAGTTCTTTCTTTAGTTTCTCTTCCCATTTGTCCACAGCTTTCTGGTGGAACTCGTCATCCGCATCGAGTGCGGCGTAAAGGCCAGATGTGTCGACAAAACACGCGTTCATCTGTGGTCCTCAGCAAGATATTCATCGTGCCTTTTGGCGACGTCGTTCTTTCCGCTTCTGAATTTTCCCATAAGCTCGCGAGCGCCTGCCCTGAGTTCGTCGTCGGTCAGACCGCCTGGTGTGCTCAAGAACCGTTCTACTCCGTTCCTTATCAGCTCCGCCATTGAGACACCCTCGGCCGCAGCCCGCTTCTTCAGGTGCCTGTATTGCTCTTCCGTAAGCTGGATCTGAGTCCTCACCATCTCCAAAGCTCCTTACGTTATGTAATCATATTATGAGATAACGTAACCTTCTGTGTGTAAATTCCCGCTTTGCTAAGAGGCCACGGCCTCCCCGATACTGGTTGTGTTCAAGCAATCGGAATCGGAGGTGAGCCATGGCCAAGGAGAATTATACCCCCAAGATAGAGCTCGATCAGAAGAAAGTGGCAGGCTGGATCAACGAGCAGGTGAGGGGTGCGGTGAAGGAGGTCCTCAAGGGCATCATGGAAGCGGAGGCAGAAGAGCTCGTCCGCGCCAGGCCTTACGAGCGCACGGACGAGCGCGAGGACTACAGAAACGGCAAGAGGAAGCGAAAGCTGCAGACCCGCGTAGGAGAGATAGAGCTCGAGGTGCCGAGACTGAGGGCGCTCGGGTTCCAGACCCAGGTGATCGAGCGCTACCGGCGCATGGAGATCTCGCTGGAGGAGGCCATGATAGAGATTTACCTTTCGGGCATCTCCACGAGAAAGATCACGGACATCACCGAGGCCCTGTGCGACACCACCGTATCGCCTGCCAAACAGTCCCGCCTCAACAAGAAGGTCTACGAGCGCCTGGGGGCATTCATAGAGAGACCGCTTGCTGCGTACTTCCCCTACCTGTACCTGGACGGGATGGTGATCAAGAGCCGCCTGGCGGGTAAGACGGAGAACATCAGCCTCCTGATCGCGGTAGGCGTGAATTCAGAGGGATACCGGGAGATCATCGGGATCGCAGAAGGGGGAAGCGAGGACGCGGCGAGCTGGAAGGCCTTCCTGAAACACCTCAAAGAGCGCGGCCTCATCCAGGTCGATCTCATCGTATCCGACGCCCACCTGGGCCTGCGCGCGGCGGCCGAGCAGTACTTCCCCGACGCCGGATTCCAGCGCTGTATCGTGCACTTCTATAGGATCGTCTTGGCCAAGGTCCCGCACCGGATGCAGCAGGAAGTCTCCCAGGGCCTCAAAGCCATACACGCCCAGGAGAGCGCGGAGGATGCGCGCATCAAAGCTACGAGGCTCATCAACAAGCACAAGAAGGGATTGCCCGGCGCGATGTCTGTCCTCGAGGCCGGCCTCGAGGACACTCTCACCTACTTCCGCTTCCCTCCGAAACACAGGACCAGGATCAGAACTAACAACCCACTGGAGCGCCACATCAAGGAAGCACGACGTCGCACAAAAGCCGTCGGCAGCTTCCCAGACGTCAACTCGGCGAGGATGCTCGTCACCGCCCGCTTCAAGTGGCATCAGGAGAAACGCTGGGAGAAGAAGCGGTATTTGGACATCGATCTGCTCTACGAACTGAAGGAAAGCCAGCCGGTCAAGAAGGGAGGGAAGAAACAGAAAGCAGAGCTGGTCAGTATCGGGAAGAAGTGAAAGAACACACTTTTAGTTGCACTGACGCCTGTTGCGTGATAATTTAAGTTAGGCATGCGGAGAATCTGGGGTGGCAGTCTTGCAGTCGTGCATCTCGAAATATCGTAAATTCCTGCCTCACAACACATTTCTAGTTATTAACCGCAGGCAACTAGCCTAAGGGGGGGATTTCAGTGTTGAACTCCAGGAGAGTCGTGTCGGTCGTCCTCGTGCTAGGCCTGGCGCTGGCGGTGCTGTTCGTTGTGACACCCGCGGCACAGGCAGCGACCCTGACAGTAGGGCCCGGGCAGACATATGCCACGATACAGGCCGCGATTGACGTGGCGGTCGCCGATGACGTTATCGAGGTGTATACCGGCACCTACACCGAGGACCTATCTATCCCCGACACCAAGACCAATCTCGAGATAAAGCCCGCTGATGGAGAAAATGTCACCATCAAAGGTATCCAGCACTCCGCCATTGCCGAGTGGCCCCTTGCCAGGCCGAACATCGACGTGCTTGCTTCAGGAGTTAAAATTCACGGCTTCAACATCGAAAGCCCCGATTACGAGGCCGGCTACTACACCAGCGGCATGTGCATCGGGGCAGCCAACGCGGAGATCTACGACAACGAC
>JAGUWJ010000185.1 GCA_020062425.1 Actinomycetota bacterium
CGGGAGCCGCAGGAGCTACCTGGTGAACGACACCCTCCCCGGGGTGGACAGCGTCTCCACCCGCGTCACCTCCTCCGAGCCGGTGATCGCCGAGAGGGCTATGTACTGGAGACCCCCCATCGAGCGCAGGCTCGGGCAGCTCTTCATGATCGGTTTCGACGGGACGGCCCTGACTCCTGAGGTCGAGTCCCTCATCAGCACCGTACGGCCGGGAGGGGTCATACTGTTCGCGCGGAACATAGTAAGCCCCGACCAGCTCAAGAAACTGACGTCGGACCTCCAGAACCTCTCGGTGCAGGTGTCCGGATTCCCGCTGTTGATCTCGACGGACCAGGAAGGCGGTATGGTCAGGCGGGTCACCTGGCTCGACGATGCTGTGTCCCAGGCGGACATCACCAGCACGGAACAGGCGTATTGGACCGCTCTCAACAGGGCGACAGGGCTTAGGGACCTCGGGATAAACCACAACCTGGCACCTGTGGTCGACCGCGGGATCGAAGGGGACCTGCTGTCAAGGCAGGGGAGGTGTTTCAAGGGGAGCACCGAGCAGGTCGGTCTTCTGGGGAAGAGCATGGTCGAAGGACAGAAGGCCGGCGGGATTCTGAGCACCGCTAAGCATTTCCCGGGATACGGCGGCATAGACTTCGACACCGAGCACGGCAGGCTGGCCGTGGTGCCGGGCGTCCCCGAGATATCACAGTTCGAGGTGATGTCGGGGGCCGGGCCCGAGTTCGTGATGTCGGTCGCCGGCGTATTCTACAACTCGCTCGATCCCGACCTCGTGTTCACTCTCTCACCCCGGGGGATCGAGCTGCTCAAGGAGAGCGTCTCCGGCAACACCCTCGTCATCAGCGATGACCTGGGCACGGACACCATGAATCAGGCGTACACCCTCAAGGGCACCGTGGTCCTTGCGGTGAAGGCTGGGGTCGACGTTCTTCTCGTGTGCCACGCTCCGAACCCGATCCAGGCTTACGGCCACCTGCTCGCGGCGGTGCGAAATGGAGAGATCGCAGAGGGGATGATCGACGAACGGTTCTCGAGGATCGTCCGGCTCAAACAGAGGTACTTTTCGAACAACTGACGCGCTGGATGGAATGCACGGGGCTCAGGTGGAAGCCCCCCCGAACAGCTTCTCCGCCGGGCAGCCAGACTGCCGCTGAATGCAGTGATTGCATGCGAGCGAGCCCCGCACCGCTCCGTTGCCCGCTGTGGCGAGCACCGCCACAGCGACAACCGCGGCCAGCACCGGCCACGAGAAGTCAATCACGAGGACGACTATCCCGACGAGGACGGGCAGCAGCGCGACCAGCATGTCCGGTATCATGGCCCACCACGTGAGGTTTATCTCGCTCCAACGCTCCGGATCGCCCTGCTTGAAAAAGGCCGAACTCAGCCTGCCCTTTCCAAAGGCGCAGACCTTCCCGTAATAAAAGCAGTGAACGCAGTGGCCTCTGAGCAGCCTTATCTCCAGGACAAGGGCGTAAACCAGGTAGACGGCCATGTAGATCCATCCCACCTGGTAGATGATAAAGGCTCCCAGGCCGTAGATGGCGACGGACAGCAGGTTGGAGAGGACGACGATCCACCAGGGATAACTCTCGAAGAACTCACCGGCTTCCAAGAAGGCCTCCCATCCGATCGCTCCCCGAGGAGATGCCATAAGCGGGATGCCCCGGATTCCCGGGGCATTCTGCGCAGTCTGTTGCCGACTCGTCAATCAATTACATTATGTCCTCTGGGAAGACGGCCGGTCAACAAGCAGGTATAGGTGGAGGCGGAGGGAATCGAACCCTCACCTGCCAATTGACGAGTCGGCCGTCCTCCCATTAGACTACGCCCCCACCCATCAGTAGGGGGGCATTCCTACTCTTCCCTCTCCACCGCCGCGAGCCCGACATCCCGCAAGATGACCGGGTGAACGTGCGCCATCGGCGCTTCCCGCTTCTCGATCTCGCGCAGCGCGGCCTCGAGCGTGTCCACGAACTCGCGGAAGTCGTCCTCGTAGAACGAAATGTGCATGAAGTCGTGCTGCACCACGTAGGTGTCGGCTTCATCGTAACGCCAGACCGCCGTGGTGACGCCCTGCTTGGAGGTAAAAGTAGAGAGATCGGTGATTCCCATGCCCGCGACTCCTTTCCGTAACCGCCCACCCGTTTCAGGCGAGCGGGTTCCTGAACTCGAGAGACAGCCCTACAGCATGCGCTTTGATCTTCATGCGGCTCTTCATCGCGCCGCCATCATCAGACCATTGGTCGTACTTTAACTGCCCGGCAACCACAGCTCGGTCACCCTTGTGAAGAGAGGAGTTGACGTTGGCGGCCTGGGCTCCCCAGCACTCGACATCGATGTATTCCGTCCTTTCAGGCCGGTCCTCTGACTCCTCGTCCGTCCTGCGCCACCGGTTCACGGCCATCCTGAAGTTGACCACGTTACCGTTGCCCTCCCCCAGGCGCGGGTCGGACGTCAGGTTGCCCACGATGACCACGGTGTTCACGTACATATGCTCCCCTTTCCTCGAGTTGACCGCCCGTATTGACGCGGGGCAGAAGCTATTGGTATCATTATCAAGCTTTAGCAGCTAGCTTATATAGGACAATATTATTGTCCATTTAAACACAGAGGCTCGGGGGTGTCAACAGATTGAAAAAGATGCAGAGCCAGGTGGACGTATCAGAGGAAGAGATAAAGAGATACGACAGCACTTTCGCTGGAAGGATGAAAGCGCTCAGGGACGAGAGGGGACTCAAGAGAGACTGGGTCGCCAAGCAGCTAGGGGTCCATTACAACACGTTGAAAAACTGGGAACTGGGGAAAGCCCACCCGGGAACCAAGGAGATACTGGCCCTCTCCAAGATCTACCACGTAAACCCCGAGGAGTTCTTTAAAGGCCTCTGAGACCGTATCAGGTCACCTTGAGCCGGGTTCGCTTGACGATCTCCGCCTTCGCTGATTCAGGAAGATCGTCGAAGTACGCGCAGTAGCCGGCAACCCTCACGATCAGGTCCGGGTATTTACCAGGGTTCGCATGCGCGTCCTCGAGCATGTCCGGATCCAGCACGTTGAGCTGGATCTCCATGCCTCCACGCTCAAAGAAGCCCCTGGTGAGACCTTTCAGGATGTTAAGCCCCTTGTCTCCCTCGATATCCGCGGGGTCGAAGCGCAGGTTCAAGGCGTTCCCGTTGGCCATCAGGCTCGAATCGAGAGAGGAGACCGAGTTCAGTAGCGCGGTAGGCCCGCACCTGTCGGCCCCGCACGCGGCGCCCACGCCCGACGCGAACGGCTCCTTCGCCCTCCGACCTGAGGGAAGAGGCCCGGTCAGCAGGCCGAAGGCGACGTGGCAGGTGACCGAGTAGTAGCCGGGTACATAGGCGCCTCCGCGCTTGCTGGTGTGGCGCGCCAGCGAATCGTGCCAGAGCCTCACCACCAGGTCCGCGTACATGTCCGGCAGGGAATCGTCGTTCCCGAACTTGGGCGCTTTTTCGAGGGCCGTTCTGACTGCCTCGTGCCCCACGAAGTCCGACTTCAGGGCTTCCAGCACGGCGCTCATGGAGAGCTTGCCTTCGCGGAATACCAGGGTATCGAGCGCGGCCAGCGAATCCGCCACGTCCGCTGTCCCTACCCCCTGGATTCCGCTCGAGTTGTACCTGGCGCCACCCTCCGTTAGGTCTCTGCCCTTCTCCATGCAGCCTTCCACCAGCAGGCTGGAGAGCGGCGTCGGGTTGTAGTCCATGTTCGCTTTCTCGACCATGTGGAAGTCGGCGATCATCCGATCTACCTGGTGGTCCAGTTGAGCGCGGTACGCATCGATGACGTCGTCGATGCTCGTGAACGACAACGGGTCTCTGGTCTCCGCTCCGACGCGGAGTTTCCCTTTCCAGCGCCTGCCCCGGTTAAGCGCCAGTTCCAGGCATATCGGCATGTTGAAGAGGCCGGCGTCGGTCGACAGGAAGCTCCTTCCCGGGATGGAGGGCTCCACGCACCCGACTATGCCGTAATCGCGGGCGTCCTCGAGCGGTATGCCGTGGGCCACCAGGGCCGGCACCACGGCCCCGTCGTTGAAGAGCGCCGGGGAGCCCTTGCCCTGCCTTGCAACGTCCAGGGCGCGCTCGAGATACTCCTCCGGCGAACGCTCATGGACCCGAGCCTGGTAGTTGGGATCTCTCATGCCATGCCGCTCCATCACGTCGAGCATGAGGTAGCTGAAGGGATTCGTGGCGTCTTCGCCTTTCTCGTCCGTACCCCCCACGATGGCCGCCTGGACCACCAGGTAGCCGCCGTGGTATCTCGATATCACCGAGGAGAGCAGGAAGACGTGCTCGGTGGCTTTTGCGCTGAACTCCAGCATCAGCTCCAGCGCGTCGTCGCGGGTTATGCGGCCCTCTTCGATGTCCCTCTGATAGTAGGGATAAAGGTACTGATCCATCCTCCCGAACGACACCGCAGAGTTGAGGCTCTCCAGCATCACGCCCAGGTGGGTGAGCCAGAGCGTCTGAACGGCCTCCTGGAACGTCTCAGCCGGCTCTCGCGGCACCTTGCGGCAGATGCGACCCGCCTCCTCCAGCTCTCGCTTGCGGGCGGCGTCATGCTCGCGGGCCGCCTGGCGCTCGGCCTCGTCCGCAAGCCTATCCGCCCAGATCTCCAGGCCGTCCAGCACGATGCGGGCCGCCTCATGAAGATCGCCCGTCTTCCCCTGGAGCGACTTTCGGTACCCGGTCGTTCCCAGCATGATCATCTTTTCGTAGTCCGGCAGGAAATGCCCGATACCGCCGGCCTCGTTGATGAGGTAGTAGGTCGGCTTGAGCTGGTGCTTCACGTACGAAGCCATGCGCAAGGGGTTCGGGAACATGCGAATGGGCATGTTCCGGAACAACCAGTAGGGGAGGACCCTGGTGGCGAGCTTGAGCTTGTCTTTCCAGGTTATCTCGAACGGATTCGTCTTGCGCCGGTCTATCCAGAGCAGTTCCTGCGACATGAATGCGCTCGCCAGTTCCGGTTGCAGGAGACATACCTTCCGGGCGGTCCCGGCATTCCCGATTATTCGCTCGCCGGTGAATATCGAGACCTGCTTGTTGGTGAGGAGATGCCGGAAGGCCTTCGCCTTGCGGACCGGCACGGGGTCGCTCTGATCGTCGCAGTCCCTGAAGAACTCGGTGACAAGGTATGCACGCTCCGGGCAGAGATATACCGGTGTGCCAACGAGATCTTTCCTGATGGTATCCAATCGCTTCATGTCACGCTCCTCATCGTACGTACGGCGCCGCCGGACGGCCGCGGTCTCTGGCAGCGCCACGTGAGATTCTCCATGGTATTTATTACTCCTGGAGGGGGAAATCGTCAATGACTGTCGCATCTGTTGACCGGCGTTCAAACAATCGACAATATCGGATAAAAGGGGTAGGAAATGTCCGTGGCACGTCGTATAAGCATAAAAGTCGATACCGTGGTCTCTCAAAACGTGTCCACGTCCGAAGCAGGGCGTGGAAAAAGGGGAGGAAGGAGGGATGGACGTGGACCGCCGGCCGGAGATGGATCGCCGAGAGGTCGCGCTCGAGCTGGTAAAGCTTGGCGCCGGCACCGGTTTTATCGCGCCCAAGGAAAAGCCGGATTTCACGGTGCTCCTGAAGGCGTACTCCCAGGCGTTCGAAGCGGTGATTGAGAGCGAGCGTACTCCCATGCTCAGGAAGTAGCGCCCACGCATTCGGTACCGCCCTCGACAGCCAGTTCAATCCGAGGCTTGCCCGTGGCAGGCCTTTGCCCTAACATTTCAACGAACCCGCTTCTCTTGCGGTGAAGTTCCACGCAAGCCGTTCTGAGGGCGTTTAGCTCAGCGGGAGAGCGCCTGCCTTACAAGCAGGAGGTCACTGGTTCAAATCCAGTAACGCCCACCATCCACCTCAATGCAGCAATCCAGCCTCGTGTGCGTTGCTGGATGCAGAACCGGTGAAGGGGTCACCGCGCGCCGGTTCTAACGTCTATTCTTGATCTCATCCATAACAAGAAGGCTTCGGACGGGGCAATTATCTCTGATGATGAACCGGTTCGAGAGGATTCGGGGCCCGAGCGAAGTGCCTTATCGGTGCGTGGGGTGTTCAAATCCTCCAACGCCCACCACGCTATTCCACGTTCACGATTCAGGCGTTGGAGGATGGACCACGTTCGGGGTCACCGCTCGGACGAGCATGCGCGAGTCCGAGTGGGGTGTTCAAATCCAGTAACGGTCAACAGGTTTGCCCCCGGAAGACTGACCAGGCTCGATTGACCGACTCGTCGGAAAGGAAATATAGTCACAGATGAGATCAGCACTGGCCGGACGGAAGGAAGTGGGTGGCATGAGAGTAGTCGCGCTCGGTGGAGCTGGTGTCATGGGCAGGTTCGGCGTGAGGGACCTCGCCTCAAAGGACGCCGTCGAGGAACTGCTTATTGCCGATTACGACCTGCCCGCCGCGGAAGCCCTGGCTGATGAGCTCGGGCCCAAGTGCCGGGCGGTCCGGGTCGATGCGAACGACCATGCCGGAATGGTTGAGACCGTGCGCGGCTTCGACGTCGCCATGGGCACCATCGGTCCCTTCTACAAGTACGAAAAGAAGGTTGCGAGCGCCTGCATCGACGCGGGTGTGAACTACGTGAGCATCTGCGACGACTACGACGCGGCGGCGGAGTTCATGGACCTCGACGAGGCCGCGAAGGCCGCCGGGGTGACCGCCCTTACCGGCGTCGGCTGGACTCCCGGCATCACCAGCGTCTTCGCGCGCCTGGGGGCGGACCGGTTGGACGAGGTCGACGAGATTGCTACATCATGGGCCTGCGACCCCGCCGACACGGCGGGCAAGGCCGTCACCCTGCACTACATCCACGCCGTGACCGGGATGATCCCGTCGTTCATCGACGGGAGGCTCCAGAACATACCGGCGGGGTCGGGTCTCGAGCGCCTGCGCTTCCCGGACACCGTGGGTGAGGTCAACGTCTTCCACGCGGGGCACCCCGAGCCGGTGACCATTCCACGTTTCATCGAAGCGCGCACTGTTACCCTCAAGGGTGGCATGACGGACGCTTTCCTGGTGGCCCTCGCCAATCTGTTCGTGAAGTTGAGGCTCACCGATACCGAGCGTAAGAAAGACCTCATAGGAGGGATATTCAACGCGCTCCTTCCTTACCTCGAGAGCCTCGGCAAGCCCCCGGTAACATGCTCCGCCTGCCGCACCGACATAACCGGCAGGAAAGACGGAAAGTGGACCCATCTGGCGTACGGTGCCGCGGCGCACATGGATATGCTTACCTGCCTGCCGACCTCCATCGCGGTGCAGATGGTGGGAGAGGGAAAGATAAGCGGCCAGGGGGCTTTCGCGCCGGAGGGTTGCATCGAACCAAAGGAGTTCCTCGCCAGGCTGGCGGAGGGCGGCGTCAGGCTCTACGAGGGGGCGGAGATGACCGAGCCCATCGTACTCTAGGAGCCAGCCGGAGCTTTCAGCACCAGCGCGGGTAGCCGATGGCCTGGAGAACCATCTCCATCGGCATTGAGGTGCGTTTCGCTATTGTCTCGGGGGTCGAACCCCCTCGGAACAACCTTCTCATGGCCACGGGCATGGGCTCCCCGACCTCGATGATGTGCCCGTCGGGATCGTAGCATCGGAACGTCCTCTGACCCCAGGCCTCTTCCCGCACGCGGTGTATCACCTTGTTCCCGGAACCCTCAACGAGGGCCAGTGCCGCATCCACGTCATCGGCCTCGAAATAAAGCTCCATGCCGCTTGAGCCGGTGTGAGCCCGCGAGGGCTTGGAGGGGAATATGGAACTTCCCGTCCTGTCTACCTGCCATATGGCGAAGCCGCCCACGAACATCACGTGAAGCCCGTGGTCGCCGGAGACTCTCTGCCCGAGTACCTCCTCGTAGAACGCGCGCGAAACACCTATATCGCTGACGAAGATCGCACACATACGGTATCCGATTTCAACGGTGTTTTGCGGTGTTTCCGCCACTGCGCCTCCCGCCTCGACTTTGAGCCCTTCATTCTGTATGATTGCACAGATTCCTCGGTCGGGTTAACTGTGTTCCGGCAGGTCTGAGTGGAGAAAGCATGAATCCCCCGTACGCGATAGAGCTGGTTAACTGGTTCTCCAACATGAACCCCTACCCGGCGACGGTGCTCCTAGCCATGATACCCCTGGCGGAGCTGAGGGGGGCGATACCGATCGCCAACCAGGCGTTCGGCATCCCGCTCTGGCAGGCGTACATCTTCGCGGTTATCGGCAACATGATACCCATACCGTTCATACTGCTGTTCCTCGGCCCTGCGTCCGACTGGCTGATGAAGCACTCGAAGGTGATGGAACGATTCTTCGACTGGCTGTTCGCCCGGACGCGAAAGAAGCTGCAGAAACAGTACGAACTCTACGCCGAGATCGCCCTCGCGGTTTTCGTGGCGATACCACTTCCCCTGACCGGTGCCTGGAGCGGTGCGGTGGCGGCGTTCCTGTTCGACATACCGTTCAGGAAGGCCCTCTTCTGGATTTTCATGGGAGTGCTCACGGCGGGGTTGGCTGTCTGCGCAGTCATCTCAGTGGTGGGGAAGGACAGCTTCCTCTGGAAGCTCTTCGTGGGCGGTTGACCTTATGGCCGGGGAAGGGGAATCTTATTGAAGGCGGACCGGGTGCACATGAAGATCGAGGCCCGGATCCAGCAAGGATGACGTACACCTATCAGAAGGGGAGATGGGATTGAGCGAAATCGAGCCTGTCGAACTCGCCAGCACTCTGCGCGACGTGCAGAAGTTCGATACCGAGATCCTGAGCATCAGGCGCGAAATCGCCGTTCTCGAGGACAAGCATCACCTCGGCGAACTCTCATCCGAGCTGGAGAAGGCTCGCGCCTCGCTCGCAGAGAAGGAGGCGGAGCTGGAGGACCTCGAACTGAAACAGCACAAGCTTGACGGCGAGCTGGCCCTGCTGTCCGAGAAGATATCAAAAGAAGAAGAGAAGATGATGTCCGGCACCATCATGAACCCCAAGGAGCTCACCGCCATCCAGGCCGAGATCTTCGCCCTGAGGAAGAAGCGCGACGAGATGGAGACCGAGGACCTCGAGGAGATGGTCGCCCTGGACGGCCTGCGCCAGGGCTCGCTCGAAGTCTCGAGGCTGGTCGAGGAGGTCTCCTCCGGGCTCGAAGCGGCGAGGGAGGCCTACGGCAGGGAGCTCGAGGAAAAGGAGGGTGAGGTGGCGCGGCTCGAAGCCGAGAGAGACAAGCTGAAGGTGCGCCTGGACCCGGATCTTATTGAGCGTTACGAGAAACTGCTCGCCGAGAAAGACGGCCTTGCCGTGGTGGAGATACTGCAGGGAAGGAGCTGCGGGGGCTGCCGCATCGAGTTCAGCAGGACCCAGATAGACCGCTTCCAGCACGAGGAAGGCATATTCCGCTGTGAGTACTGCCGGAGGATACTGGTCAAATGAGCCCAGGAGCCGCAGCCGGTGATCCAGGCGAGGATGACGTGCTCCACCTTTACAGCGACGGGGCCGCGCGGGGCAACCCCGGCCCGGCGGGGATCGGC
>JAGUWJ010000009.1 GCA_020062425.1 Actinomycetota bacterium
CTGCTGGCCGCGCTGAGGGGCGGTGAGGGCGCGACCTCGATGGAGGGCGCCCTGAAGCTGAAAGCCGATTTCAATGAGGCCTGCCTGGCCGGCATCGGAGAAGGACAGCTCGAGCAGGTGAGAACTCTGTTCAAGGCTGCGGGTGAGGCCATCGCCTCAAACCAGGACTTCATGGAAAATGTCCTCCGCCCGCTCCTCGGGCCGGCCGTCTCGGAGCTCGCCGGAAAACAGGCCGCTGAACCGACGGATGAAGAGGGAGGTTGAGCAGGTGGATGACATCATGAAAAACGCGGCGCCGGACGCCGGCCTGGGCGAAAGACTCGTCCGGGAGATGCTCCGCACGCCTCCGCTCAAGGAACTCGTCCTCCTCATGATCAAGGACATCGACCCCGACGGGGCGAAAGGGCTCGCGAGCGCCCTGCTGTGGGAGGACCCCGTAGTCTTCATGAGCATGATCGGCGCCCTTCCGGACGTCATCAACTGGCTGCTCGAGTTCGTCGCGGAGCTGGGCAGACAGTTCAACGTCATGCCGGCTCATCTCCTCGCCGATTTCGTCAAGGTCATCGAGGGTCAGATACGCCTCGACACGCTCAAGGAGCTGCCGGTGGTGTACGGCGGGTTGCTCCAGAAGATCTTCTTCGAGGACGGGCACGTGGCCGACCAGGCCGCCGAGCTGACCTTTGAGGCTCTCAACCTCGGGCTGAAGAAACTTGACGAGTTGACGCCGGAGACGGACGCCGGTAGGGAGCGGATCGCTTCGGCGCTGGCGGGCGGGATCGACCGGCTCGACACCCGTGCCCTGGGGAGCCTTCTGGGCAAGGCGATCAAGCTCGCCAACGAGACCAGAAAGCGGAGAAGCGCAAAGGGCGGGAAGCTCAAGGCCGTTCTCGCAGAGATCGACGCCGGTGAAGTCGCTTCTTTCACCTTTGCGATTGTCAGAGGCTCTGTGAAGGCGGTTTTCCAGTTCGCAGCCCGGTGCCTCCGCGGGCTGATCAATGCAGGTTAGACTCGGGGACGGCCTACGGTGAGCTCCCGGCTAGCGGGAGCACCATGTTGGCCATCTCTGGGCGCTCCTCGAAGCCGAGGCGCTCGTAGAAGTCCCTCTCGTACGAAGGGCGGTCGCGGCCGTTCAAGAGCATGAGCCTGGAACAGCCCCTGACAGTAGCAAGCTCCTGTATGTCGTTCATGAGGGCGGTTCCCACGCCCTTCCCTCTTGCTTCGTCTCTGACGAAAAGCTCGGACACGAAGCCTTCAGGCCCGTCCAGGAGTAGATAAGGTAGCCAGTGCACCGATACGTACCCTGCAACCTCTCCATCCTTGTCCTCGGCCACCAGTACCGTGTGGCTGTCGTCCGCGTCGCACAGCTCGAGCTGGAGCAGGACCCGTCTCTCGGTCGCGAGTTCGGATTCGCTCTCGGCGTGGGGGAACCACCCCAGCTTCCTTATTATCTGAGCTATGACAGGCACATCCTCGTGCACTGCCCTTCGCACCATTACCCCGCTCATGACAACAACCCCCATTCATCGGGTCTGTCTATCTGCTTCTGACCGCCTTACCGCCGTTCAATCATACCTCAAGCGGGTAGCGCCCGTACTCCCTCCCCGCCTCCAGCATCCACTTCATATTCTGTACTGTGACATCCTCGTGGCTGTGATCCGCCGCTAGTATGAAGCCGCCTCCCCTGCCTGCGTCGGCGACGGCGCGGCGGACCGTCTCGAACACCTCTTCCCTCGGCGCACTGACCGGGATGCGCGAGACGTCTATGTTGCCCACCAGGCACAACCTGTCCCCGACAGCTTCCTTCGCCTCGGTGAGCTCCATGCCGGCCGTGGGTTCGAGAGGGTGCACCCCGTCGAAGCCGCAGTCGGCGATCCATTCGAGCAGCGACGTGGTGTTGCCGCAGCTGTGTATGATTACCTTCATTCCCAGGGAATGCGCCGTCTCTGTGATTCTTATGAAGCCCTCCTCGAACAGCCGCTTGAACATCTTGGGGTTCAGCATGGGTCCGGACTTGTAGGCAAGATCGTCGGAGTACACGTATCCGGGAACCCCGGCATCGAAAAGTGCTTCCAGGATGTTGCAGTGCAGGTCCTCGTGAAACCGGATCATCCGGTCCACGAATTCTCTTTCCTTGCGCGCAGCTACAACGAAGCTCTCGAATCCCATCGGCTCCCAGGTGCTCTCGAAGAGGCCGGCGCTGCTCATCCCGAATATGAACACCTTGTCTCCGTACTCCTTCCGGATCTGTGTCATGTCCCGGTTGCACATCGCGGGAAGCTTGAGCAGGTCACTCTTGTCCCAAGCCTTCCAATCATCGGGGCCTTTGATAAGGCCGCCCCTGTATATCGGTAGGACCTGGAAGCCCCTCTTGTCTACACAGACCTGGTATGTACGACCGAAGATATCATCTATGACCTTGGAATCCTGCAGACGGAAGACCGGGTAATAGCTTACCAGGACCGAATCAAGCCCGATCTCAACCGCTGCGGCGGCGGCAGCCTTTGCGAACTGGACGGCCTCGAAGTCGGCGGGCTTGTCGACAAACAGGGTCGCGAGCATGGGATACCGGCGGAGCAAAGGCACCACGCGGTCGAGAAAGCCGTCGGAGGCTGGGCTCGCCAGTAGTTGGTCGATCGGGGTCGGCTTCTTCCCGATGATTTCGTATCAGATGGAGTCCATCATCAGGTCGAACGTGGGCACCCTGTCGGGCTCCCTGAGCTCGAGCGCCGCCAGCACGCGCTCGTGGCCGGGTGATGCCTGGGGCATCGGGATCTCCTTTCAAGCTCAAGTAGAGAGGATTATACAGCACCGGGGCGGTCGTGAGACGGGCGTACCCGTACGGTGCGCGCCGGGTGCTGTAAAACCTTGGTAGGCAGGAGAAGGAATCCTTCTTCCTGTCCCGGGAATTACGCTTCGCCTACGGCTCAGCTCCATTCCCGGGACTGGCGC
>JAGUWJ010000013.1 GCA_020062425.1 Actinomycetota bacterium
CCAAGGGTCTCTTCGACGGCGATCCCGGCCGGGTGAAGAGTCGCTACTTCTGGGCGGGCGGGGTCCTGCTCATCCTGATCGCCCCGATAATCTTCGCGGCATCGTGGTTTGACCCCGGATACATGTACGTGCTGATCCCCGCGCTGGCTGTCGCGGGGATCTCCGTGGCGGTCATCGGCCGCTTCATGTCAAGGCGGACGGCGAAGGGTTCCCAGGCGCTGTCTTACGTCAAGGGATTCAAGGAGTACATGGCGACGGCCGAGCGTGAGGAGATGGAGTTCATGACCCCTGAGAACTTCCAGGCCAACCTCCCGTACGCGATGGTGCTCGGGGTCGCCGACAAATGGGCAGACAAGTTCAAGGACATCTTCACCAGCCCGCCTGACTGGTACGAGGGCCGTTACGTGGGTACCACCTTCAGCACTGCGTACCTGGCGAGTTCGCTCACCAACATGCAGACCAGTGTCGGGGGAACCCTTACCTCGTCGCCTTCGTCGAGCGGTGGTGGTGGCGGAGGGTTCGGCGGAGGGTCCTCAGGAGGTGGGTTCGGCGGAGGAGGTTCGAGCGCAGGTTGACCGGGCCGGTGACCGGACTCACCACCCCCCGAGAAGGCGGCAGTGGTCAGGAAACGTCCGGTTCCAGGGAGGCCGATGGAGCCTCCCTGTCGGCGGGAACGCTTATCTCGAAGTACTCCCGCCCGGTGAAGGTACCGCGGAAAAGCCTCGCCACGATGTTACCGGGAAAGCTCATGCGCGCGTTGTCGTAGTACATCACGGCGCCGTTATAGTACTTCCTGGCGCCCGCGATGTCAGTCTCGGTGGACGAGAGCTCTCTCTGGAACTTCAGAAAGTCCTTGTTCGCCTTGAGATCCGGGTAGCGTTCGGCGACGGCGTACACCCCGGCGATGGCCCCGGTCAGACGGTCCTCGGCGGGACCCTGGGCACTTACGCCGGCCGCCTCGACAGCCCGCGTCCGCGCCCTGGCCACTGATTCCAGCGCCTCACGCTCGTGAGAAGCGTAGCCTTTGACCACCTCGGCAAGCTCCGGCACCAGGTCGTAGCGCCTTTTCAACTGCACGTCTATCTGGTGCCATGCGTTGTCACACCTGTTGCGCAGTCGTATAAGCCGGTTGAACAGGATGACAAGGGCGCATAGGAGCAACACCAGCACAGCGGCGATAGTGATCATCAAGGCTGTCATCGCTGATCTCCAGTCGTATCATGGTGCGCGCCGAGCATTCAGTGCAGCAACTTCCTCCCCGCTCACCGAGCAGGGTCAGGTTCCTGAATGCTCCACAGCGACCCTGGTCAGGTCGTCCGGATCGTACTTCACGGTTATCTCCTGGCCGGGCTGGAACTTCGGGACACTCGCCTCGGCGACCACACATGTCGCGCTGGCCCGAAACGGCTTGCGGCCGGCAGGCCTCACCTCGACGAAAAATTGCATGGCGGGATTGTTACCATTGACGTCGAAGCCCAGACTCCAGGCCTCCAGCACCACAGCCGTTGAGGAAGTGCCCGACTCCAGGATAGAGTTGTTGACCTTCTCGAGGTTGTCCAACATCTCCTTGGATTGATCCACAACCTCCTCGCTGGCAACCGTGGCGTCCCCCGAGAGATTGCCGACCACCACCCTCTTCCTGTCTTTGGGATCGATGGTGACGGCAATGAGCTTACCGGGCTGGAACATCGGGACGTCCAGTCGGCTTATGTAAGACTTGGTCTCGACCTGATACGGCTCGCCACCGGCCGGCTTCACCTCGAGCAGCAGCTTGACTTGAGGTGAGGTGTTCAGAGTGACACCGGTGTCCTCGATGGAGAGTATCCTGGCCTGGGCGGCTTCACCGGTCTGGGCCAGCTTGCGGGCGTCGAGCACTGGCTTGGCGATGAACCTGTAGAGCCCGTATTCGATGGTGACGAACACGGCCAGGATAACCAGGCCGATCACAGGTTCCTTTATCGTGACAACCAGTACAACAATGAGCGTGATCACCGTGGAAGCGATATAAGCGATCCGGCCCCATTTGTTCATCAGCAGGTGCACTTTCTCCCCCTCTCACGACTTACCAGTCTCGTGCCGGAGCCTGTTCCCGTCTAAATACTAACCTTGAACGGGCTCGCAATAAACCTTGGGACTCTCGTTCTGGTACGCTACTGTTGAATTAATGCCCGTTTCGCTTGCTGGAAGGGGGTCACCCTGGCAGTCAGTCTCGATCTCGAGAGCCCTGACGGCCTGACCGAGGCCGAAGTGGCCGAGCGCGTTCAGAGCGGCCTTACCAACGAGGTCAAAGAGGCTACCAGCCGGAGCTACTGGCACATCTTCAGGGCGAACGTCTTCACCAGGTTCAACGCTATCCTGGGGACCCTGTTCGTCATCATCCTGGTCTTCGGAGAGTTGAAGGATGCCCTTTTCGGCGGCGTTCTCCTGGGCAACGCCCTCATAGGCATCGTTCAGGAGGTAAGGGCCAAGTGGACCCTGGACCGTCTCTCGGTACTGAGCGCTCCCGTGGCCAGGGTAATAAGGCAGGGGCGCGTCTCAGAGGTGCCGCTGGGGGCCGTAGTGCTGGACGAAGTGGTAGAACTGCGGGCGGGAGACCAGGTGGTGGCGGACGGGACCGTGCTCAGCTCGGATGGGCTGGAGATGGACGAATCACTTCTTACCGGTGAGTCTCTTCCCGTGCACAAGAACCCCGGCGACGAGGTATTCTCGGGCAGCTTTGTGGTCTCGGGCTCGGCGAGGTTCCGGGCTACCAGGGTGGGTGCGGACGCTTACGCGCGCAAGCTCGCCGCCGAAGCGCGGCGCTACCAGGTAGTGCCCTCGGAGCTTCGCGACGGCATCAACAGGATACTGCGCTACATCACCTGGGTGATGATACCAGTAGGTGCCCTGCTCTTCTCCAGCCAGGTCAAGGTCTACGGTAATTTCCGGGAGGCGGTGCCCGGGACCGTGGCCGGCCTGGTGGGCATGGTACCGGAGGGCCTGGTCCTGCTGACCAGCGTGGCCTTCGCGGTCAGCGTGGTGGCGCTTGGCAGGAGAAAGGTCCTGGTACAGGAACTCCCCGCCGTGGAAGGCCTTGCCCGGGTCGACGTCATCTGCCTCGACAAGACCGGTACGCTCACGGAGGGAAAGCTCACGTTCGACAGGCTCGAGCCGTTGGACGGGAGCGAAGACCTCGAGAGTACACTGGGGGCGTTCGCCGCTGCCTCCGCCTCGAAGAGCTCAACGCTCGAGGCGATAGCTGAGGCATTCGAGGCTCCGCAAGGTTGGCTCAGCACTGGGGGCGTTCCCTTTTCTTCGGCTAGGAAATGGAGCGCGGAGAGCTTCGAGGGAAGGGGAACGTGGGTGCTGGGGGCTCCCGAGGTACTCCTGGAGAAGGTAGGCGACCCCCGGAGCAGCGGCAACAGGGCGGCTGACCTTGCCGCTCGCGGCACGCGCGTCCTTCTGTTAGCCAGGACTTCGGCGCCGGTCGAGGGGGAGGTGCTCCCACCCGGCATGGAACCCGCGGCACTTCTTCTTTTCCGTGAGAAGATACGCTCCGACGCCGGCGACACCATGCATTACTTCTCCGAGCAGGGTGTCACCATCAAGGTCATCTCGGGGGACAATCCCAACACCGTCGCCGCGGTGGCCGAGCGGGCGGGCGTGCCCGAGGTAGGCGAACCCGTCGACGCGCGGCGCCTGCCGGAGGACGTGGAGGGGATGGCCACGGTAATGGACGAAAGGAGCGTCTTCGGGCGGGTGACGCCCGGCCAGAAACAGACGATGGTGGAAGCGCTGCAGTCGAAGGGCCACGTGGTAGCCATGACCGGCGACGGCGTCAACGACGTCCTCGCGCTCAAGAAAGCGGATATCGGCATAGCTATGGGCTCGGGTTCGCCGGCCTCCAAGGCGGTCGCGGAGCTGGTCCTGCTCGACGGCAGGTTCTCGAGCATGCCGGGGGTAGTGGCCGAAGGGCGACGGGTCATCGGCAACATCGAGCGCGTTGCGAACCTGTTCCTGACCAAGACGACCTACGCGACCCTTCTTTCGCTGATAATCGGGCTCGCCGGGTGGGCTTTCATCTTCCTTCCTCGCCATCTGACCCTGGTAAGCACACTGACCATAGGCGCACCCGCGCTGGTGCTTTCCTTCGCGCCGAACAAGCGGCGTTACCAGCCGGGTTTCGTAAAGAGGGTCCTGGAGTTCTCGGTGCCGTCCGGGCTGGTGGCGGCGCTGGCGGCACTCGCCGCCGGCTCGATCTCCCACATCCGGCCGTGGGTCACACCGAGTGAGTCCCGGACCATGGCCACACTGGTGCTGGCTGTGGTGGGTCTGTGGATCCTCGGCGAGCTCGCGCGGCCGTTCAACTGGTGGAAAGCGCTGCTGGTGGCGGCCATGGTCCTGGGCCTGGTGCTGGTCTTCACTGTTCCCTGGCTCAGCGAGTTCTTCGCCCTGGACCTTCCCTCGTGGACCATAGTGCTGGAGGAGATGGCGATAGCCTTTGTCGCCATAATCCTGCTGGAGCTGATCTGGCAGTATACCGACTGGCGCGCGCACAGGAGGCTCGCCCGTCTGGATTACGCATGAATTCAACTTCCGGGGTCAGACCCCTTGAGGTGATTTTTCAGATATCTGGGCCTGACCACACGATGTAAATTGATCAGACGAAGCGAAGAAGCGGGCTGGGAAGCCCGCCTCTCGCTTGAGCGACACGTTCCAACGGATCCGGTCAGTTGACGACCCGGACTATATCGAAACCCTGCCAGGGTGTGCCATCATTGAACCTGCCGGTCACGGAGAACAAGACCTCGTCGCCGAGAGGGACCCCGAGCAGGTCCTCCCGGTCGAACTTCGCTATCAGAGTATCGTTTCCCGAGGTGTTGAACCTGTCAGGGGTCGCCTCGTAGCACTCGAGGCTGGACGGGTCGATGTCGTCAACCGTGTAACCATCCGCGAACACGATGGTGATGAAGATGGAGATGGTCCCGTTTGCCCCCAAGTTGATTGTATCGGGTTCCACCTTCAAATCGCTAACGAGCTGAGGCGGCTCCTCGGGTTCAGCGGGCGGCTCCTCAGGCGGGTCCACGGGAGGCACGGCGGGCTCGTCACCGGGCGAGTCGTCCCCGGGGACCGCCGGGTCGTCTTCGACCGGAGGCGGAGGATCGTCCGCCGGCTCATCAGGAGGCTGGGGGTTGTCGGGCTCGACCGGTTCGTCGCCCGGCACCTCTCCGCCCGATTCATCACCGGGGGTGCCGCTCCCGTCATCCCAGTCAAAGGTGCCGCTCGCGGCAAGAGAACCCTGGCGCATCGTGAGATAATGCGCGGTGCCTGAGTGCTCGAGAGTGATAAGGGTCAGGTAGAAGTTATCGGAGTTCTCGCGCCACCCGCCGTCCCAGTAGTAATCGCTCTGAACCACACAGATCTTGCCCGGAAGAAGGCCCCAGTCAGTTGCTATCTCTGGCCCCTCTGATATGGGTGCGCCGTTTCTGTATATCCCTTTTATCTGGAAGCCGTACGTCGTCTCTGCGAGGACCGAAGGCAGATAGCCTGCCGCAGCGATAGGGGGGGAAGCAGCTCCCACCTCGAGGTCCGCCCAGGGTATCCTGGTCTCATAGTAGCTCATGTACCACGCATCCACTGGAACGAAGCCGCTGCTGAGGTAAGCACTGCTCGCCGTGAACGCGTCAGGGGGTGCGTGGTCCCTGTAAGAGTCGATCCCGTCCGGTGAAGGCCCGCGGCTCATTATGTTGAACCAGACACGGTCTACGCTGGAGCCGCCCGCCTTAAGGTTGTACTCGGCCGTCACTCTGTCCGCTTTTCCGCGATTGCCAAGCATCACCGGCACCGCGATAGCTACCAGGATAGCGATGAAGAGAACTACTATGGCAAGCTCGATCAGGGTCCAGCCGCCTTCGCTGCAGATTTCCCGTCGGAGAGAGCGGGTGTTCTTCTCGCTTGTCCTCTTACGGAGCATCGAATCGCCTCCGGAACAGAGGAGACCAGCTTCACCTAAGAAATCGGAAGGTTACTACTCTGAACACTAGTAAACATCTGCTGTATTTATCTCTCACCCGTACCTACCGGGGAATCACCCGTTGGTACTCAGGATGGACTGGCCCGGATATACGACAACCTGGGTCCTGCATAGGTATAGGATCTCCAGGAACGACCGGGGCCGGCAGATCAGAGGCCGAGGGCGCAGGCGACAGCCTCGAACAGGCTCTCCGAGAGGGCGTCGTCCTTGACCACGTACCCGCAAGCGCACAGCCTAAACGCTTCGGAAGCTACCGCCTCGTCACCGTGGCCGGTCACGATTATCACGTGTCCCTGGCGGGGAGGGATCTGCCTCAGTATGTCGAGCCCGTTGCCGTCGGGGAGCTGGTAGTCGAGGATGATCACGTCGTAGCGGCCCGAATCAAGCCTTGCCCACGCTTGGGATACGTCCCCGGCCTTGTCGACCACCGCGCGAAACCTCTTTCGCAGAAGGCGCTCGATGCACACCGCGGTCTCGGGGTCGTCATCCACTATGAGGGTTCTTATCTTGTTCCTGTCCTTAAACATCCGTCAACCTGAGGCAGCGCTTCCGACATGTCGATTCACCGACTGATATGTTCCACGCGGATACAGCCGAACCTGCGCGCCGACCAGGAAATCTTTCCGGGATTCATGAACTGACCCATCGCGTGCGGTGCTCCTCGATCCGTGGCGCCCGTGTCTCGGATCGATATAGCGCCGGGATGTCACCGAGCGTCGGGGTCGATACTCCTCAGTGTGAACTCGAAACAGGCGCCGCCCTTGTTGTAGGCGGTGATATCCCCGCCGTACGCACCGACGATCCTCTTTACGGAGGCAAGGCCGATCCCGGTGCCCTTTCCCGATCCCGTGAAAAAGGGAATGAACACGTCGTCGAGGATGTCCTCGGGGATGCCGGTGCCGTTGTCGCATACCAGGTACCGGTCGGAGCCGTCCCTGTCCGATCTATGGGAGATGCTGATGATAAGGGGACCGACCGGGTTGTGCTTGACGGAGTTGTCCAGCAGGTTGCTGAACAACTGGTATAAGTGCGTCACGTTGCCGGTCACCCTGCCGAGATCGTTCAGCATCTCGACATGCACGCGCGCGCTATCGAGACGCCGCTCTTCGACTATCTCGCGGACCACGGCCTCGATGTCCACCTCCTCGACCAGCCCCTCCATCTGGCCGGCCCGGGCCAGCGAAAGCATGTTCTCAACGAGTGCGAAAGACTTATCGGAGCTTTTCTTTATGGACTCGGCGTACCTCAGGATCTCCTCACCTGCCCCGGGCTGGGGGAACCCGGGCTCCAGAGCGTCTTCCTCTAACATCTCCGCCGCCAGTTTTATTGATGACAGTGGCCCCCTGAGGTCGTGGGACGCCGCCCTGGCGTACCCTTCGAGCTCGCGGTTGAGGTCCTTGAGCTCCTCCTCGCTCTGCTTGATGCTTCTGAACATCAGATCGACCGGCCGCGAGAGCCCGGTGACTATGACAGCCCTGTACACGAGGTAGAAGGAAAGGAGCTTGAACAGGTGCCCTAGATAGTTGGCGAATCCGTAGGGGTGCTTGTAGAAGGTGAACGACAGCTCCGCGGCGATCATGAGTACGATAGAGCCGATTAGGAGCCAGAGCACATCGTCTTGGAAGGCGTCCCGCCGTACTACCAGAAACGCTATCGAGAGCGCGAAAACGAGGCAGATGACATATTCGCTGACGGTCTTGAACGTTGTGAGCCCCGAGCCGGTAACGAAGCAAGTAGGGAAGATCTTCCAGTAGAAGATCGAGATCACAGCGAGCGCGGTCACACCCGAGTAGACTGCGAAGACCGCACCGGCTCGCATCTTTCTTCCCAGGAAGACCGGTGCGATGAGCAGTGTGAACGCCTGCATGTACCGCGCGACTATCCAGAGCTGCGCAGCCAGGTTCACGCCGTTGCCGGAAAAGACTCCCATGCCTTCGTAGGCCAGCGTGTGCAACAGGTCCAAGAACGCCACGAAGAGATACGCTATCCCCACGAACAGCAGGTAGTTGTTGTCGAGGTGCTCCCGCGAGTTCCAGGCGATCGCGAAGATGCCCGCCGCCACCACGATGCTGAAGATCTCGACGATCCCGTGGAAGAGAAGGTAGCTGCGGATGCGTGTAAGGTACAGCCCCAGCATGACCAGCACGAAAACGCCGCCACCGGCCGCGTACCTGATTCGTTTGTCGTTTGCGAACATCTTCATATAGAAACAGGCCTCCCGCGAGAATGTGATTCTATCACCGGGTGGGAACCGTGACACGGCCGGACGCCAGGGCGAGGCTTGTCCGGAACGGCACCGGGCATTATAGTGTACGGGGTCTCTAGACCACAGACGGATCTGAAATCACGGCCCGAGTGACCCGGGCGCTCGCCGGAACTGGGAATGATCTTGGTTTTCTGATGATTGTGGACCTGCACGTGCACACGAATATCTCTTCGAGGTGCTCTTCCATAACTCCAGAGGAGCTGGTGGCGCGCGGCATCGGACTGTGTCTCGATGCGGCCTGCGTGACGGAGCACTCCACCGGCAGGGGCGCCCAGGTGAACTACGAGTACGCGCGGGAACGAGGTTTCCTGGTCTTCCGCGGTATGGAGGTGTTCACAGAGCTGGGCGACATGCTGGTGTTCGGCTGGGAGGAGGATATTCGCTATTACCTGTTTCCCTTTGCCGATCTCAGGCGCGAGGTGGAAGCGCGAAACGGCGTCATCATACCGGCGCATCCGTGCAGGGGGCTTGCGGACGCGCGTCACAGACAGCGCCACGGAATGACCGAGGAGCTCCTCGAATCTATAGTAGCTATCGAGACCCACAACGGCGCGATGACACGTAAGAACAACGAGGAGGCGGAGAGCCTCCGTGAGAAGTACAGTCTGAAAGGTGTGGGGGGTAGCGACGCGCATCACGTGAGCCACATCGGCAGGTGCGTGACCATCTTCGAGGAAGATCCCTCCGACGAGGAGGAGCTGATGAAAGCTCTGCGCGGCGGTCGTTACAGGGCGGCCTACCTCGAGGAAGTCAGAGGTCCGAACGCTGCCGGATGACCGGATGCCGGCCTACTCGGCCCCCCTTCCATTCCCTGTGGTAACCGAGTTTGACTATCCGTTCAAAACCTATAGAATAGTCTCGCTTCCGGTACGCCGCGGCCTGAGAGCAAGGGTGATTGGGCTTGTTCGAACCTTATGATTATGCCTCGAAGCTTCTCGCTCCTGGAGAGACCGGCTCCCGAGGCATCCTCGTCCGTACCGGGACGATCCAACCTCCTGGAAACGCCGGGTTCACGCCTATTGTGAAGATCGATCCATTGGTTCTGTGAAAAGAGGTGAGGCAGTTGGCTGACTGGAAAAGCGAGGTTGAGGAAGTAGTTTTCCCGGGCAAGATATGCGTGCCCTACTCGTGGACCGTCGGCAGCACCCTCAGCAAGTGGTACGTCCAGCTGAGGGACGACGGCGAGATTTGGGCGAACCGCTGTCCTTCCTGCGGGAAAGTCTACGTTCCTCCCAAGATCAAGTGCCTGGACTGTTACAAGGACATGAACGACTGGGTGAAGCTGCCGGGCACCGGCACGGTGGAGACCTTCACCGTCGTTCACTATCACGAGCCCGGGCTCCATCCCAAGAAACCGCCCTTCGTCTACGGCGTGGTCAAGATGGACGGCGCCGACACCGGCCTGGTCCACCTCATTGACGTGGATCCCGACAAGGTCAAGGTCGGTATGCGGGTGAAGGCCAAGATCGCCAAGGAACGGACAGGCCATATCACCGACATCAAACATTTTAAGCCGCTCTCTTGAGCGCTCGGACGTTGGAACGGTGGTGAGATGATTGGAACGAGTAGCTGTAATAGGAGTAGGACAGACCAAGTACGGCACCGACAAGCCTGAGACGTTCCACGAGCTCGTCTGGGAGGTCGCGAACAAGGCCCTCGACGACGCCGGGATAACAGTGAACGAGATCGACAACGTGGTCTCGGTCTCCAGCGACTTCTGGGACGGCCGGACCATCTCCAGCATGGCCATCTCGGACACTTCGGGCGCTTTCGGGAAGGACATCTCGACGGTAGAGGGAGACGGCACTTTCGGTGCGCTATATGGGATGATGCGTATCCTTTCGGGGAGCTTCGGCACTACCATGGTGGTGGCGCATCACAAGGGCACCGAGAGCAGCATGAGCGGTATCACCAACACCGCGTTCGACCCCCTTGTTGAGCGCCGCCTTGGCTTGGACGCCGTCACCTCGGCGGCCCTGCAGGCTCGCAGGTATATGACCGTATCAGGAGCAAGCGAACAGCAGTTCGCGCGGGTTTCGGTAAAGAACCACGGTAACGCGCTCAGGAACCCCTTCGCGGCGCTGCCCCTGGAGATAACCGTTGAGGACGTGATGGCGTCGCCGATGGTGGCCAGCCCGCTCAAGAAGCTGGACTGTTCCCCTGTAACCGACGGCGCCGCGGCGGTGATCCTCGCGGCGGAGCGCGAGGCAAAGAAGCTGACCACGAACAGGAAGCGGGTCTGGCTCAAAGGTGTGGGCCACTGCACCGACGCCTTCCGGCTTGGGGACAGGGACCTTGCGGACACCAGGGCCTTGAAGAAAGCGGCCAAGAAGGCCTACGACATGGCGGGTGTCACCACTGAGGACGTCGACGTGGTAGAGGTCTACGACGCGTTTTCGTACATGGAGCCGCTATGGCTCGAGGGCCTCGGCTTCTGCGACGACGGCATGGGTCCGGAGATCACGGAGCGGGGGTACTTCGACTTCGGTGGAAAGCTGCCGGTGAATCCCTCCGGAGGCAGGCTCTCCGCGAACCCGGTCCAGGTGGCGGGGCTCGCCGGGATGATAGAGTGCGTACTCCAGCTCAGGGGTGAGGCAGGCAGGCGGCAGGTCAAAGGTGCCGAGGTCGCGTTGGCGCACGGCATCAACGGCATGTGCGGCCAGTCCCACTGCGTCTGGATAATGGGTAAGTAGGGGGAATGCCACATGGGAAAGCGAGTAGGAATAGTCGGGGTCGGACAGACCCATCACGCGGCCCACAGGCTTGACGCTTCGGGTGTGGAGCTCATAGCCGAAGCCGTGACCAGGGCGCTAGACGATGCGGACATGTCCCTGGAGCAGGTGGATGCCATTGTAATCGGCAACATGGATCACTTCGAGAACATCAACTACGTTGACATGTGGGCCACCGACGGGCTGGGCTCATGCATGAAGCCGGTCTTTAAGGTGACCACAGGCGGGACCACCGGGACGACCGTCGGCGCCGCCGCATACTACCACGCGGCATCGGGCCTGTTCGACGTAGTGATGGCTGTCGGCTGGGAAAAGAACTCGGAGAGCGACACCCAGGCGGCGATAGCCACCTGCGCGAACCCGGTGCTAGAGCGCGACCCCTTCGCCGGGGCGATCGGGCCGCTCGCAACGGAGTACTCCATGTACATGAAGGCGTACGGGGCCACCGAGGAAGACGCCGCCATCGTCGCAGCCCGCGACCGCAACAACGCACTGAACAACATATACGCTCACAACAGGATGAAGGTAACGGTCGAGGACGTGCTCAACTCGCCGATGCTCTCATACCCGGTCAAGTTCCTGGACATGTGTCCGCGCTCTGACGGGGCGTGCGCGGTCATCTTCGCGGTTGAGGAGAAAGCCAAGAAGATGTGCGACAGGCCGGCATGGGTACACGCGTCGGTCGTCAGGCACGATTACACGCACTTCGGGGACCTCGAATGGCAGTGGATGCCCACCCTCGAGCGGGCGACGCTCCAGGCTTACAAGTACGCTGGAATATCCAACCCATTGAGGGAACTCGATGTGGCGGAACTTTACCTCCCATGCTCAACCTGCGGCGTGAAGTGGATGGACTCGTTCTGGTTCTGCGACAGGGGCGAGTCGCCGAAGAAGATCATACGCAAGCGTGTGACCGAGATGGATGGCGAGCTGCCCATCAACCCGTCGGGCGGGGTAATAGCCACCAACCCCATCGGGGCGACCGCGCTTATCCGAGTCGGAGAAGCCGCCTGGCAGATAATGGGCAGGGCCGAAGGCAGGCAGGTGCCGAAGGTCAAGAAGGCGTTGGCCACCGGCTTCGGCGGTTGCAGTTGGTCGGACGTGTTCATCCTGGGCGCGGATTTGCCGTAAGGCGAGGGAGGTAGCAAGCAATGGGAATATATACCAATAAGAGAAAGACCACCCACACCCCGGACGGATACGAGCTGCTCACCCATGAGTCGGGTCACATCGAGTACGACTTCGGCTGGCACATGGGGCCGTACTGGAGCAAGTACCTGACCGAGATGAGAGACAACAAGCGCATCATGGGCGTGAAATGCCCTGAGTGCGGAATGGTCTACGTGCCACCGCGCGTAGCGTGCGGGCGGTGTTACGTGGAGATGAGCGAATGGGTGGAAGTCGGGCCGGAAGGGGTCCTCAAGGGATTCACCATCGTGCGCTTCCCCTACATCGACCCCAACATCGGCAGCCTGATGCAGGTTCCGTTCACAGCCGTCTGGGTCATGCCGGACGGTGCGGATACGCGGCTGATGCACTTCTCGAACGAGCCCGACGAGTCGACCCTCCAGGTGGGTATGAGAGTGCGCGCGGTGTGGGAGGACGATCCGCGGCCGGCCTCGATCCACGCCATCAAATACTTCGAGGTCCTGCCGGACGAGCCGATAGTGGAAGAGAAGCTTCCTGACCGGATGGTCGGCCCCGTATCGACGATTGCGGCCAGGAAGAAGCCGGCGAAGAAAAAGGCACCCGCGAAGAAAAAGGTAGCCCCGAAGAAGAAGGCAGCCCCGAAGAAGCCGGCGAAGAAAAAGGCACCCGCGAAGAAAAAGGCAGCCCCGAAGAAGCCGGCGAAGAAAAAGGCACCCGCGAAGAAGCCGGCCGCCAGGAAGCCGGCGAAAAAGGCTCCCGCCAGGAAAAAGGCTCCCGCCAGGAAAAAGGCAGCCGCGAAGAAGAAGGCAGCGAGGAGATAGCAGGGGTGTGCCCATGACCCCACCGTCCGGTGCCCTCGAAAAGGAGGAGCTATGAAGAAGGCCCTGGCCACCTTGATGATCCTGATACTGGCTCTCGGCGCAATAGCCCTGGTGGGCTGCGGGGGAGAGAAAGAGGAGACGAAGGTAGTCGAGACCGGGGAGGAAGAGGTCAAGGTCGAGACCGAGAAGGGTGACATCGAGATAAACAAGGATACCCCGAGCGAGGAGGAGATGGACATCCCCGTCTATCCCGACGCCGAAGCCGTAGAAAACGCGGCCGGAAGTGTCACTGAGGGCGGGTCCACCTTCGCCGCGAGGCAGTACATCACGGACGATTCCGTAGACAAGGTGCTCGCCTGGTACCGCGACGAGCTCTCCGGGGAGGAAGGCTTCACGGACATGAGCACAGCGCAGGGCGGCCTGATGTCCTACCAGTCCGAGGACCTCATCAAGACAGTCACCGTCGCCCCCGGTACGGGAGAGCAGGCCGGCAGGACACTGATAGTGCTCAGCACAGCTACCGGTGAGATGCCCAAGCTCATACAGTGAGACTGATAAAAGAGAAAGGCCCCGCGGGAGCGGGGCCTTTTTTTAATTTACGACACTATTTCAGCAGAACGTCGGCGATATAGCGGTAACGTTCGGCCGTCTTATCAATTATCTCGCGCGGCAGCTCAGGCGGCGGTGGTTTTTTGTCCCAGTCCAGGGTTTCCAGCCAGTCCCTCAAGACCTGCTTGTCCAGGTTGACCTGATCATGACCGGGCTCGTAGGAGTCCTTCGGCCAGAACCGCGAGGAATCGGGTGTGAAGGCCTCGTCTATCAAGAGCAGCTCACCGTCGTGGAACCCGAACTCGAACTTGGTATCAGCGAGGATTATGCCGCGCGACTCGGCGACCGAGGTGCCTCTCTCATAGAGCTCCAGGCTGAACCTCTTCGCGTTTCGGGAGGTCTCGTCCCCCAACTCCCCGATCACGTCGTCGAAAGAGATGTTCTCGTCGTGGTCACCCAGCTCGGCCTTTGTGGCGGGCGTGAAGATAGGCTCGGGCAGCCTGTCCGCCTGGCGCAACCCTGCTGGAAGTGGAATGCCGCAGATGCTCCGGGTCTGCTGGTAGTCCTTCCAGCCGCTCCCTGCCAGGTAGCCCCGTACCACGCACTCGACCGGGAGAGGCTCCGCCCTGACCACCAGCATCGCCCTGCCCTCAAGCCGCTCGCGGTGCTTCTTGAACTCAGGGGGGAGTTCATCCACGTCGGTAGTGATGAGGTGGTTGTCGACTATGTCCTCGGTCTGCCCGAACCAGAACGCCGCCACGCTGTTCAGCACCACACCTTTTCCCGGTATACCCTGATCCATTATCACGTCGAACGCGGAGATGCGGTCGGTGCTGATGATCAGGAGATTATCTCCGACCTCGTATATGTCGCGCACCTTGCCCTGCTTGAACATGGGAAGACCGAGGAACGCGGTATCGGTGATAGTCTCCACGAGACGCCCCCTCTCATCGATCTCATTCACAATTCGTCGGCCCGGGGAGAAGACCTTTACTGTGTCGGAACCCCACCCGTCTGCTGCTCAGACCTGTCGGCGAGGGCGAACCCCGCCTTGAGCCAGAGGGGGTATGTGAGAAATATGAGCGCGCCCAGCATATGACCCTTGGCGCTCACGTTCTCGTGATCGAAGTGGAACACTCCGCTGTTTATCATCCAGTCGCGCCCGGACTCGGCCCGACACATCTCCCATATCCAGCGGGTCCACTCCAGGTTGAAGTAAAGGGACACGCTGGTTATCCAGAAGATGGCTATGGTGGCCGCCCCCAGGCCGTTCTTCGCTTTCTTCCTCTTCTCCTCGTCGGGGACCGAGCCGTTGATTATCTTGCCGAGGAGCCACCCTATACAGAGCAGCCAAGGGCCGTCTATTAGAAAGCTGTCGTACGGGACCATTCCCACCACTCCTTCCAGAGACCGGAACAACGCTTCAATGCCCGGCTGGTGTTTCCGGGGCATCCCTTATTATACCGCTCAGGCTCGCTCTACATGCTTCTTTCCAGCAAGGGTCCGACTGCTGGTGGACAAGGTTGACAATCGCACCATGTACCTCTATAAACTTACGTTAACGTAAGAATCAGTTTTCAAAGGGAGTACGGACATGACGCTCAAACCTGTACCAAAGGATAGCCCGAAAGGCGAATCCAGCCCGATGTACACCATCTCGGGGCTTGCGGACGAATTCGGGATAACCCCCAGGACCATCAGGTACTATGAGGAGGTGGGCCTGCTAACCTCCCACCGCAGCACGCCCACCAGCCACAGGCTCTACGATTCCCGGGACAGGGGCCGCCTCAAGCTGATCCTCCGCGGAAAGCGTTTCGGGTACTCGCTCGCGGAACTGGCGGAGATACTGCATCTCTACGACGTGGATCCCACCCAGAAAAAGCAGATAAAGCGCACCCTCGAGATGGGCATCAAGCACCTGGAGGAGATAAACGAGAAGATCGAGGAGCTGGAGGAACTGCGCGAGGAGATGATCGAGTTCGCCTTGAGTTTCCTTGAGATCATCTCGGAGGAGAAGGGCGACGAATCAGATGAGATGAAGGCTTTCATCGCGGGCGCGAGGGCGGTCGTCGAGTCGATGCACGGGAAATAGAGAGCAGCGGGAGGTTGGCAATGTCGTCCAGTGTCAGGGTGTCGGAAAAAGACAAGGACATCAAGAGCAGGCTTGTCATCAAGGCGGTCAGGAACGTCCGCTACGGGTACCACGAGGAGGATGACACCGGGCAGGGCATGTACCGCAAGGGCATAAAGCTGGACCTCGAGCGCGCCCGCCTCATCACTGAGTCGTACAGGGCAACGGACGGAGAGGCATTTGTCATGCGCAGGGCCAGGGCCCTCGAGCACATACTCTCCAACATGACCATCTACATGAACGACTGGGAGCGCGTAGTGGGCAACCACGCGTCGCGGCCTGAGTCACTCACGTTCTGGATCGACATGAACTGGCGCTCGGTGGTACGCGTGGTGAAGAGCAAGGACTGCGCGGACCTCCTCGACGACGAAGGCCGGGTTGAGCTCGAGGAACTCGCGGCTTACTGGAAGGGCAAGTCGATGAGCGATCGACACCAGAGCCTCTTCACCGGTGAGGTGCTGAGGAACTGGGCCTTCGAGGGAACCATCGGCTGGACTCAGTGGTCGGAACTCGGCATCCCTGACTACGAGAAGATATTCCGCGTCGGTTTGAAGGGAATCCTCGAGGAAGCCGAACAGCGCCTGGCGGATATCGAGCGCGACGTACCCGTTGACTACCTGGAGCAGCGGGAGTTCCTGGACGCCGTCGTCATCAGCCTGAAGGCCGCGATAGACTTCGCCCACCGCTACGTCGAGAAGGCGAGAGCGGAAGCGGCCTCGGCGAGCGGCGAGGAGGACCGCAAGCGCCTGGAAGAGATCGCGGAAACCTGCTCGTGGGTGCCCGAGAACCCTCCCAGGACGCTACTGGAGGCGTTCCAGTCTTTCTTCTTCGTGCACCTGGTGAGGTACATAGAGTACTCCACCCTGGGAATAGGCATGCGGTTCGACAAGATATTCGGCCCCTACCTGGAGCGCGACCTGGAGTCCGGCAGGCTCTCGGACCAGGAAGCGCTGGAACTGATGCAGCTCCTGTGGGTTAAGCTGCACGAACTGGGCCTGCTCTACTCCCCCTCGCTTTCCATGGTCTATGAAGGGGTCGAGGCCCTTCAGGCCATAACGCTGGGAGGCGTGGACGAGGAGGGCAACGACGTAACCAACAAGATGACCTACCTGGTGCTCGATGCCGCCGAGAGCATGAGGACGCTCGAACCCAACATAGCTCTCAGGTGCCATGATGGCACGCCTGAGGAGCTGCTTTCGAGGGCCACCGACGTCATTCGCACAGGCATAGGTTACCCATCGCTCTTCAACGACCAGGCGATACTTCCCCTGCTCGAGAAGTGGAACGTGCCCCTAGAAGACGCGCGTGACTACGCTATGAGCGGATGTGTCTACATAGAGATACCGGGAAAGAACATCGCTCGCAGGGTCATCGGCGGGCTGTTCACACCGAAGTGCCTGTGGTGGGCGCTCCACGAGGGCAGGTCCCGGTTGTCGAAGCAGCAGTTCGGCGCTCCCACCCCCGATCCGCGGACCTTCACGAACGTGGACGAGCTTCTGGACGCGTACGCCGAGCAGGTCCGGCTTTTCATCTACCGGCTATCCAGCATCGAGAACACCAGCCGTTCACTCTACGAGAAGTACCTTCCCCGCCCCTTCTACTCGGCGATACTCGAGGGGTGCATAGAAAAGGGCAAGGACACCAGGAGGTGGGCGTACCCGTCGAGCGTGCACGACTTCATCGTCATGCTGGGCATCACCAACGTCGCCGACTCCATCACCGCCATAAAGAAGGTGGTGCTGGACGACAAGAGGATAACCATGGACGATCTCATAGGTGCCATGGACGCCAACTGGGAAGGATACGAAGACGTCCGGCAGATGATGATAAACGCCCCGAAGTATGGCAACGACGACGACTACGCGGACGAGATAGCCGCGCGGGTGCACGAGCTGACCGCGCAGACTCTCGCCGAGTTCACCGACCGCTTCGGAAACCCCCTGAGGGGCGACGGCAGCGGGCTCTCCGCGACGTACACCATGGCTATCGGCACGCCCGCCACCCCGGACGGAAGGAAAGAAGGAGAGACCTTTGCCGACGCCACCCTTTCGCCCATCCAGGGAAGGGATCTCAACGGACCGACCGCTGTGCTCAAGTCGGCGTCCAGGGTAAAGGCGGTCAACACCTACAATCACCTGCTCAACCAGAAGTTCTCCCCGTCGATGCTGGAGGGGGACAAGAAACAACGTTTCGTCGATTACCTGAGGACCTGGGGCGACCTCGGAGTCAGCCATGTCCAGTTCAACATAGTTGACAGGGAAACGCTGCTCGCAGCCCAGAAGAAGCCGCAGGACTACCAGAGCCTGGTGGTGAGGGTGGCAGGCTACAGCGCCTACTTCGTGGACCTTTCCAGGGGCCTGCAGGACGCCATCATCGCACGCTCCGAGCAGTCCTTCTGAGTTTGAGTTGGGCACGCCCGCTGGGAGGGGTGTCGAGGGCGACCGAAACAGAGTGGGGAGGGATCATGTCCAGCACAATCCAGGCGAGGGTCTCAAGGACAGCGGAAAAACGTCCTGAGCGTCCGTGCATCATCCATGGCGAGCGCGTTTACTCCTACGGGGAGACGAACGAGCGGGTAAACTCGCTCGCCAATGCTCTCCTGGACATGGGGATCGGCAAGGGCGACAAGGTGGCCGCCGGCCTCTACAACTGTCCGGAGATCATGGAGACGTGGCTGGCGGCATTCAAGATCGGGGCGGTCGGCGTCAACCTGAACACCCACCTGACTCCCGAAGAGATCGTTCACGTGCTGAAAGACTCCGAGACGCGCGTGCTCGTCCTCGATGAGGACCTCGTGGAGCGGGTACAGGAGGCGTGGCCGAACCTGAGATGGCTCGATCATTGTGTCGTGGTGGGCAGAAAGGCTCCCGAGCCGATGCTGGAGTACGAGACCGTGCTGCGAAGATACGACAGGACCGAGCCGAGGTTCGACTGGGAAGTGGACGCGGGCGACCTGGCCCAGCTCTTCTATACTGGCGGCACCACCGGAACCCCAAAAGGGGTCATGCATACTCATGAATCGACCTTGCTCACGACTGACGCCATAGCCGTCGAGGGCATCTTCATGGGGGTGTTCCGGGCCATCTCCACCGGGGAAGGTTACAAGCAGGTGATCGATACCTGGTTGAACACTCTCGCGGGTTTAGGACCTCATATCCCGGAGTTCGCCATCAACGCGCTGGGGAGGGTCGCCAAGCTGGAGCTTTCCCGGTGGATCCTCAATCGTGAACTGGTACAGAACGTCATCCGCAAGAGCATCTATTTTGCGTGGACACGGCCACCTCTCGTATCGAACCTGATGCCCCTCACATTCCTGGTGGCTTCCCCGATAACCCACGCCACCGCGTGGTGGGGTGGCGCCCTGCAGGCGCTGGCCAACGGCTTTACGCTGGTTCTCACACCCTCCAAACGCCTGGTTCCCACTGAGGTCCTTGATCTTGTCGAGTGCTGCAAGGTGAACATCATAATCCTGGTCGGGGACAAGATATCCAAAATGATCCTGAGCGTTCCAGCGATCGAATCCTATGATTGCTCGTCTCTGGCGATAATCGGCTCCTCCGGGGCCCACTGGACCCCTGAGGTGAAGGCGGAACTGCACCGGCATTTCCCCAACACCGTGCTGATGGACCACCTCGGAAGCACGGAATCTCCAATCGTCTCAACTGGGGTCTACTTCAAAGGAGATGAATATAGAAAGCTGGGGCCCGGGGACGCGGAGGTCAGGATAGTGAACGAGGAAGGCCGTGAGGTGGGCGCGGGCGAGGAGGGCTCCATCCTGGTACGCACCGATGCCAGCGGGCTGGGATACTACCGGGACTTCGAGGGCAGCCGGGATACCTGGATAGAGGACGGCTGGGTTTTCACAGGGGATTCAGGTACCAGGGACGAGAACGGGAACATCATCGTGTTCGGCCGCGGTTCGGATGTCATCAACTCCGGCGGCGTGAAGATATGGGCCCCTGAAGTCGAGGAGGTTATCTGCCAGCATGCCTTGGTGAAGGAAGTGGCAGTCTTCGGAGTGCCCGATCCTGAATGGGGAGAGTCCGTCATGGCCGCTGTCGTTCTGAGAGACGGCGAGACCTGCTCGGAGAGTGAGATATCAGAATTCGCGAAAGAGAGGCTCGCCGGTTTCAAGAAGCCCAGGTACGTCTGCTTCGTGGACGAACTGCCGGTCCTTCCTTCTGGAAAGATAAGGCGCGGCGAGGTCAAGAAGATGTTTAAAGATTACCTGGTGGAGTCGGGGAGCCGGAATAGATTTGGTGAATGAACCAGTAGAGTCCGAGCAAAGGATGGCAAGCATGAAGCCACTGGACGGCATCAGGAGATCTAAAGAGGCCGGGAAACCGGTAATAGGATGTTTTCCCCTCTACCCGCCCCTGGAACTCTTACATAGCATGGGCCTTGCCCCGGTCGTACTGTGGGGGCTGAGAGGGCCGGTGCACGACGCGGACAGGCACATCCAGAACTTCGCCTGCTCCGTAGCGAGGCGCTTGGCGCAGGTCGTGATAGATGACGCGGAAGGTCTTTTCGACGGCATCTTCTTCTACAACGGGTGCGATACGCTGCGGAACCTCCCGGAGATCCTGCAGGAGGGCCGCGAGGAGCTGGGCCGGGATGCCCTTCCCGTGTTCCGCGTTCACGTTCCCATGGTGCCGGCCGAGCAGACTGACGCCTCGGCGTACCTGAGAAACGAGATGCAGAATCTTATCGTTTGCCTCGAGAGCGCCTACGGCTTGAGTTTCTCCGAGGAGAGCTTCGCCGAGAGCGTGGCGCTCTACGGCAGCGCGAGAGCCCTCTGCCTGCAGCTGGAGGAGGCCGTGGCCCGGGGAGGAATGGCTTTCTCTGATTTCTGCGACACCCTGATGAGTGCGAACTTCCTGCCGGTGGAGGAGCAGATCGAACTGCTCGAATCGAAGATTGCAGTGGCCGGGGAGGAAAGGGCTCTCGAACCGAGCAGCCGCGTGGTAGTGAGCGGGATACTCCCTCCGCCACCGGCGATATGCAAGTTAATCGATGATGCCGGCCTAACGGTTGTCGGCAACGACGTAGCGGCGTTCCACCGCTCTTACGCACGCGCACCCCAGGAGTGGTCGGACGTAAACGATTACTACGTGCGCTTCTACCGGGACCACTTCCCCTGCACCACCCTGCTCTACTCCTCTGACGCGCGCTTCAAGGCGCTTACGAGCATGGTCGAGGCCAGCGGAGCGGACGGGTTCGTGTTCATAGGAGAGAAGTTCTGCGAGTACGAGTACTTCGAGCTGCCCCATCTGGAGGAAAAGCTGAAGGAGAAGGGCGTTTCCGTCCTGCCTCTCGAGATATCGATCGAGGACGAGTCGACCGCCGAGACGTACCGCACGCGCATCGAGGCGTTCGCCGAGGTACTTGCGGGCGCTGAAGCAACGGTGAGCGGAACAAGCTGAATTCAACCTTTTTGGGGTCAGACCCCCGAAGGTTGAAAAACGACAGGAGGATCAAGTGGCACGTGAGAAGACGAATGCCGGTACGCACCTGACCCAGCTCATCGTGGGTTCGTACATGGACGCGTTCAAGAAGTGGAAAGAAGGCGCGCTCGTCGTCTGGGGGGCCATAGTCATCCCGGCGGAGATATTCAGGGGTTTCGAGAACGTGGTCTACTGCGTGCCGGAGACGCACGCCGCGCTCTGTGCCGCCAAGAACGTCGGCCCCGAGCTCTGCCAGAGGGCGGAGGCGCTGGGGTACTCGATGGACCTGTGCTCCTACCCCCGCATCGACATCGGGTGGGTGTCGGGGGGGCGCAAGATATCGCCCACCTCCGGGCTTCCCAAGCCGGGCCTTCTGGTCTCGGACAACAACGACTGCTCGCTGCTCACCAAGTGGTTCGACGTACACCACAGGAACATGAACATCCCGCACTTTATGGTGGACGTCCCGTTCTGCTACGGGCCCCAGGAGGAGAAGGATCTGGAGTATATCGTGGAGCAGTTCAGGGACCTCATCAGCCTGGTGGAGAAGATGACCGGGCAGACCTTCAACATCGACAGGTTCTTCAAGGCCTCTATCCAGACCGCGCTGGCCATGGGCGAGTGGAAGAGGTTCCTCGAGTGCGCTAAAAACCGGCCCTCGGGGATCACCGCCTTCGACTCCTTCGCGCAGATGGCGCCGTTCTTCACGTCACGGGGGACGCCCGAGATGGTCGAGCATTACAGGATCCTCGCCGACGAGACGGAGGAGCGTGTCAAGGAAGGGGACTTCCCCGTTCCGGACGAGAAGTACCGCCTGCTGTGGGACAACATCGCCCCCTGGCACCAGATGAGCCGGATGTCCACGCGCCTGATGGAACTGGGCGCCAACATCATCGCCGCGCCATACACTCTGTGTATCGGCGGGCTGGAGGGTTCCTTCGAGCTGTTCCAGTTCAGCCTGGACAAGGATCCCCTGTGGTACATGGCGAGGACCCAGAACATGTCCGTGTGTCCGTACGGGCTCGACCTGCGCACGGACGCTATGAGCTGGGCTATTGAGGAGTTGGGCATAGACGGCGTGATATTCGCCAGCAACCGGAGTTGCAAAGTGTTCTCGGTGATGCAGATGGATCAGCAGAGGCGCATCAGCGAGAAATTCGACATCCCGACCGTGATGATAGAAATGGACCACGCGGACGCACGCAAGTTCAGCGAGGAGAGCGCCTACATGCGCCTGGAGGCTCTCCTGGAGAACATCGAGTCGAGGCGCGCTGCAGCTTGAGATCGGGCCGTTGCGGTCTTGTTGACGGGGCCGCCGGCTTGTTTGTTAATAGAGGTAAACCAGCAGAGAAGCCGGTTTCATTCAGGGAGGCAGATCATGACACTTCCGGACAGGAATAACCCGTACAGCTTCAACGAGTACCTGGAGTGGAGAAAGGGCGTGGATTACTACGCCGATGACCCATTCTTCCAGGAGATGGTGCGCGCCTTCGCGGGCGATGAAGCTGAAGCCGTCGACAAGGAAGCGAGGGTGTTCTCGAAGAAAACCTCTTTCCGATGGCGCGATTTCTCGGAGGCCATCGCCGTCCCGGAAAAGCGGCCCTACATGATGCACTACGACGGGCACAAGAACCGTATCGACCGCATCGTCAGGCCTTATGAGACACTTGTAATGGAGAAGGAGATCTTTTCCGAGGGCATCTTCTCTGAGAAGACCTCACCATGGACGCGCTTCGTGAAGCTGTCCCTGGTCAGCCAGAACTCCGAGGCCGGCGTCGCCTGTCCACTCGCGTGCACCTGGGGATTGGTCGCGCTGCTTGAGAAGTACGCGGACTCCCCGGAGACCAGCAACATACTCACCCAGGTCAAAGAGGGCATCGAAGGGGAGTTCGCCATCGGGGCGCAATTCGTCTCGGAAATACAGGGCGGTTCCGACGTCCCCTCCAACCTTCTGGAGGCGGTGGAAGAGAACGGCGAATGGCGCCTGTACGGCAACAAGTTCTTCTGCTCGGCGGCCCACGCGGATTACTCGGTGGTCACCGCCAAGCCGCAGGGGTCGGAGAGGGTTGGGCTCTTCGTGATGCCCATGTGGCTTTCCGGCAACAAGGAGAAGGAGATTCGCAACGGCTATACCATAGACCGGCTGAAGTGGAAGATGGGCACCGTCGAGCTGCCCACCGCGGAGATTACGTTCGACGGCGCGCTCGCATACCCCGTAGGACCGCTCGACAGGGGCGTGGCCAACGTGGTCGGAATCGTGCTCACGCTCTCGCGACTGATGGTCGGTATCGGCATGAGCGGCGCGATGGCGCGTGGCCTGCGCGAGGGGAAGAAATACGCCGAGTTCCGGACCGCGTTCGGACTGCCCGTCGCCTCTTTCCCCATGGCGGCAGGCCAGATAGCCCAGGTGGAGCACTGGACCAGGCGCAGCATCGCTGGGAGCTTCAAGCTGTACGGGGATTTCATCGACCTGCCCGGCGGACTTTCCTGCGGCCTGGAGACGGACGAGCCGCTTCCCCTCAAGAAGTACCGCTTCGACGTGCGGCAGCTCATTATGCTGCAGAAGATAACCGTCTCATACGACGCCATAGACATGACACGCCTCGGCATCAGCGTGTTCGGCGGCCACGGCGTGATGGAGGACTTCTCGAGCTTCCCCCGTCTGATGAGGGACGGGATGGTCCAGGAGCTGTGGGAAGGCCCGCGCAACGTCCTTCTCACGCAGATGCACCGCGATTTCCAGAGGGTCGCGTCGTGGTACCCACCTGCCGAGTTCGTCGCTAACGTGCTCGAGGGCGCGGACGACGCGGTTATCAGGGAGCACACAGCCGAGCTGGAGGAACTCCTCGCGACGCCGCACCTGTTCGAGATGAACGACGAGACCCTCGACGTATGCGCGCGCTGGGACGACTTCTGCAGCAGGTTCTTCCACGCCTATCAGGAGCTCGCGCTCACCCAGGCGGAAGCGGGTCCGGAGGCCATCAAGAAAAGGTCCAGGGAACTCGTAAGCGGGTAACTGCGGCCGGAATCCGGGGCACTTCCTCCGTGCTATAATCAACTCTCTCGAGGAGGGGTGCCCGAGTGGCCGTAAGGGAGCCGCCTGCTAAGCGGTTTATCGGGGAGACCTGGTACGTGGGTTCGAATCCCACCCCCTCCGCCAGGCCCTGCAAGGGCCTGAAGGAGGGGGGGTAGTACGAGAACGTGCGTCGGGGTCACCGCGCGCCGCCAGTAACGTATCCGTACTGGAATCAACCAG
>JAGUWJ010000207.1 GCA_020062425.1 Actinomycetota bacterium
AGGGGTTGTCCCTGTGCGCCCTCGATAGGTAGCTCCTGGTTACGACCTCGAGCCACCCGGCCCCGGTCCTGTCCCCGGCTGCCGCCTTCAGCCCGTCCAGCGACTCGCCGAGCGCGGACGATACCGTCTCGGCGACCAGCGCTTCCTTCGAGGGGAAGTGGGCGTAGAAACCCCCCACGGTCATCCCGGCGCCGTCCATTACCTCAGACACGCTCGTCCCGGCGATGCCCTTCTCCCTTATCAGGGTCCCCGCCGACGAGATTATCCGCTGTCTGCTCTCCTCTTTCTTTCCCACTTTCGCGCTCCTTGCCGTCCGGTTCACTTGCCCGCCAGGCGCGCCTTCACGAACGTCTCCAGGTCAGGGGGAGGCTTCACCTCGTCGCGCACCACGAGCCGTATGGCTTCATCCCCCCCGCAGGTCGGCGTGCAGACACCGCAGCCGATGCACCTGTCCGCGTCCACCACGGCTGCGTCTTCCACCGAAATAGCATTAACGGGGCACCGCTCCTCGCAGACCGCGCAGGCGGTACAAGCATCCGCGTCGACGACCGCCACGTAGTTCGAGCGGCTGTAGGTCCTGATACCGATGGCCTGGTTCGCCCTGAAGAAGCCGCAGCAGCACGAGCAGCAGTTGCAGATGGTCCTTATGCTCCCCTCCAGGTTGTCGCACACATGGACGAGGCCCTCCTCAGTCGCGCTTTGCAGAATCTCCAGCGTCTCATCGATGTCTATCTGCCGCGCCATCCCCATCTCCACGAAGTAACGCCCCAGGCTCCCGAAGTGCAGGCACCTCTCGGTGGGACGCCCGCATCCCTCGCCGGTCAGCGTCCCGATCTGCCTGCACGGGCAGTGCCCAACCGCCATGAACGACGCCTTCCCCAGCTTCTCCTTGATGGCGTCGAAAGGCAGTACCTGGCCCTCGTCCTCGAGTGACTCACTTATCGGTATCACCCGTATAAGCGGAATGCCCCTCCCCAGCTCCTCACCGAAGCCCTCAACCATGTACTTCTTCCACAGCGGCGCCAGCATGCGCTTTTCCTCGGTGTCTTCCCCGGAGAGGAACGGCGCCTCCACGTAGCCCACTACACTGGGAAGCAGCCTGTAGATCCTACCGCCGCCGGGCTTTTCAGCGGTGAACACCGTCCCTCGGTGAGCCATCGCATCGAGGATGCCTTCCAGCCTGCCCGCCTTCTCGGGGATCATCTCCTCGCACTCGGCGAGGGTCTTGTTCTCGTAGAAGCCGAGCTGGCATGCAACCTCGGCTTCCTCACCCGGATATAGGATCTTCAGTATCTCCAGAAGGGTCGGGGACATGGGAGCCCCGGCGTACGCCTCGTCCAGGTGCTTTGCGAGCTCGAGGTAGATATCGTCGCTCATCGAGACCTCCGTTCATAGCAGGAAAATATTACGGACGTAATATTATAGTCATAATACGGATGTGTCAAGGGGTGTCCTGGGTGGGGTTCCGGCATCAGTCAGTCAGGTTCTCATCAAGCCACCGGAGATACTCTTCGCTGCCCCCCCTTATCGGCACCAGGACGATCTCGGGGACTTCGTATGCGTGGTTTTCTTTAATGAGCTTCTCGACCCGTTCGAACAGGGCTCCCCTGGTCTTAATAAGGAGCAGCCATTCCTCAGCACGTTCGACTTCGTCCTTCCACCGGTACGTACTGCTGATGGGACCGACCGTCTGGACGCAGGCGGCGAGCCCCCTCTCGACAAGGAGGTGTGCGATCTTATCTGCTTCCTCCCTCTTGTCGGTCGTAGTGGAGACAAGAACGAAATCGCTCACGTTCCCTCCGGATGTAAGGCTGCTGCTCAATCTGCGCCCAGGAACTCCTCGATGAGCGCCAGCAGTTCGCGTGGTTTCTCCATGGGGATGAGGTGGCCCGCGCCGGGCACGACCTTGAACTCCGCCTCGCGGATCAGCGAGTATGCTTTTTGCAGGTCGATGAGCCCCCTGTTCTCGCTCTCTCCCCCTTCGACGATGAGGACCGGGCAGGCGATGCGCCCCAGCAGGGGCCAGGGGTTCTGCTCCGTACCCCCCATGAAAAGCGCCGCTTCACGCTCAGGGCTGCAGGCGAGCGTGAGGCCTCCGTTTGCGGCTTTGGTCATGCCGTGCTCAAGGTACAGTTCCAGCGCTTCCTCGTCCCAGTTCGCGTATAGTTTCTTGGAACGCAGGTAATCTCTCGCTTCGGCCTCGTCGCTCCAGGCGTTGCGGCGCCTCCTGGCGCTGGCAGCCAGCGGGTGCTCCTCCACCTTGATAGCCAGGTCGTAGATGTCGGACGGCATAAAGATCGGCTCCACCAGGACCATCTTGGAGGCAATGCCGCTGTTCAGTGCCTCTGCTATGGAGGCGACGGTTCCGCCCATCGAGTGCCCTACGATAATCGATCCTTCAAGGCCCATGCCTCTGATGAAAGTGGTGAGGTCGCCGGCGAGCTGGAGCCACCCGAGCCCGCCGTCGGTCGGGTCGATTGAACGGTGGTCGCAGAAGTAAGGAGCGACTATCCTGAACGAAGGCGCCAGCCTCCTGGCGATGGGGTGCCACAGCCATGGCAGGAAACCGGTCCCGTGGAGCATCACCACGGTCGGCCCGTCACCAGGATAATGCAGGTACTCTATCTCGGCTCCACCTATGTCCTGAGACATGACCTCAGGCATGGTTCCTCCTTCATGCTCACAGCTCCGGACAGACGAATATTCTATCTCTCGTCGTGTCGTGCGCGCCAGGCAGCGACCGCAATTTTGCTTGATCTGCCCTTTCGGGGATTGACAGGCCCGGCCGTCTCTGAATAGCATTACGGCAAGTCTGACATATTGCATGACTGACCGACTATTTAGTACAGTCCGCGGCGGTGCTTGGGAGACAATATTTTGGGGTATGCCACGTTTCATCTTCTGACGCCGTCTTTGCGATGTTCCAATAATCTCAATCCTGTTGAATCTGAGTGGTGGTGAAAGTCATCCGCCCAAGAGGGCGGACCGGAGAGGGAGGGTGCGGATATCGGGATCGAGAACATCCAAGAGGTACATCTGCGCGGCGCTGGTGGTACTGCTTCTGGCGGGAATGGGAGTACTTGCTGCGCCACTGCAGGCGGCAAGGGCTGACGACCCGCTCGTGAGAAACACGAAATACGGCCCCGTCAAAGGTAAGCCGGTCACGGGCGTGGAGACCGCCGAAGAGAAGGTGTGGGCGTGGCTCGGCGTGCCGTACGCGAAGCCACCCGTGGGAGAGCTGCGCTGGAGGGCGCCCCAGGACCCCGACCCGTGGGCAGAGACACGCGTTACTGACCAGTTCGGCCCCGGGGCAACCCAGTTCAACAACATGTTCGTCAACCTCGATTACGAGACCTACGGCCAGCTGTACGGGAACGAAGACTGCCTCTACCTGAACGTCTGGCGGCCCCGCACCACCCAGACCAACCTGCCGGTGCTCTTCTGGATACACGGCGGGGCGAACGCCTGGGGCGAGTCGGCCACCAGGATGTACGACGGCGCGAACTTCGCGGCCAGGTCGAACATGGTCTTCGTCAGCCTCAACTACCGCCTGGGCACCATGGGCTGGTTCGCGTCGCCTTACCTGCGGACCGGCGACAAGCTCGACGACTCCGGGAACTACGGAGCGCTCGACATCATCAAGGCCCTGAAATGGGTCAATGAGAACATCGCGAACTTCGGCGGCAACCCCGGCAACGTGACCATAGCCGGCCAGTCGGCGGGCGGCATCAACGTTCACTCCATGCTGGTCTCCCCTCTCGCGAAAGGCCTCTTCCACAGGGCTATCGCCATGAGCGGCGGGCCCTTGAGCGTACCGCGCATCATCGGAGAGAGCAGCGCCAACAGCCTCCTTTACAAGCTGCTCGTCAAAGACGGCTACGCGGCCGACGAGAGCGGCGCGAAGCAGGTGGCGGATGAATGGGGTAATACCAAGGTCGCCCAGTACCTGAGGGGAAAGAGCGCGGCCGAGCTGTACGGCAGCGGCGATGGCGGCGGCGGGTTCATGAGCGGAACCGCTATGGTCTACGATGACGGATACGTCATACCCATGCAGATGCTGCTCGCCGAGTCGCTCGGGCTTTACACAAAGGTGCCGACAATCTTGAGCTCCACCTACGAGGAGTTGAAGCTGTTCCTGCCGCTGACGTTCAGCACCTGGAGCGAGAGTGACTTCGGCAAGATAGCGAAAGAAATGGACATCGACAGCCCTCAGTTCGACAACGGTGATACCGGCATAGACTTCATGTCGGCAGTTGACCCGGCGCTTCAGCCTCTCATACCGGGTTACAACGCTCTCGCCCGTTCGCTCAGCTTCGCGGTGTTCCGTGCGGCCGGGGTGATCGGCGCGGCCACCGCCATGTCCACCTACCAGAGGAACATCTACTCGTTCAACTTCAAGTGGGACGACGAACCGAAGCCTATCGACTTCCTGTTCGGCTCCGCCCACGCGCTCGACATACCGTTCATGTTCCACAACTTCGACGAGAGCGACAACCAGATAGTGAGGGTGATGTGGCCCGAGAGTACAAGGGCCTCGAGGGAACAGCTCGCCAACCTGATGATGAAGTACGTGGCGAACTTCTGCCGCACCGGTAACCCCAACTCCTGGGGCCTGCCGTACTGGGGGCGCTGGAGCCCGCTGGTGCAGAACACCATGATATTCGATACCCCCTACAGCTACCTGAACCCTCTGCCTACCGTTTACAGCCCGACAGACCTGACGGGCCTGGAGTGGCTGCTCGAGGCAATGAACCCGTACTCGATGAAGTACTTCGGATTCCCCATGCCGGGCATCTAGAGCGCAGATTCAGCGAACTGACAAGGAAGCCCCGGTTCCCCCGAGCCGGGGCTTCCCACTTACTCATGGGGACAGACACCGTAAGGTAAGTTATCTCCAGTCAAACAAATAGAAGAGCCCGAACTTACCTTACGGTGTCTGTCCCCATGAGTAAGTGATATCCTTCCTCGTGCAGGCAGAACGGCTGGGAGGTTTCCGTTGGCTGAGATCACTTTCGCGGACGTCGTCGACGCGCCTGAGGGCGAGCGCGAGGAGCTAATCGCGGCGCTAATCTCACGGATGACGCTCAAAGAGAAGATAAAGCAGATGTCAGGCAGCGCGAATCTGCTGGACCTTGCCATGATGCTCATCCGCTACAACCTCAAGCCGTACGATTCAGGCAGGAACAGGCGCCTGGGCATCCCTCCGCTCAGGTTCACCGATGGTCCGCGCGGTGTGGGCATCGGCCACTCCACGTGCTTCCCGGTGGCGATCGCGCGAGGCGCTTCGTGGGACGCGGACCTGCAAGAGCGCATCTCATCGGCCATCGGGGTCGAGGCGCGCGCCCAGGGAGCGGATTTCTACGGCGGCGTCTGCATAAACCTACTGAGGCACCCCGGCTGGGGAAGGGCGCAGGAGACTTTCGGCGAGGACCCGCACCACCTGGGCGTCATGGGGGTGGCGGCGTTGAAAGGCGCCCAGAAGCACCTCATGGCGTGCGCCAAGCACTTCGCCTGCAACAGCATCGAAGAGTCCAGATTCTACGTGGACGTGATCATCGACGAGCGCACTCTCCGTGAGGTATATCTCCCACACTTCAAGAAATGCGTTGACGCGGGCGCCGCCTCGATAATGAGCGCTTACAACAGGGTGAACGGCACCTACTGCGGCCACAGCCACCAGCTCTTGAGCGAGATACTCAAAGACGATTGGGGCTTCGACGGCTTCGTCATGTCCGACTTCCTCTTCGGCATATACAACGGAGTGGACGCCGCCAACGGTGGGATGGACATGGAGATGCCCGGGAGGTGGCGCTTCGGGTTCGGCTTCGCGCGCAAGGTGAAGCGGGGGCTGGTCCCTATAGAGCGCATCGACGACGCCGTTGCGAGGATCCTGCGGCAGAAAGCCCGCTTCGCGCTCAAAGGCGACAAGTCCGGTTACGACAAATCTGCGGTAGGGAGCCGCGCCCACGTCGCGCTGGCGCTGGAAGCGGCCCGCAAGAGCATGGTCCTCTTGAAGAACGAGAACGGCGCGCTGCCGATAGCCGAGCGGAAGGTAAGCCGCATGGCCATCGTCGGCGAACTGGCCACCCGCTCAAACATCGGGGACAGGGGCTCTTCCGAGGTCCACCCGTCTTATGTGGTCACCCCACTGGAAGGCCTGCGCAGCCGAGCCGGTGGGGCCATAGAGGTCGAATACGACAACGGCAGTGACCTCTCGAGAGCCAGGGTAAAGGCGGCCCGCGCCGACCTGGTCATGGTGGTGGTGGGACTCACCTCCAGGGAAGAGGGCGAGCACATGACCGACTTCCTGCCCAGAGGGGGTGACAGGGAGGACCTAGGCCTGCCCGCGGACCAGGAGGCGATCATCCATGCCGTGGCTTCCGAGAACGAGAGGTGCATCGTTATCGTGGAGGGCGGGTCAGCGGTGACCATGGGCTCCTGGCTGGACGAGGTGGAGGCGGTGCTGATGGCGTGGTATCCCGGCATGGAAGGCGGGACCGCGCTCGCGGAGATTCTCTTCGGTGACGTATGCCCCGGCGGCAAGCTCCCTGTCACCTTCCCGGCATCGACCGAACAGCTCCCCTTCTTCGACAAAAAGGCCAGGAGGATCGAGTACGGCTACTATCACGGCTACCGGCTCTTCGACCGGGAGGGACTCGAGCCAGAGTTCCCCTTCGGCTTCGGCCTGAGCTACACGAGCTTCGCTTACGGGCCGCTCGAGCTCAGCGACGAGGAGATCGACCCCAGCGGCCTGCTCACCGCGACGTTCGATGTGACCAACACCGGCTCTATGTACGGCGAGGAGGTGGCTCAGCTCTACGTTGAGCCCCCCGGGACAGCCGTAGACCGCCCGGTGAGGGAGCTCAAAGGTTTCGCCAGGCTCCCCCTCGAGCCCGGCGAGACGGCCACCGTCTCGATGCCCGTCGACGCGGGTGAACTCGCTTACTACGACGTGGGCACATCGAGCTGGTCGGTCGAACCGGGGGACTACTCGGTCCGAGTGGGCTCATCGTCAAGGCTGGAGGACCTGCGCTCGAGCGCCGGCTTCCGCATCCGGGGCGACTGAAGAAGGTGAGCGGCCCGGGACCAGGCGCTCATTGACCTGACAGGTACCTGGAGATGCCGTTCCTCAGGCCCCAGGCCACTTCGGAACGGTACTCGTCGTCAGAGAGCCGCTCGTCGTCCTCCACGTTCGTGAGGAATCCCACTTCGGCTTCGATGACCGGCACCTTCGACCAGTTGAAGGCGGGCGCGTCCCGCTTGTCAGCCACTCCCCCGCCGGGCGCGCGGCACGACTTCACCAAGGCCGCCTGCACGTACAGCGCGGCGGTCTTGCTGTCCTCGTAGAACGCCTCTGTCCAGCGGCTCCTCGCCGGGTACAAAGTCCTCATCCCGTTCTTTGCCGGGTTTGTCGAGCCGGCACAGTGTATGCGCACGTAGAGGTCCGAAGCCGCGTTAGCCGCGATCTCAGCCCTGGTCACGTCCGTCAGATCGACGGTGCTGGATTCACGAGTCATGACGACGCTGACGCCGTCCTTCTCCAGGAGGTCCTTCAGCTTCATACCGATATCCAGCGCCACCAGGTACTCCGGGTTCCCGGTGACGACACCCTCGAAGACCTCTTCCGCGGGCACCCGCCTGGTCATCCCGGGGTCGGACCACTCCGGCCGGGCATCGATGGCCTGGTGCCCAGGGTCGATCGTCACCACCGGTTCCCGCTGCTCTCCCGGGGCCTGCTCTTCTCCCGAGCGCGCCGTCCCTTCGGGGGTCAGGGCTCCGTCCGAGCCTTCAGCCGGCGGCCCCTTGCTCACTGTCAGCCTCAACGCAGAACCCTTCTTCACCGTGGAGCCTCCGCTCGGCTCCTGGGATACGACCACCCCGTCCGCGCGGTCCAGGGAGTGCTCCCAGGAGGTCACCGTCGGGTTGAACCCGCGAGCCCTCGCGGTCTGCAGCGCCCGGGCGAGGTCCTCCCCCACGAGGTCG
>JAGUWJ010000106.1 GCA_020062425.1 Actinomycetota bacterium
GTAACCGCCGCGGTCCCTTTTTTCTCGTCGAGCACCCTCACCTTATAGTCGGTGAGTTCGATGTCCTCCAGCGCCGGGAAGGTCCTCTCCAGGGCTGTCCTTATGGCGCGGTCGAGAGCGTTCACGGGACCGTTTCCTTCTGCGGTGGCAAGGAGCCTCTTCCCGCGTACGTGGATCTTCACCGTGGCTTCGGTCATCACTTTCCCGTCTTCGCGCTTCTCCATGATGACCCTGAACGATTCCAACCTGAAGAACACTCTGTGCGTTCCAAGTGCCTTTCGTACCAGTATCTCGAACGAGCCGTCAGCCGCTTCGAACTGGTAACCGGCATGCTCCAGCTCCTTGGTCTGGTCCAGTATCTCGGCAAGCTTCCTGGGCTGATCCGCGAGGTCTACGCCCATCTCCATCGCCTTGAGGGTGATAGTGGACTTGCCCGAGAGCTCGGAGACGACTATGCGCTGGATGTTTCCCACCAGCTCCGGCGGGATATGCTCGTAAGTGCGCTTCTCCTTCGCCACGGCGCTGGCGTGTATACCACCCTTGTGAGCGAACGCGCTCATGCCCACGAACGGCTGGTGGCTGTCGGGTGTCAGGTTAGCCACCTCGCTGACGTAGTGCGAAAGCTCTGTGAGTCCGGTCATGTTCTCCCTCGAGATGCAGTCAACGCCCATCTTGAGGGCCAGGTCGGGTATCAACGAGCACAGGTTCGCGTTCCCGCACCTCTCACCGTAACCGTTCACGGTACCGTGCACCATGCGCACGCCTTCCCTGACCGCCGCGAGGCTGTTCGCCACGGCGCAGTCACCGTCGTTGTGGGCATGCATGCCGAGTGGGGTATCCGTCGCGGCAAGGACGTCGCGGACAATGGACGCCACGTCGTGCGGCAAGGTGCCCCCGTTAGTGTCGCAGAGCACAATCCAGTCGGCTCCGCCTTCGGCGGCGGAGAGAACGGTCTTCACCGCATACCTGGGGTTGTCCATGTAAGCGTCGAAGAAATGCTCGGCGTCGAAGAGTACCTCGAATCCTTTCCGCTTGAGGTACCTAACCGAATCACGTATCATCGCCAGATTCTCTTCCAGAGTAACGCGAAGAGCTTTGCGCACGTGGAAGTCCCACGACTTTCCGACGATGCACACGGCGTTCACTCCGGCACTCACCAATGCTCTCATCTCACGGTCGCCCGAAGGCACCGAGCGAGGCCGGCGGGTGGACCCGAAGGCGACTAGCCTGGTGTTCTCCAGCTCGAGCTTGCTCGCGGCCTGGAAGAACTGCCTGTCCTTCGGATTGGACCCGGGGTATCCACCCTCGACGTAGTGCATCCCGAAAGCGTCGAGGTGCCTCAGTATCTTCAGCTTGTCCTCCAGGGAGAACGACAACCCTTCGCGGGCCGCTCCATCCCTCAAGGTCGTATCGTAGATATACACGTCAGGCAATTCCGGCCGCACTCCTCATCCGGCGCCGTGGTGATGCGCCACCGTCCTTCAATCTATCGGCGTCCCGTGGTTCTCCCGGAACTCCTTGAACGCCTCCATCAGCTTTATCGTAACCGGTCCGGGCGTGCCGTCCGGTCCTATCGGCCTGTCGTCTATGAAAGTCACCGGGGCGATCTCGGCCGCGGTGCCCGTGAGGAAGCACTCGTCCGCCGTGTAGCACTCCACGAGGGACAACTGCTCTTCCCTTATCTCTATCCCGAGGTCGCGGCACAACTGGAACACCACCATCCTGGTTATCCCGTTCAGCGCCCCCGAGTTGGTGGGAGGCGTGATGACCGCACCGTCCAGCACTATGTAGAAGTTGTCAACCACGCACTCGGTCACGAAGCCGTTGTCGTTCAGGACCAGCCCCTCGTCGGCCCCGGCGTGCAGGACCTCCAGGTGCGCGAGGATGTGGTTCAAGTAATTCAGCGACTTTATCTGCGGGCTCAGGGAGTCCGGGTTATTGCGGCGCGTGGATACCGTCACCAGCTTCAAACCCTTGTGGTAGACCTCGTCCGGGTATATCTTGATGGTGTCGGCGATTATGATGATGTTGGGGTCCGAGCACTTCGAGGGGCTCAATCCAAGGTCGCCCTTTCCCCTGGTCACCACCAGGCGCACGTACCCGTCGGAGATGTCGTTCACCCGGACTGTCTCGCACACCTTTTCCTTCAGCTCGTCGGGAGTGACCGGTATATCCAACCTGATGACCTTCGCGCCGTTATAGAGCCGCTTGAGGTGGGCGTCCAGCATGAACACCCTGCGGTTGTACACTCGTATCCCTTCGAAGACTCCGTCTCCATAGAGGAGACCGTGGTCGAAGACCGAGACCCTGGCCTCGTCCTCCGGGACGAACTTCCCTTCGATATAGATCTTGCGCCCCATGCTCTCTACCTTCTCTCGCTCCCGCCTTCTGATACGACAAGATTACCGCTCGCGGACGTACCGCGCCACAAGGTCACCCACCTCGTCCGTACCCATCCCCATCTTTCCGGCGGAAAGGCTCTTGATGCGCCCGGACTCAAGAGTCTTGACCATGGCGTCTTCGACCAGGCGCGCGGCCCCGGTTTCCCCCATCGTCTCCAGCATCATCTGAACGGCCGCGATGGCGGCCAGCGGGTTTATCACGTTCTTTCCCGTGTACTTCGGGGCCGAGCCGCCGATAGGCTCGAACATGGACGTCCCCTCGGGGTTTATGTTGCCGCCCGCGGCTATGCCCATGCCCCCCTGGATGATCGCGCCCAGGTCGGTGATGATATCGCCGAACATGTTGTCGGTCACCACCACGTCGAACCACTCGGGGTTCTTCACGAACCACATGCAGATCGCATCCACGTGGGCGTAGTCCGTCTCGATGTCAGGGTATTCGACTGCGACCTCGTTGAAGGTCCTCTCCCAGAGGTCGTGCGCGTAGGTGAGCACGTTGGTCTTCCCGCAGAGGGTCAGCTTCTTTTCCTTATCCCGGGCGCGGCAGTAATCGAAGGCGTAGCGCACGCAACGCTCCACGCCACTGCGCGTGTTCACCGACTCCTGCACTGCTATCTCTTCGGGGGTCCCTTTGCGGGTGAAGCCGCCCGAGCCGACGTAGAGGCCTTCGGTGTTCTCCCTCACAACAACCAGGTCCACGTCTTCGGGGCCCTTGTCCTTGAGAGGGCATTCGACTCCGGGGTACAGTTTCACCGGGCGCAGGTTGATGTACTGGTCCAGGTCGAAGCGCAGCCTGAGGAGGATGCCCTGCTCCAGGATCCCCGGCCTGACGTCGGGGTGCCCGATAGCACCTAGATATATTGCGCCGTATTCCCTCAGTTCTTCCACCGCGCCCTCTGGCAGGGTCTCCCCGGTTGCCAGGTAGCGGTCACCACCGAAATCGAACTCCTTCGTCTCGAAATCGAAGCCGGTGACCTCAGCCGCGGCCTGGAGGACCTTCAGGCCCTCTTTTACCACCTCAGGCCCAGTCCCGTCACCGGGCAGTACGGCTATCTTGTGCATCTCTTCTCCAGTCGTTCACGAAAAGCCGCGCGTGGCGCTGCACGCGCCGCCAGTATAGTGTATCAGGAAAGATGCGAGGCTCACCCGCCCGAGAGCTCGCTCCTCCTGTACTCTATGAGCCCTCCGGCATCCATTATCTTCCGCATGAATTCAGGGTATGAAGGGACTTCGAAGCTCTCACCGGTGGTGACGTCTTCAATGATGCCCGAGGAGAGGTCCACCATGAGGAGGTCCCCTTCGCTCACGGCCGCCGAGGCTTCCGGGGACTCCAGGATTGGAAGCCCCACGTTTATGGAGTTTCTGTAAAAGATGCGGGCGAACGAGGCGGCTATCACGCAGGAGATACCCGCGCCTTTGATGGCGACCGGCGCGTGCTCGCGGCTCGAGCCCGAACCGAAGTTGTATCCCGCCACTATGATATCCCCGGCCTCGACCCTCGAGCAGAAGTCTGGATCCAGTCCCTCCATGAGGTGGCAGCCGAGTTCCACAGGGTCCTTTGACACCAGGTAAGTGGCCGGTATTATCAGGTCGGTGTTTATATGGTCACCGACCTTGTGGGCCCTTCCCTCCAGTACTTCCCCGCTCACCTCAACTCTCCAGGATCTGTTATGGTCCCCGACACCGCCGAAGCGGCGGCGACCGCCGGGTTCGACAGGTACACCTCGCTCTCGCGGTGGCCCATCCTGCCGGTAAAGTTCCTGTTGGTGGTGCTGAGCGCCCTCTCGCCCGAGGCGAGTACGCCCATGTGTCCGCCCAGGCAGGGACCGCATGTCGGGGGGGATATGACGGCTCCCGCGTCGAGAAAGATATCGAACAGCCCCTCTTCCATTGAGCGCCGGTACACCCTTGGGCTGCCCGGTATGATTATCAACCTCACCTGGGGTGCGGTTCTTCTCCCACGGAGGAGCTCCGCGGCGACGCGCATGTCCTCCATCCTGCCGTTGGTGCAGGAGCCGATCACCACCTGGTCCAGCTTGACACGCGGTGCCTCGCCAACGGCAACCGTGTTACTGGGAAGGTGTGGCAATGCCACCTGCGGCGGGAGGCTTACCATGTCCACGCTCATCTCTCCAACGTAACCGTATTCGTCCGGCTCGAGCGCGCACTCAGCGACTTTCACCCCAACGCCCTCGAGATACTCGACAACCGGGCGGTCAACCGGGAACAGCCCGTTCTTTGCGCCCGCCTCGATCGCCATGTTGGCAGCGGTGAGCCTGCCGTCCACACTGAGTTCCGCGATCCCGTCTCCCGTGAACTCGAGAGACCGGTAAGTCGCCCCGTCTACACCGAGCACCCCGATGAGGTGAAGAATAAGGTCCTTCCCTCCCACCCAGGGCCCCGGCTTTCCGGTGACGTTTATCAGAACCGCCTCTGGAGCCCTGAACCACGCTTTGCCGGTGGCCATGGCGGCCGCTATATCGGTGGAACCCATGCCCGTTGCGAACGCCCCCAGTGCCCCGTAGGTGCAGGTGTGGCTGTCCGCTCCGATGACCACCTCGCCGGGACGTATCAGCCCTTCCTCGGGCAGGAGCACGTGCTCGATGCCGACCTCTCCGCCGTCATAGAAGTGCTCTATCCGGTGCTCGAGAGCAAAACGCCTCACGAAGGCGCACTGCTCTGCGGAGGCGATGTCCCGGTTGGGCGTGAAGTGGTCGAGCACCAGCACGACCCTGCTCTTGTCGAAGACGTCGACGCCCAGCTTGTTGAACTCCTCGATGGCCAGCGGCGCCGTGATATCGTTCGCCAGCACCAGGTCAACCCCGACGTCTATGAGCTCACCGGGTGAGACACTCTCTCTGCCGGCGTGAACGGCCAGGATACGCCTCGACTGACTCATCTCGAGCCCTCCATCGCTTTCCTCACTGCCTGAGCACCTTGTTCAATGCGTTCAGGTAAGCTCGTGCGCTGGCCTCGACGATGTCTGTCGAAACACCCCTGCCGACCACTCTCTGCTCGCCTACGTCGAGCTGGATGGTCACGTCTCCGAGGGATTCCAGTCCTTCGGTTATGGCTTCGACGGTGAAGCTGTGCAGCTTCGCCTCGACGTTCAAAGCCTCCCTGATAGCCTTGCAGGCCGCGTCCACCATGCCGTCACCGATGGCACGCTCGGTCCTGCGCTCGCCTTCGCGCTCTAGGGTTATGGTTGCGCTGGGGGGAGCCTCGTGACCCCCGCTGTGGACCTCGTAGGCGGTCAACTTCCACTGCTGGCCCTCGGTCCTGATGTATTCGAGCGCGACCGCCTCGATGTCCTCGCCCGAGAGCGACCCCTTCTTGTCAGCCAACTCCTTGAAACGCTTGAAGGCCTGGTTCAGCTCCTCTTCGTTCAGGTAGTAGCCGAGTCGCTCCAACTGCTCTTTCAGCGCATGCCTACCGGAGTGTTTGCCCAGCACTATGTCGCTCTCGACGAGCCCGACGCTCTCCGCGTCCATTATCTCGTAGGTGGTGCGTTCCTTGAGCACGCCGTCCTGGTGTATGCCCGATTCGTGCGCGAACGCGTTTCGCCCCACTATCGCCTTGTTGGGCTGCACGGGGTAGCCGGTGAGCAGGCTGACCAGCCTGCTGGTCCTGCTGATCTCCTTCGAATCGATGCCTGTTGAGAGCCCGAGGCGGTCGCTCCTGACCTTGAGTGTCATCACCAGTTCCTCGAGGCTGGCGTTGCCAGCGCGCTCCCCCAGCCCGTTCACCGCGCACTCTACCTGTCGCGCCCCGCATTCGACCGCGGCTAGCGAGTTGGCCACTGCCAGGCCCAGGTCGTTATGACAGTGCACACTCACTATCACACCCTCAATGCCACGGACGTTCTCGAATATCCCCCGCAGCAGCTCCGCGAACTCCGCCGGCACGGAGTAGCCAACGGTGTCGGGGATGTTCAGAGTGCCAGCGCCCTCCTCGATGGCCGACTCCAGCACGCTGTATAGATATGCCGGCTCGCTTCGTGTCGCGTCCATCGGAGAGAACTCGACGTCCTCGCAGTATCCCCTGGCCCTCTTCACCGCCTGGCGCGCCATCTCCAAGACCTGCTCACGGGTCTTTCTGAGCTGGTGCTCCAGGTGTATGTCCGATGTGCTTATAAAAGTATGAATACGCGGGCTTGCGGCCCCCTTGACAGCTTCCCACGCCCTGTCGATATCGTCGGGACGCGCGCGGGCCAGCGCGCAGACCCTGGATTCGGTGAGCTTCGCCGAGAGCTGCGTCACCGCGTCGAAGTCTCCCTCGCTGGTGGCGGGAAAACCCGCCTCGATGATGTCCACCCCCAGCCGCTGGAGCTGCTCCGCTATCTCCAGCTTCTCACGGACGCCAAGGCATATGCCGGGCGACTGCTCGCCGTCCCTGAGCGTTGTATCGAATATGTAGACCCTGCCCTTTTCCACTGAACCCACCTACAGCGTGATGAATACGGCGTCGTTGATCCCGGGCTGGGCTTTGAGCTCCTCGATAAGCTCGGGGTCCAGCGGGGTGTCCAAGTTCAGGCCCATCCCGGCCTCGCCTTTGATAGCCTTGCGGCCGACCTGGAGCCCGGCGATGTTTATCGCGTGGTCACCCAGTACGGTCCCGACCCTGCCTATCATCCCGGGCTTGTCCGCGTACCGGATGAAGGCCATATACTTGCTCGGCGTTATCTCTATCTCGAAGTCGAGCACGTTCACGAATATCTCCTGGCCCTTGCCGATGAGTGTCGCCCCGGCGATCATCTTCCCGTCGTCGCCCTTGGAGGTGACCACTATCAGGTTCACGTAGTCGCGTGACTGTCTACTCTTGCTCTCCTTGACCGTTATGCCCCGCTCACTCGCAACGAACGGAGCGTTTACGTAAGTGATGGTGTCCATGGAGATGTTCTCGAACATCCCCTTCAGGAATGCCACTGTCAGGAGCGCGGTGTCGTGCTCGCTTATCTCGCCCAGTATCTCCAGTTCTATCTCGGTCACGGCCCCCTTCATCAGGCTGGCGTACAGACGGCCCAGCTTCTCGCAGAGAGGCATGAACGGCCTCAGTGCTTCCACGACTTCCTTGTGGGGCATGGCCATGTTCACCGCGCCGCTCACGAACTCGCCGGAAAGCCCGGCGATGACCTGATCGGCTATGGCCACGCCTGCCTTGTACTGAGCTTCGCTGGTGCTTGCGCCCAGGTGTGGTGTCACCACCACCTGCGGCATGCTGCACAGCGGGTTCTCACCGGGGGGTTCGCTCTCGAACACATCGAGGGCCGCTCCAGCCACCCTGCCGTCCTTGATAGCCTCGAGAAGGGCCTGCTCGTCTATGATGCCGCCGCGAGAGACGTTCACGATACGAATGCCCTTCTTGGCCATGTCGAACTGCTTGGCTCCCAGCATGTGTCTGGTGTCGTCGGTTATGGGCACGTGCAGGGTTATGAAATCTGCCTCCTCGAGGACGTCCTCCAGGGTCTCCTTCATCTCCACACCGAGCTGTTTCGACTTCTGCTGGGAGATGAAAGGGTCGAAACCGATGAGCCTCATCTCGAAGGCGGAGGCGCGTTCCGCCACCAGGCCGCCTATCCTGCCGATGCCTACTATCCCCAATGTCTTGCCGTAGAGCTCGACTCCCTGGAAAGCGGACCTGTTCCACTCACCGCGAGACATCGAGTAGTCTGCGGCGGGTATGTTCCGGGCCGTCGCCATCAGCATCGCCATGGTGTGCTCCGCGGCGGAGACGATGTTGCTCTCGGGGACGTTGGCGACCAGGATGCCCTTCCTGGTGGCCGCGTCGATGTCTATGTTATCTACCCCTATACCGGCGCGCCCTATGACCCTGAGCCTGCCGCTCCTCTCGATCACCTCGGCATCGACCTTTGTCCCGCTGCGGACGACCAGCGCGTCGTATTCGTCTATGCGCTCGAGCAGGTCTTCCCTCGGCATCTTGTCGAAAGCGTCCACCTCGTAGAGCTTCTTCAGCTTCTCTACGCCTTCAACGGAGATCTTCTCCGCTACCAGCACTTTAAACGAGGGCTTTCCTGCCATCTTTCTCTCCTGTGTCTCTCGATGCGGCGGTTGCCGCCCGGCTCATCCTGCTACCCCGCCGCGGCCAGCACCTTCTGAGCTGCGGCGA
>JAGUWJ010000131.1 GCA_020062425.1 Actinomycetota bacterium
GCCCGGGAGCAGGCGCGGCACCAGTACCGCCGACAGCAGCAGGGCTGCCGCCATCGCCACGAGGTAAATGACTGTGCGGCGCTCGGGGCGCCACCCCTGTTTCTTCTCTATGTACCTTCGCGCCTGTTCGACCGGTGTTTCATCCACACCTAGATTATATTTCAGTTCCAAATTGAAATAGCGGAGGCCATTTGATATATTCCGTTCCAGGCTTAAAAGGAGGATTTGATATGAGCAGCTATCCCGATGACTTGAAGTATCACAAGGAACACATGTGGGTGCGGCCCGACGGCACCATCGGCGTGAGTTTCTTTGCCCAGGACCAGCTCGGCGAGATCGTCTTCATAGAGGTCCCCGAACCCGGCACCGAGATCGAGGCCGGTGAGGCCTTCGGCGAGATCGAGTCGCGCAAGTCGGTCTCAGATCTCTACGCGCCGGTGAGCGGCAGCGTCAAGGAGGTCAACTCCGAGGTGGTGGACGCACCAGAGACGATCAACGAAGATCCCTATAAGAACTGGATCGCGATCGTTGACATGTCGGATGCGAGCGAGATGGAGAACCTCCTGTCCGCCGCCGAGTACAAGGAGCTGGTATCGGGAGAAGAAGCGCCGTAAGACCTCCTAGACAGGCAAACAACATCGAAGGCGGGCTCGACAGCCCGCCTTTTCCTTCTGCAATATTCACACTCTGGGGTCACTCTGGGGCCGGACCCCGGAATGTAATTTCCAGGTCCCTTCCGTTGGTGTCAGGCACCAACGGAAGAGTCGGAGATTCTTTCAGCCGGATAGCTTCTTCCTGATGAGGTCGGAAGCCATCTCCGGGTTTGCCTTGCCCCTGGTCTTCTTCATGACCTGACCCATCAGGAACTTGAGGGCCTGCTCCTTTCCCGCCCTCAGGTCGTCGGCGGCTGCCGGGTTGTCGGCGATGACCTCGTCCACCACCTGCTCCATCTCACCCGAGTCCGCTATCTGGGAGAGTCCGCCCGACTCCACTATCTCGGCCGGCGACCTGCCGCTCTGGAATGCTTCCTTGAGCACATCCTTGGCCATCTTGCCCGAGATTATCTTCTGAGCGACGAGCGCCACCAGCTCGCCAAGGCCGCGTGGCCCCACCGGGCATGACCGGACCGGGACCACCGCCTCCTTGAGCAGTGCCACCAGATCACCGGCAATCCACTTGGCGAGTTCCACCGGATCCTGTCCCGTCTCAACCGCGTTCTCGAAATAGTCAGCCAGCGCCTTCTCGCTGGTGAGCATGGCCGCTGTCTCTTCGGCGAGCCCGTACTGTTCCCTGAAGCGGTCGAGCCGCGCCTGCGGCAGCTCCGGCAGTCGGCCGCGAAGCTCCTCCACCCAGGCCGGGTCAGGCTCGATGGGAACCAGGTCCGGCTCGGGGAAGTAACGGTAGTCGAACGCCTCCTCCTTGCTCCTCAACGGGTGCGTTGTACCTGAGGCGTCGTCCCAGTGGCGTGTTTCCTGCATGAGCTTCTCGCCGCTCTCGATAGCGAACCTCTGCCGCTCCTCCTCGAAAGCCAGCGCGCGCTGCAGCGCCCTGAACGAGTTCATGTTCTTTATCTCTACCTTTGTCCCGAGTTGCCCGTCAACCGCGATGGAGATGTTGGCGTCGCAGCGGAGCGACCCCTCCTCCATCTTGCAGTCGCTGATGCCAAGGTATTCAAGTGTGGCCCTCAGGAGCTGCATGAAAGCGCGCGCCTCCTCGGGGCTTCGAAGGTCAGGCTCGGTCACTATCTCCGCCAGCGGTATGCCCGCCCGGTTGAAGTCCTCCAGGCTGAAGTCTGCGCCGTGGATGCGGCCGCTCTCGCCGACATGGATGCTCTTGCCCGTGTCCTCCTCCAGATGAACGCGTGTGATGCCCACCCTGAGTGTCTTTCCGCCAACATCCATCTCCAGGTGTCCGTTCCGCGTGAGCGGCACGTCGTACTGGGATATCTGGAAGTTCTTGGGCATGTCCGGGTAGAAATAGTTCTTGCGGTGGAATATGGATCGCGGGGATATCTCGCAGTTCAACGCGAGCCCGAGAAGTATTGTATCGCCCACCGCCTCACGGTTCGCAACCGGGAGCGATCCCGGGTGGCCCAGACACACCGCGCAGGTCTTGCTGTTCGGCGGCCCTCCGAACGCGGTCTCGCATCCGCAGAACATCTTCGAGCGGGTGTTCAGCTCCGCGTGTATCTCCAACCCGATTATCGTCTCCAGCTTCATAGCGGCGGCCTCGCTTCGAAACCCAGCTCGCGCTCCAGCGCGTATGCAACGTTCAACAGCTTCATCTCGGAAAGCGGCGGCCCCATCAGCTGGAACCCTACAGGCAGCCCGTCCGCCAGGCCGCACGGCAGGCTCAGGGCGGGTATGCCGGCCAGGTTTACCGGGATGGTACAGATATCAGAGAGGTACATGGTGAGGGGGTCGTCCATCTTTTCTCCGAGCTTGAACGCAGTCGAGGGAGAAGTGGGCGATACCAGGAAGTCGTAGGAGTCCCAGGCCCGCCCGTAATCCCTCACGATGAGGGTGCGTATCTTCTGGGCCTGTGCGTAGTACTCGTCGTAGTACCCGGCTGAGAGAGCGTAGGTCCCCAGCATTATGCGCCTCTTCACCTCACCGCCGAATCCCTCGGCCCTGGTCCTGTCGTACATCCCCCAGATATCTTCCGTCGCATCTCCGCTGCGGAACCCGTAGCGGACACCGTCGAAGCGCGCCAGGTTGCTGGACGCCTCGGCGGGGGCAATGAGGTAGTAAGCTGAAAGGCCGTACTCAAAGCTGGGGAGCGATACCTCTTCGCAAGTGACTCCGAGCCGCCCCAGCAGCTCTACAGTCTGGCTGAAGCGCTCCCTTACCCGCGGCTCTATGCCCTCGCTCGAGAGCTCCTTCACCACTCCGGCCTTCAGGCCCTTCACCTCCGGGTCCAGGCCCGAAAGGTAGTCGGTCCGCGGCTCGTCGATGGAGGTCGAGTCGCACCGGTCGTGCCCGGCGATTACGCCCAGCAATGCGGCGCAGTCACTCACCGAACGCGTCATCGGCCCCACCTGGTCCAGGGATGATGCAAAGGCGACCAGCCCGTAGCGGGAGACGAGTCCGTAGGTAGGCTTCATGCCGACGATGCCGCAGAGCGAAGCCGGTTGCCTGATGCTGCCGCC
>JAGUWJ010000104.1 GCA_020062425.1 Actinomycetota bacterium
ACCACCGTCATCGGGCGTGTGGCGTCGGCGGAGAGCCGGCGCACCCGCGGCCGCCGCAACGTGCTCACCGTAGCTATCTTCGATGGGACCGGCTATCTCTCAGGTGTCTGGTTCAACCAGGAATACCATAAGGGCCGGCTCCGGGAGGGTGTCGAGGTGGCGTTCAGCGGCAAGGTCCAGTTCAGGGCCAGCGAGCTGCAGATGGTGAACCCGTCCTACGACGTGCTGGGGGGAGAGGAGGATGACGACCGCGCGGAGGCCATCCACACCGGGCGCATCATACCGCTGTACCCGGCGACGGCGGGCGTTTCTTCCGCGAGCCTGCGCAGGCTGGTGAGCCGCGCGCTGGAGCTGGTGGCGGGTCTGGCAGACCCGGTGCCCCCCGCTACACGAAAAAGGTTCGGGCTGATGCCGCTCGAGGAGGCCTTGCGCGAGGCGCACTTCCCGTCCGGGGCGGAAGCGCTTAAGCGGGCCCGCCACCGCGCCGCTTTCGACGAACTGTTCATGATGCAGGTCGGCCTGGCGCTCAAGAAAAAGCACAGGGAGGCCCAGGCGAAGGGGACCGCGCACACGGCCGCTCCCACGCTGTCGGCGCAGTTCATCGAGAGCCTTCCGTTCGAGCTGACAGACGCGCAAAAGAGAGCGTGGAAAGAGATATCCGCAGACATGGAGAAAACCGCCCAGATGAACAGGCTGCTCCAGGGCGAGGTAGGCTCGGGGAAGACGGTGGTGGCTGTGTCAGCTCTGCTCAAAACGGTGGAGAACGGCCGCCAGGGAGCGCTGATGGCGCCGACCGAGGTGCTGGCCCACCAGCACTTCACGCGGATAGGCGAGATGCTCAGCAACCTGCCGGTGCGAGTCGAACTGGTCACCGCCGGCGCGCCGCGCGGGCTCCTCGCCGACATCGCCTCGGGCGAGGTGGACATCGCTATCGGAACGCACGCCCTCCTGCAGGAGGGGGTGGAGTTTGCCCGGCTGGGTCTGGTCATCGTGGATGAGCAGCACCGGTTCGGTCTCGACCAGCGGGTGACGCTTGCTTCAAAAGGGGAGGACCCTGACATCCTCCACATGTCAGCCACCCCCATACCGCGCACGCTCTCGATGACGCTCTTCGGCGACCTCGACATGTCCGTCATCGACGAGCTCCCATCAGGGAGGAAGGGCGTCCTGACCGTGGTGGCCGACGGCTCCCAGCGCGCGGGGGCGTTCGCCATGGTAGGCAAAGAGGTTGCATCAGGGCGGCAGGTATTCGTCATATGCCCACTCATCGAGGAGTCGAGCAAGCTGGAGGCGCGCGCCGCGGCGGAGGAGGCGAAGCGGCTGGCGGAGGAGTTCCCGGGGCGGAGTGTCGAGCTGCTGCACGGCCAGATGAAGAGCGAGGAGAAGCGCGGCATCATGGACCGTTTCCAGGCGGGCGAGATAGACATTCTCATATCGACTGTGGTTGTGGAGGTGGGAGTGGACGTGCCTAACGCCACCGTGATGATAGTAGAGAATGCCGACCGCTTCGGGCTTGCCCAGCTCCACCAGTTGAGGGGGCGCATCGGCCGCGGGCCTGACAGAGCTATCTGCGTGTTCTTCACAGATCCCAAGACCGACGAGGCGAAAGCGCGAATGGAAGCGATTCGGAAATACGAAGACGGCTTCGAGCTTGCCGAGGCCGACCTGCAGATAAGGGGCGAGGGCTCGCTCTTCGGCACCAGGCAGTCGGGTCTTCCCGACCTGAAGGTGGCGAGGCTGGGGCGGAACGTCGAGCTGGTGCGGAAGGCCCGTGAGGAGGCGTTCCAAGTGGTGGACGAGGACCCGACTCTCAACCGCCGGGAGAACGCGCTCCTGAAATGGGAGGCGAATCGACGCTTCGCGGGCTCCCTCGACTGGCTGTTCAAAGGCTGATGCACTTAACGGTGGGGACGGACCCCTTAAGTTAAGTCATCTCGGCACAGGTCTATAGAGAAGTCATGACTTAACTTAAGGGGTCCGTCCCCACTGTTAAGTCGGGAGGCGCATGAGAGTAATTGCTGGAAGCGCAAAGGGAACAAGGCTTTACGGGGCAACAGGCCGCGCACTGCGCCCCGTCCTCGACCGTGTCAAGGAGGCGCTCTTCGCGGCGCTGGGCGACCGGATCGAGGGAGCACGGGTGCTCGACCTGTTCGCCGGTGTGGGGAATCTCGGCATCGAGGCGCTGAGTCGCGGGGCCGAGCACGCCGATTTCATCGAGCAGAACAAGGCGACTGCGGACTCCATCTGGGACAACCTCGAGCGGACACACCTGGCCGACATGGCACGTGTCTACACGGCCGAACTGCCCCGCGGGCTGTCCCGCGCACACGGGCAGTACGGTTTGATTTTTGTCGACCCCCCCTTTAGAATTGACAAACGCATTCTGGAGGGGTTGTTCCGTCTTGTTCGCGAAAGAAAGCTGCTCGACAGGCGCGGCCTCCTGGTCTACAGGCACTCGCCGCAGTCGTGGTACGAGCCGCCTGTAGGGGAATGGTCACTCGAAGAGCGGCGTGACTACGGCGATTCGATTCTATCCATGTACGTCACAAGAGACGGAGGCAGCGAAGCCGGGAGGTCGGAGGCTTGAAGGTTGCCATTTGCCCGGGGACTTTCGACCCGGTGACCAACGGTCACCTGGACGTTATCATGAGGACGGCGAGACACTTCGAGAAGGTGATCGTGGCGGTGGCGGCCAACGCCGGCAAGAGCCCCATGTTCAACCTCGAAGAGAGACTCGCCATGCTGAACGAGTGTCTTGCGGACAAGAAGAACATCGAGGTGATAGACTTTGATAGCCTGCTGGTGGATGTTGCCCACCAGTACGATTCGTGCGCTATCGTAAAGGGCCTGAGGGCCATGTCGGATTTCGAGTTCGAGTTCCAGATGGCGCAGTTCAACAGGCAGATGGATGAGAACATTGAGACGTTCTTCGTGATGGCGAGCCCGGAGTATACTTATTTGAGCTCGAGCGGCATCAAGGAGGTTGTCTCCTACGGCGGATGCATCGAGGGCTTGTTGCCCAACGCGGTGCTGAAGCGCCTCGCCGAGAAGTTCGGCAAGGGGAAGCCTTCCGGAAAGCAGGGAAAGGAGTAGCCCCAGATGGACATATTCGCCCGCCTGGACAAGCTCGAGGATTTCATCGCCAACTCCAAGCGCATGCCGCTCTCGTCGTCTGTCATGGTGCACGAAGCGGAGTTCTACGACCTGCTGGACGACATAAGGGCGACCCTTCCGAACGAGCTCAAGCAGGCCAGGCTCATAGCTAAAGACCGCGATCGCATCTTCTCTGAAGCTCAGCGCAAGGAAGAGGAGGTCGTGGCCTCGGCCGAGCGCAGAGCAGAGCAGATGATGCAGGACACCGAGATCGTGAAGCAGGCCGAGCTCGAGCGCGACCACATGATAGATGAGGCCCAGGAAGAGGCCCGCAGGATAATCTTCGACGCCGAGGATGTGGCAGACCGGATCTTCGGCGAGCTGGAAGCCTCTCTCATAGAGGTCAAGGATTCGACCGACGAGATACTCGGACGGATAACGAACTGGAGAGAGAAGCTCCGCGGCTATGCGGAGCCCGCTCCGGAGGCCGAGTACGAATACGAGCGCGAACCGGAGGAGTAAACCCTTAGAACGGCGCACCGGCCCCGCTGCTGGAAGCCAGCCCGCCGGACGATCACCATGGAAGAGCCATCCGTAAGGAACCTTCACGTAGACGTCATCGCGGTGCTGCCCGCAGTGGGCGACCGGAAGCTTATCAAAGGCACCGCCAACCTCGTGCTCGAGGACGTATACGGCATCAGGTTCGAGCCGGGAGACCAGGCGTCCTGGAGCCTGGAGCTCCGGCGCATCGCCGGTGGGGTCGAGGTCAGCGGAACTGTGACCGGTACCGCGTCCCTGCTGTGCTACAGGTGCCTCGAGAACTACGAGTACCCCCTGGACCTGAAGGTGCGGGAGCACGCTTTATGGCTGAGCGACTCCGACCTCGAGGAGAGCGGCAGTGAGCCGTCCGAGTACATGGTGCTCGACGGCGTTCTCGACCTGGAGACGGTCCTTCGCGACTCCATCAGCCTCGCTTTCCCGGCGACCAGGGTCTGCGACAATTCCTGCAAAGGGTTGTGCGCCAGGTGCGGGGCTAATCTCAACCTCGAGACCTGCGACTGCCCCAAGGGCGCCGTCGACGAACGGCTGAAGCCGCTCGAGCAGTTGAAGAAGCGCCTGGAGGAAGGGTCCTCCTAGCGATATAGTGATGTCCCGCCCCTGCTGTCCCGACCGCCGTATTCCTGAATCTGTCATATTTCCTATTGCCCGAACGGTGCCTGATAGGTGATTATTACGGCGTTACGGGGACAAGAGTCACGAGAAGGTGGAGGTGGTGTGAATGCCCGCGGGCGACTACTCCGGGTACATGTACGATCTGATAGACCGTGCCGTTTCGACTATCGGGCCCAGGGAGTCGTGCGGCGAGGCGGAAAAGGAGCTGGGGAGGCTCTTCGCCATAGAGGTCGAGCCGGCCTGCTCCCGGGTGGACTTCGAAGATTTCACCTGCAGCCCCAAGGCTTTCATGGGGCTCTTTCCGTTCCTGGTCTTCACCTACGTCGTGGGACTGGTGTTCTACTACCTCGTCCCGGCGGTCTCGCTGGCTCTTACCGTGGTCGGTCTCACCGTCCTGTTCTTCGAGGTCGTGCGCTACCGTGAGTTCGTCGACTTCCTGTTCCCCAGGCGCGAAGGGCAGAACGTGGCAGGCGTCATATCGCCTCGCGGCGAGGTCAAGCAGCGACTCGTTGTTTCCGCTCACCTCGACTCCGCTTACGAGTTCAAGATCTGGTACTGGTTCAAATCCCTCGCGCCTGCCGTGATGGGTGTCGCGGTCCTTTCCGTGGTCGTGCTGATGGGGGCGAGCCTGGCCCGCCTCATAGTCGGCGAAAGCGGCGCGCCGGAGGCGCTCGCCTTCAAGGTCATAGGCATAGCGCTCATAGCAACATCGCCGCTGGTCGCCATCATGGCCTTCTGGCACACGAGCGACGTGGTGCCGGGCGCCATGGACGACATGGCGGGGGTGAGCGTGCTGGCGGGCCTGGCGAAGTATCTCGAGAAGGCCTCCACAAACGGAGAGTTCTACCCCGAGAACACCGAGGTCATACTGCTCGCCTGCTCGTCGGAAGAGGCGGGCCTGAGGGGGGCCAAGCGTTACGCCGCCCGCCACAGGGAAGAGTTCACCGACGTCCCCACCCGGGCGCTGTTCCTCGACGGCGTCTACGACGAACAGTTCCTGACCATTTTCAAGTGGGAGGTATGGCCGGGGGCGAAGCACGACCGCGGAATGGTCGAGCTGGTCCGTGATTCGGCGCGCGCGGCGGGCTTCGAGCCGAAGGTCGGAATAGTGCCGATCGGCTCGTCGGACGCCTCGGCGTTCACCATCGCCGGCATCCCCAGCACATGCATATGCTGCCAGGACAACTCAAGACTGGTGCCGCACTACCACACCAGGCTGGACACGGTGGAGAAGATAAGGCCGGAATCGCTGGCCTGCAGCCTCGAGGTGGTGCTGGAGACGCTGAAAAAGATAGACGCGTCCTGAAGGGAATAAGCGATCAGGCCCTTTGTTCACGGGCGCGGGCTCTCCCTGGCCATGTGCGGCTTCGCTTGACGCGGTCCACCTCCTCAAGTACCCTTTTTTGAGCACGTTCACTATTGAGAGAGGCTGGCATGGCCGTTCCCAAGAGGAAGACATCCAAATCGAAAAGAGATTCGCGCAGGTCCCACGACAGGCTTCGGGAACCCGCCTCGAGCGAGTGCCCGCAGTGCCACCAGCCTAAGCTGCCCCACCGCGTCTGCAGGGAATGTGGCTACTACAATGGCCGCCAGATCTTCGAGGTCGAGTGACAACCCGCTGGTAGAATCCGGTTTCTTCGAGCCACGGTCGCTGGCCGTTGTCGGAGCGTCATCGCATCCGGAGAAGGTGGGCTACGCCGTACTCGACAACATCATCAAGTCCGGGTACTCGGGCCGGATACTGCCGGTCAACCCTCGCGCTGACGAGATACTTGATATCGCATGCTATCCGGACGTAGATTCCCTCCCCGAAACGCCCGACCTGGCGGTGATCATCGTGCCTGCCAAGGCCGTGCCGCCGGCGGTCGGCACGCTTTCCGAGATGGGCACCCGATTCGGGGTGGTCATCTCCGCGGGTTTCAGGGAGATCGGCATAGAGGGCAGGCGGCTCGAGCACAGCATGGTCGAGCTGGCCCGGGCTAACGGCATGCGCCTGCTGGGGCCGAACTGCCTGGGGGTGATGAACACCGGGCTCCCCCTGAACGCCTCCTTCGCCCGCAAGATGCCGCCCAGGGGCTCCATCGGGGTCATCAGCCAGTCCGGCGCTATCTGCACCTCCCTCATAGACTGGGCACGGTCCGAGGGGGTGGGCTTCTCCAAGCTGGTGAGCCTGGGGAACAGCGCCGACCTGGTGGAGAGTGACTTCCTGGAGGCGCTCGCGGTCGACCCCGAGACCAACGTTATCTCCATGTACGTCGAGGGGGTGTCGAACGGCGAACGCTTCTTCGAGACACTGCGCGCCGCCAGCGCCGTCAAGCCGGTTGTCCTCTACAAGGCCGGGACGACCCAGGCCGGAGCCCAGGCGGCGTCCTCCCATACCGGGGCACTGGCCGGGAGCGAGAGCGCCTACACGGCGGTCTGCGAGCAGGCGCCCGCGCTCAGGGCGCATTCGGTGGGGGAGATGGTCCAGCTCTC
>JAGUWJ010000014.1 GCA_020062425.1 Actinomycetota bacterium
CCTCGGGGACGGCCGCCGCCTCTTCCTCCACAACCGCCGCCTCCTCCTCGGCCGGGGCAGCCGCCCACGACGGCTTGCGCAGCACAAGGAAGAGCGCCGGTACCCCTATGCCTATAAGAAGGGTCCCTCCCAGCATGAGGAGCACGTATATCGCCGGATTGGTGTCCCCGAACTGCGAGGGAGGGATGAGCCCTATCGCAAACACGACGATCGAGGTGACAAGCCCCACGGTCGCCACGACCATGAGGGCGGGCACCTTGTATCCCCTGGGGTGGTCGGGCTGGCTCTTACGCAGCCGCATCACCGCTATGAACATCAGGATGTACATTATCATGTAGATCTGGGTGGTCATGGCCGAGAGTATCCAGTAGGCGCTGTTCACGCTCGGTATGAATGCGTAGAGCAGCGCGATGGCCGAGATGAGCACCCCCTGGGCGAGTAGGATGGCCGACTGGATGCCGTTCTTGTTGGTCTTCTGCAAGCTGGGCGGCAGGTAGCCGTGCTCCCGTCCGACCATAAGCAGGCCCTTGCTAGGCCCGGCCAGCCAGCCCATCATGCCACCGACCATTGCAGCGACGAGCATGATGCCGAAGACCGGAGTAAGCCAGCCGATGCTGAAGTAGTTGAAGAACTGCTGGAACGCCTGCATGACCCCGGCGGTCAGGCTTATCTGCTCGGCGGGAACCACGAACGATATCGCGAGCGCCGGGAGGACGAATATGGCGACCGCCATCCCCGACGCAACGAATATCGCCTTGGGGAATTCCTTGGAGGGGCGCTCCATCTCGTTGACGTGTACGGCGTTGACCTCCATGCCGGCGTAAGAGAGGAAGTTGTTGACTATGAGCACGATGCTGGCCAGCCCTGTGAACGGCGGCAGCCAGCTCGTGGCGGCCGACTGGACTTGCGCACCTGAAATAATGTAGATCACGCCCAGCACTACCAGGGTCACCCCCGGTATGAGCGTGCCTATTATCATGCCGCCGCTGGAGATTACGGCGCTCGCTTTCAGCCCCCGGAACGACACCATGGTCGCCAACCAGTAGACGACCAGTATCACGATGGCCGTAAAGAGCCCGCTGGAAGCCAGGCTGGGCATGAAGATGAACGCCAGTGTCGCAGCTACGGAGGCGAGCAGAGAGGGATAGTAGGTCAGCGTCATGGCGTACTGCGACCATATGGCCAGGAATCCCGACTTCGGCCCCATTCCCGCGTCGACCCACTTGTAGATCCCGCCCTCCCAGCCGCTGGCCAGCTCCGCGGCGACGAGCGCCGTGGGTATGAGGAACAGGATGGCCGGCACGATGTACAGGAAGATCCCAGCCTTGCCGTAGATAGCCATGCTCGGCGTGTTGCGGATGCTCGCCACGCAGGCGACCGTCATGAAGCAGACCGTGGTCCACGTCAGGTACTTCGGTCCCGACGGTGCCCCCTTCTTTTCTGCCACTTTCCCCTCCTTCATCGCTTGCCTCCCCTTGACGCCACTCTCGAGGATGGCCTTTTCAAGAACGTTCGTCGCCGGGCTGCCGTGTTCCTTGCTCAGGTCGCTGTTGGAAAGGGCGGGAAGATCATCTATTGAGGGGCTTCGGCGGGCCGGTCATCTTTCCCGCTTCCACCTCGAGCCGGACCATCTCCGCGTGAACCCGGCCTCGCGGGTCCGCGGGATGACCGTCGATGTACCTGTCGGTTATCTCGAAAATGAAACGCTCGCGGAGTTCTTCGGGTATACGTTCGGTGAACGGCTGCCAGGTAGTGCGGATCCACGCGGCGAACCCTTCCCTGCCCTCCTGTACCATGTCCTTCCTGATCAGCTCCGCTCGTCTGCACATAAGACCTGCACGCTCGATCATGATACGGTACTCGTCGGGCCCGTGGAAGCGATACGGAAAACTGAAGTCCCCGTAGAATTTGCTCCAGTCCGGGTCTGTAAGAACCGCTAACAGCGAATCGGATACGCCTGCGGCGTTACCCTTTCCTCCCATCTGCAGCAGCGCTCTTCCGCCGGGCTTCAGCGCCAGGGCGATGCCGTCCAACACGGGTTGGTGCTCCTTCACCCAGTGAAAAACCGCGTTGGAGAACACCACGTCGAACTCCTCCTCGTAGTCAAGCGCTCCCGCGTCCTTTACCTCCCAGGAAACGTTCTGACCCTCGCCCGGTGGATAGCTCTCCCTGGCCAGGCGGATCATCTCGGAAGAGCTGTCTATTCCCACCACGAAGCCGTCGGGTACCAGCGCCGCCGTCTCTGAAGTGAGCGTCCCGTCGCCGCAGCCGATGTCAAGGACGCGCTCGTCGCCCTTGAGATGAAGCTTTCCAAGCAGCTCACGGCCCCATGCCTTCTGCTGCCCGGAGGTCTCACAATACTCCTCGGCGTTCCATTCGTATGCCAATGTGCCCCCTCAGCCCGAGCTGTCGGACCGGACCGCGAAGGAATATCTATCCGCCGGGCTCAGGCCAGGTCGAAGCGGTCGAGGTTCATCACTTTGTTCCACGCCCCTACGAAGTCGCGCACGAACTTCTCCTCAGAGTCCTCGCATGAATAGACTTCCGCCAGGGCCCGGAGCTGCGAGTTCGAACCGAAGATGAGGTCAACGCGGGTGCCGGTCCACTTGAGTTCGCCCGTTGCGCGATCGCGACCCTCGAACACATCTTCGTCCTCCGTGGCAGCCTTCCACATCGTGCCCATGTCGAGCAAATTCACAAAGAAGTCGTTGGTGAGTGTCTCCGGACGCTCGGTGAAGACGCCGTGCGGGGACTGTCCGAAGTTGGCATTCAAGACGCGCATACCGCCAACGAGGACCGTCATCTCGGGAGCGGTCAGCGTCAACAGTTGTGCGCGATCGACCAGCAGTTCCTCCGCCGATACTGCGTATTTGGTTTTCTGGTAGTTACAGAACCCGTCCGCAGCCGGCTCGAGTACCGCGAACGACTCCACGTCGGTCTGTTCCTGCGACGCATCCGTACGTCCCGGCGTGAAGGGAACGGTAACATCGCGACCGGCGTTCTTTGCGGCTTGCTCGACACCGGCGCAACCGCCCAGAACGATCAGGTCGGCCAGGGATACCTTCTTGCCGTCGGACTGAGCGCCGTTGAACTCCTCTTCGATCCTCTCCAGGGTCCCAAGCACAGTCTTCAGTTGCGCCGGCTGGTTGGCTTCCCAATCCTTCTGCGGCGCAAGGCGGATGCGTGCCCCGTTCGCCCCGCCGCGCTTGTCGGAGCCGCGAAACGTGGAGGCCGACGCCCAGGCGGTCGAGACCAGCTCCGGGATGGACAGGCCCGAGGCGAGGATCTTGCCCTTGAGGTCCGCGATATCCTGTGCATCAATCAGCTCATGATCTACTGCGGGCACCGGGTCCTGCCAGATCAGTTCCTCCGCCGGGACCTCCGGACCGAGATAGCGCGAGCGGGGGCCCATGTCACGGTGCGTCAGCTTGAACCACGCCCGGGCGAAGGCGTCCGCGAACTCCTCCGGGTTCCCGTGGAAACGCCGCGCGATCGGCTCGTAGATAGGGTCGAAGCGCAGCGACAGGTCCGCGGTGGTCATGATGGGCGCACGGCGCTTCGCCGGGTCGTGCGCGCCCGGCACCCTGTCCTTCTCATCGACGTCCTTGGCGACCCACTGGTTGGCGCCCGCGGGGCTTTTCACCAGTTCCCACTCGTAGCCGAACAGCATATCGAAATAGCCCATGTCCCACCGGGTCGGCTTCGGCGTCCAGGCGCCCTCGATGCCGCTAGTGATGGTGTCATCCCCCTTGCCGCTGCCGTAACTGCTCTTCCAGCCGAGACCCTGCTCTTCGATGGGGGCACCCTCGGGCTCGGGACCGACGAGCGCCGCATCGCCGGCGCCGTGGCATTTGCCGAACGTGTGCCCGCCGGCAACGAGCGCGACGGTCTCCTCGTCGTTCATGGCCATGCGGGCGAAAGTCTCGCGGACATCGCGGCCCGACGCGACCGGGTCAGGCTCTCCGTTCGGCCCTTCTGGGTTCACGTAGATAAGACCCATTTGCACGGCAGCAAGCGGGTTCTCGAGTTCCCGATCACCGCTGTAGCGCTTATCGCCAAGCCAGGTGTCTTCGCTGCCCCAGTAGATGTCTTCTTCGGGCTCCCATAAGTCCTCGCGTCCGCCGCCGAAACCGAAAGTCTTGAATCCCATCGACTCGAGCGCGCAGTTGCCAGCCAGGATCATGAGGTCGGCCCAGGAGATCTTGCTGCCGTATTTCCGCTTTATCGGCCAGAGCAGACGGCGGGCCTTGTCGAGGTTCGCGTTGTCGGGCCAGCTGTTGAGAGGCGCCAGGCGCTGGGTGCCGGATCCCGCTCCCCCGCGACCGTCGCCCATGCGGTAGGTGCCCGCGCTGTGCCAAGCCATCCTGATGAAGAGCCCCCCGTAGTGGCCATAATCGGCCGGCCACCAGTCCTGCGAGTCGGTCATCAACGCATAGAGGTCCTTCTTCAGGGCTTCCAGATCCAGCTTCTTGAACTCCTCTGTGTAGTCGAACTTCTCGCCCATCGGATTGCTCAGGTTGGAGTGCTGATGGAGAGCCTTGAGGTTCAACTGGTTCGGCCACCAGTCACGGTTCGACGCACCTCTGCGGGTTGCCTTGCGGGCTGAAGCGCCCGTTACCGGGCACTTGCTTTCTTCATTCATGAGGCTTCCTCCCCTCGTTGCCTTGACTCATTCTCCCCTTGCCGTCTCTCGGCCAACAACGTGAGCACAAGCCCCTGAACTGCACATGGGTTGTCGCCACATCTCCCATTCTGTCCACCTCTGCCGGCACCTCGAGGCCGTCGAACTCCTCATAGTAGAAGTCACCGACAAAGCCGCAATCAGTGCAGACGAAGTGGTGGTGGGGGCTCGCGTTGCCATCGAATCTAACCCTGCCTCGCTGCGGACCGAGAGTGCTGATGAGTCCCATGTCGTTGAGCATCCAGAGAGTCCTGTATACGGTGTCCAGGGAAATCGATGGCATTCGTTTCCTCACACGCCTGAAAACGGTATCGGCGTCTGGGTGCTCTCCGGTCTTCGCCACCTCCTGGAATATCACAACGCGCTGGTGGGTCAACCTTGTCCCTGAGTCTCTAAGGGCTTGTGCGAAGCGGTCGGTGCGCGCCTTGACCTCTTCTTTTGAAGGCTCCATGGCAACCTGAGTATTGTTAGGTATTATTCTTATATAGGAATCTATTGCGCTTCAGTTCTGATGTCAACAGCTGGTCTAAACCGGCCGTGACAAATGTGCCCTCACCGGTTGAACTGTTGGAAGGCCTCATGCGAAGCTCGTGTTCAAATATAATCGGGCGAGTAAGATCTCAATGAGCACCGGCATCAGGGTCGTGATTAGCAGGCATATGAAGACAGGTGTCATAAAGGCGATATCCATCAGTGAGAAGCGAGGGCAGTTGAAGAGCGAAGTGCCCCGGGCCGATCTCCTGCGCGACCACGGGATAGAGAACGACGGTCATGCCGGGCCTTGGAGCCGCCAGGTGACGTGCCTCGACTGGGCGAGCGTCGTGAAAGCGAACGAGGAACACGGTTTGAAAGCCGGTCCGGGCGACTTCGCCGAGAACATACTGATCGAAGGCCTGGACCTGTCGGCCCTTTCGGTGGGGAGCAGGCTGCGGCTCGGCGAAAGCGCCGTCCTCGAGGTGACACAGATAGGCAAGGAGGACCATCCGAGCGTGGTCAGCAGGAGCTTCGGGGTGAGCCTTCTCCCCAGTGAAGGCCTGTTCTGCAGGGTCATTGAAGGAGGCGCGATCAGCAAAGGCGATCCGGTAGAGGTCACATGAGGGGGGAAACGCTCGTCTCGCCTGGAATACCGCCTACAGTTCGGGATCCTTCCACTTTATCCCCTTGATGAGGTCGATCCGTGTTACTACCCCCAGTATCCGCTGGCCTTCTCCAACGACCACCAGGAACCGTGTCCCGTCCACGAACATCTTGGCCGCCGCCCTCTGGACGGTGGCCTCCGGGCTTATGGTGAACGGCGGCCTGTGCATGATGTCTCGGACAGTCGTTGACTTGACCACAAACGGCTCTTTCGAGACGAACAAGGCCAGGACCTCCGAGTCCCGCGCCACTCCCACCAGCTTCCCTTCAGAGTTCACCACGGGAACACCGTGGTAGTGATGCTTCAGGAATACGTCGACCAGGCTGTAAATCGACTCGTCTTCGGCTATCGTCAGCGGGTCCGTGACCATGACGTCCTCGACCTTGCCCGACAGGTACGGTTGCTTCTGCGACCGTTCCATCCGATTACCCCCTATACGTTAGCCTCTCCGGCCTTTATCACCGCGTACCGCGTGCTGGGCGGGCCGATGATCTGAAATAGCAGGGAGGTCGCCGCTATCACGCTTACCGCCATGATGCCCAATTCTATACCCGCCTGACCGTATAGTTTCGCCCCGAAAGTTATCTTCGTCTGTATCGAAAGACCTATCGCCACGCCGGCCTGCGAGAACAGGCAGAGCCCGAGGTACTTCCTGACCGTTTCCGGCGCGTCCGATATCACCCCCCCGAGATATGCCCCCGAGAGCTTCCCGGCACTTCGCAGCACGATGTAAAGAAGGCCTATGACCCCCACGCTCAGCAGTTTGCCGGCGTCGAGCTGAGCCCCCACAAGGACGAAGAAGAGGACAAATAACGGCGGCGTGGTGTTCCTCATAAGCTCGAACAGGTCATCTCTCTTCCAGCGAGTGAGGTTTACCACGGTCAGGCCGAGGGCCATGTTCGCCAGGATGAGAGAGAAGTGGAAGAGGTTCGCGAGCGCGGTGGTCGCCACTATCACGCCCCACGTGAGCACCAAAAGGCCCCTTCTGGCCGTGTAATTACGTATGAGAAACAGGAACAGGAGGCCGATGACCAGCCCCAGCGCCAGCGAGCCCAGTATCTCTCCCGCGGGCCTCAGCACCGCTTCTGTTATGTGAACGGTCTTGTTCGAGATGAGCATCTTGGCGAAGAAGGCAGCAAAAGCGTAGATGAAGACTGCGTAGGCATCGTCTATTCCCACAACGGCGAAAGTGGTCGTCGTGAGCGGTCCCGATGCCTGGTACTCGCGCAGCACGTCCACGGTGGCGGCCGGGGCGGTCGCGGCCGCCAGCGCCCCGAAGATGAGTGCGATGTAGAGTTCCCTCGTATAGATGTAAACCGCTAAAGCCACCAGCAAGGTGGCAGCGAGCGTCTCAAGCGCCGATATCCAGATTATCTGTTTCCCCAGGTTTCTCATCTTGTGGAGCGCCAGTTCTCCACCGATGTCAAACCCGATGCACGCAAGGCCGAGGTAGATGATAAAGTAGAGCCCCTGGATGTTCTGGTCGTTGAACACGCCCAGCAGCGATTTGCCCAGCAGGATGCCGACCAGTATATAGCCGACCACCATCGGCGTCTTTATCTTCCTGCAGAGGAGACCGGCCGCCCACCCGAGCAGTAGGGAGACGCCTAGTGCAAGTGCGATAAAGTTGGGGTCCTTGAGAAGCACGTTGTCAAGCACGATTCTTTGGGCTCTCCTTGCCCTTTATCTGGAGATAGCTTGTGGTGAACGCGTCAAGTGATGATTCGAGCCGCCTGATCTCCCCCGCATCCATCCTGTCCAGGACGGTGTTTATGAGCTTTCTTCTCTTCGCGTTGACCCTGTGAACCACGTCTTTGCCCATGCCAGTAAGCTCGAGGACCACCCTGCGGCGGTCCTCCCCGGAGTGTCCCCTGCTCACGTAGCCGCCTTCTTCCAGCCTGAAGATAATGGAGGATATCGCTGGAGGGCTCACGTCCAGCATTTTCGCGAGTTCGGCGGGTTTGTCCACACCGTGGTAGATCATGTCGAGGACGCGGTACTGCGGCGTAGAAAGGCCCTGCACTCCCGCGCTGATGAGCGCTTCGGCCAGGATGTTGACCATTATCTTGGAAGCGAACAAGATTCTCTCGTTGAGTTCCTGGGTTACTGCTGAAGACATGTCGCATTCCTTCCGTAGCCGATCAGGAATAACTGGATTCATATATGATTCATATATATTATAACATTTAATAATTAAGTGCGTTAATATGTTGTGTCCCGGAGTGCACTGCGCCGTCAAGAGATCTCTCGGAGAGGGCATCTCACCCTCTCAGAGAATAGAATCTATATATGAAGAGACCACTGCGGGACAAACCCATAGCCTCAGGAAGTGGAAGGCTGAGCAGGACTGTCAGAGTCCTGGGGTTGGTAAGCCTGTTCACAGATGTGGCCTCCGAGATGATCTATCCTCTTCTGCCGGTGTTCATGGCGAACGTGCTCGGGGCGGGCGCCATCTCCATCGGCCTGGTCGAGGGGATCGCCGAGGGAACCGCCAGTGTCCTGAAAGGATTCGCGGGTTACATCTCCGACCGCCTGGGCCGGCGAAAAGCGCTACTGCTGGCTGGATACGGGTTGTCAGCCTTCGCCAAGCCCTTCTTTGCCGCGGCGGACGCCGTCTGGCAGGTGCTGCTGGTGCGGTTTGCCGATCGCGTGGGCAAAGGTATCCGTACGGCCCCCAGGGATGCGCTGATAACGGAAGAGACCGACCCTTCGCTCCGTGGTAGAGCCTTCGGTTTCCACCGCGCCCTCGACACCCTCGGCGCGGTCATCGGCCCGGGGCTGGCGTTCCTCATGATGTGGCTCTTGCGAGACAGCGGGAGCAAAGCCTACAGGGTGGTGTTTCTAGCCGCATTCATCCCGGGTCTGATCTCGATTCTGCTAATTGCCCTGTTCCTGAAGGAGAGGCGTGACGGGAAGAGGGCGGTTCTTCCCGGGATGTCACTTAAGGGCTTCAGCAAGAGTTACTTGGTGCTTCTTGCCGTCGTCGCTGTCTTTACCCTGGGTAACTCCAGCGACGCGTTTCTCCTCCTTCGCGCACAAGCCTTGGGCATGAAAACGTATCTGGTGCCTCTTTTCTGGATGCTCTTCAACATTGTCTACAGCGCCGTATCGATGCCTGGCGGCATGCTCTCGGACCGTATCGGCCGTAAGAAGACGCTCCTTATCGGATTCGTCATCTATGCAGTGGTCTATGTCGGCTTCGCATTTGCACGGCAGACAGCTCAACTCTGGTTACTTATTGGCGCCTACGGGCTTTTCTACGGGCTTACCCACGGAGTCCTGAACGCCTACGTTGCCGACCTCGCACCCTCCGAGCTCAAAGGGACAGCGTTCGGCGTGTTCCACATGACCGATGGAATCGGAAAGGTGCTCGCAAGCGTGATCTTCGGCGTACTCTGGCAGGTGGCGAACCCCGCGGTCGCCTTCGTGTTCGGCGCCTCCATGGCCTTAGTTGCCGCTCTGCTGATGTGGGCTTTTTGCGAGGAATGTCAGACATGAGAAGCCTGATGGAAACGTGGAGGTTGGGAAATGAGGGGATTGATCGCTTACTACACGAAGTTCGGAGACGGCACGAGGATAGCAGAGGCCCTGGCACGCGGGCTGGAACAGTCCGGGCAGGATGTCAAGGTGCTGCGACTGCCGGGCGAGGTCGAGGGAGACTTCGATTTCCTGGTGGTAGGCTCCCCCACCAGGATGGGCCGGGCGATGGGGCCCGCGAAGAGGTTCGTCTCCAAGCTTAAGAAGGGCGACTGGGCGGGTAAGCCTTTCGTGGCCGTCGGCACAGGGGTCCACGGAGAAGAGCCGACCGGAAAGAGGAGCGACGCCTGGCCTGCCAGCAGTGCCGACAAGCTGTACCAACGCCTGGAGAAGGCCGGGCTTAAGCCGATTATGGGGCCTCAGAAGTTCTGGGTTTAAAACCGTGACGACTGGAAGAACGCCACGCTACTGGAAGGCGAAGAGGACCGGGCCGTCGAGACGGGGCGAGAGATCGGGCGGATGTTGCCCACATGAATCAGCAGCAGTCCAATAGAGCGGTACTGGTAGAGCGTTCTTACGTATATTTGACATAGAGTACGCTACGTGGTGGTGTCAGAGGACCGACACCATCTTGGGCACATGCCCTGAGGAGTGGAACCAGCTCTAAGAACGTTCGTTAATAATCCCGACTAAGTAACCTCGACTGGAAATCAACGGCTTTCCGCTAAAAAACGTCTGACCTGGGTTTCGATTTCGTCCCTGACCTTTCGAAATAACCCCAGCACTTCTTCGTCTGTTCCATTTATCGCAGCCGGGTCGTCGAAGCTCCAGGCAAGCCTTTCGCGAGCATTTCCGGCGAAAATGGGGCAGGCATCATGTTTGCAGACGGTTATTACGAAGGCGAATTCCTGGTCGTCGAATTCCGAGACGCTCTTGCTGTGCTGTCCCGAGATGTCGATACCGACCTCGTTCATAACCTTTAACGCTAGCGGGTGTACCCGTGTCGGCTCTGAACCAGCGCTGAATGCCTGAAAGGACTCTGGTGCGAGATTGCGCAAGAAGCCCTCCGCCATCTGAGAGCGGCACGAGTTCGCTCTACAGAGGAACAGTACTCTGGGCTTCTCGTCAGGTGGTTGCAATGCGTCTTCTCCACTGTAGTCGTGTTGGAATCAGGTGGCCTCTCACGTTTGCGGTTCAAACCGGTAACCAACGCCCCTGACTGTCACGATCAGCTTCGGGTTGGAGGCGTCTTCCTCTACCTTCTCCCGCAACCTGCTGATGTGAACGTCCAGGGTCTTGGTTTGTCCGTAGAACTCTCCCTCCCAACCTGCGCGCAGTAGGTATTCCCGCGCAAGGACTTTACCCTGGTTCTTCAGGAAAAGCTGGAGGAGCCTGTACTCGATGAGGGGTATCTCTACTACCTCCCCGCGCACCTCAACCTGGTGGCGGTCGACATTGACTCTTATGCCGCCCCCCTCAAGCAGCGACGGCTCCTTTTCCGTGGCTGCAGCAGAACGGCGCAGTATTGCCTTTACCCGTGCGAGGAGTTCTCTCATGTTGAACGGCTTCGTAACGTAGTCGTCCGCTCCGAGCTCCAGGCCGACCACTTTGTCGACCTCCGAGTCCTTGGCGGTGAGGATCAACACAGGCATGTGGCCCTCCTGCCGGACCCTCTTTAGTATCTCAAGGCCATCCAGGCTCGGGAGCATGAGGTCGAGTATTACAAGTCCATAGTCGCCTGCCTGGCAGAGCTGCCACCCGCTCTCGCCATCGGTGGCTATGTCCGCCTCATAACCTTCTTGTGCGAGTGTGAATCTTATGGCCTCCGCCATCGGCTTCTCATCTTCGATTATGAGGATCCTGGTCATCACTCTTTTCCCTGCTTTTTCCTTCCCGGATAGCCTATCACCGGCATCTTCTCTTCGCTCGATTCGTGCCTGCCGTCCTATTCCTGCTACCCATATTGGAAGAACCACGTGTTATCAGGCAAACCTGTCTGAGGTCCTCGTCTTTCGCCTGTATAGCCAGGAAACCAGCCTGGCAAGTAAGTTCAACGCGAGCACCACCAGGAGAAGAAAGGCGGCCTCTCCGCTCGCTACCCTCAGCCAGTCAGGGACCAGGGCACCTTCGGTGTACATGTGCCAGATGTTTGCAGACATGGGTGCTCCCGGAGCCAGCGGTGACAACGGTATCTTCTTTACGAATATACCGACGGTATAGATGATGGCCGCACTTTCACCGATTATCCGCCCGATGGTGAGGATCGCGCCGGTGGTGATGCCCGGTACCGCACAGGGAAGGATTACCTTCTTCACCGTGTACCAGCGGTTCGCGCCCAGGCCCATCGAGGCTTCACGGTAGGAGTCCGGAACCGCCTTCAAGGCCTCTTCGGAAGTGCGCATCACCGTTGGGAGGTTCAAGATCGTCAGGGTGAGGGCACCTGCTATCAACGAGTACCCGAACCCGAAGTAGACGACGAAAAGCATCATCCCGAATATTCCATAGACGATAGAAGGCACTGTCGACAGCGAGTCCGCACCAAAACGTACAAGCTTGGTTATCTTACCCTCCTTTGCAAACTCAGCCATATATATGGCTGCCCCGACCCCTATCGGCAGTGAGATTACGATTGTGAGGGCGGCCAGATAGAAGGACGACACGATCATGGGCCAGATGCCACCTCCCGCCTTCATGGCTTGCGGCTCACCGAAGATGAAAGCGGGATTCAGGGCGGTAGCCAGCCCCCTCCAGAGAATGGCTACGATTATCACTCCAAGGGCAGATAGCCCCAGCATGGCCAGCGACCATACCACTATCGTCGCGACGCTGTCCTGCATCTTCGACTTTGTCTCGTGCCTGGGTGCTGGGCGTCCGCCAGCATAACCCGCACTAAGAGCTTCGACCCTGGTGCCGTTCATCGGGCGAATTCCTTCTTACGGGTGGCAAGCCGGACGGTGAGTATCATCCCCATGGAGAGCAGCAACAGCGCGAAGGCCATGGCAAAGAGTACGGATCGTTGCAGGCCGCTCGACTCCCCCATCTCCATAAGAATCTTCGTCGTGAGCGTGTGGGTCGGCGTGGTCAGGGACTTCGGGAATGTAGTTGCCGGACCTATGACGAGCGCCACTGCAACCGTCTCCCCTATGGCCCTGCCCATTCCCAGTATCACCGCAACCAGAAGGCCAGGTCTCGCGGCAGGCAGGATGACGTGCCAGATCGTCTGCCACCGTGTGGCGCCAAGGCCGATTGACGCCTGCTTGTACGAGGAGGGGACCGTTTCGAGCGCATCCCTGGCGATGCTGGTTATGGTTGGCATGGACATGATCCCGAGGATTATCGACGCAGCGAGGATGCCGGTCCCGGCGCTCCTGGTGAGCGCGGCCAGCAAGGGCACCAGCAGTGTGAACCCTATCCAGCCGATGACGATAGAGGGTATCCCGGCGAGGATCTCCACACCCCGGGTGACCAGGGTCCCCATACGCTGTGGGGCCATCTGGGTGAGGAACAGGGCGGTCCCGAGGGCAAGCGGGACCGCGATCAGGAGGCCTCCGAGCGTCGTAAGCAGTGTTCCCACGATGAAGACGACGATCCCGTAGTCGCCCGTCTTCGGATTCCAGGTGGTACTGAAGAGGTTGAACGGTCCGACCTTTGTGAGGGCGGGTATCGATTCCTTGGTCACCAGCACGATTATCAGGACGATACCCAGGACGGCCATCATCGCCAGCACGAACAGTATCTTTTTGACTATCCACTCGCGGCTGATGGAGCTCGACTTATCCATCGTTATTCCGGCTTTTCCTCGCTTACTGCTGGTTGACCTTGGTCATGGGTATGTATTCCTTGGTTACCGTATCGTTCTGGAACTCAGGCGAGAGGACGAAGTCGATGTATGCTTCTGTTGTTCCCGTCGGCTCACCCTTAGTGAACATGTGCAGATAGCGAGCCAACGGGTAGGTCTTGTCGAGACCGGTCTGTAGGTTACCGGTGACTCCGTTGAACTGCAGCGGCTTGACCGACTTGTCCAGGTATCCGTAGGAGATATAGCCAATCGAACCCCTTGTCGAGGCGATTTTCTGCCTCATGACACCGTTACTATTGGCCTCGATGGCCCCGGTGACCAGGGAAACGGGCTGGTCCTTGGTCGAACCCAGTGCCTTCTCGTCGAACATCTCCCGGGTACCAGAGGCAGAGTCCCGGGTCACCACAGTGATTGTGCCGTCGGTGCCACCGGTCTGGCTCCAGTTCGTTATGCTGCCCGTGAAGATGCCTTTGACCTGGTCACCGGTAAGGTTGTCCACACTGACGCCGGGATTGACTATCAAGACGATGACATCGAACGCTATCTTGTGGTCCACCAGGCCCAGGTTCTTCTCCTCGTCCTTCAGCCCGCGTGACGAGTCACCGATGTTAACGGTGCCTTCACTGACCTGGGTTATGCCGACGCTGGAGCCACCGCCCTGGACAGTCACGTTTGCGCTCGGGTTGTCCTTCATGAACAGGTCGGCCGCCTCCTGGGCGATGGGCTGTACGGTGGTGGACCCTGATAGTGTTACGGTCCCCGAAACCCCGCTGCCGCCGCATCCCCCGAGTACGATCACGGTCACAGTCAACAGAACCAACCCTGCACCTATGACTCCCGTCTTCCACTTCCCTTGCATCCAACTCCTCCTTCTTCTTCCGCCCGCCTCGTGTGGGCACATCTGGACAATCTCCTGAGGACATTGAAACAAGTGGAAGTTGAAAGTGGGTAACTCGAAGGTTAAGTCCGGCCAAATATAGATTAAAGGTTTCTTAAGGAACCTGAGGAGCTGATCTTTTTAAGCCGCAGTAGTAAGTTGGCTAGGTGCATTCACTTTGACTTTACGTACGCCGCGGGACAGTTTCGGTGCGGAGGACCGACACAATCCTGGGCACATTCCTTGAAGAGTAATTTCAGCTCCAAGAGCGTGCGATTACAGTCTCGATTGAGCGTAAACAGGTGGTTGCTCATGGGAAAAGAGGATGAAAACAAGACATAATAGAGCAGGTTGCTCGATATTGTCTGTCGTCGAGTTCGAGTTAGTAATACCGGTGCTCTAGAACATGAGGAGGACGAAATGACGAACAGCGAGTCCATGTCCCTGCCGGTGCCGGTATTCGCGGGGGGAACGAAAGCTATCACCATGACTCCTGTTGTCGGCACGCCGCGACGCGAGTATGCCGAGATGTTTATCCCCGGAGAAGAGGAGCTCGAGGACGGCGAGTTGCGAGTGACGGTGCTCGGCAGCGGCAATCCCTGGGTCACGCGCGCACAGGCCTCAGCCAGCATCCTCGTCGAAGTCGGTAACGCCGAGCTCGACATCCTGGTCTTCGACCTCGGGAGCGGCTCCCTTGCGAACTACGCAAGCCTGAAGCTGCCGGTAAACAAGCTCAACAAGGTGTTCCTGACACACCTGCACGCCGACCACACGGGCGATGTGATCACGCTATCCGGCAGCTTCTCGAAGGTAGGCCGGGCGGACGGACCGATCTACCTGTGGGGGCCAAGCGGAACCGAGCCTCGCCTGGGCACTCGTCACTTCGCCGAATCGATCGAGGAAGCGCTCGCGTGGGACACCGAAGCCGGGCGCGGCCCCATCAACCCGGACAGCATGAGGATTGAGACTTCCGAGTTCGACTTCAGCCAGACCGGGGTCGTCTACGAGGAGAACGGCGTGAAGGTGACGTCCTTTCCCGTCGTCCACGCGCTGAGCGGTGCCGTCGGTTATCGCCTCGACTTCGCCGACCTGTCGTTCGCCTACTCGGGCGACACCTGCGCGTGCTGGCCGCTCGTGCGTGCCTGCGAAGGTGGCGTGGACCTGCTCATCCACGAATGCTTCCCTCCCGCTGGGGTGCTCGCTGCCGCGTCGGGTCTTTCCATCGAGCGGGCGACGATCGCTCTCAATGCCGCCCATACATCACCCAGTGCCGCTGGCAAGGTGTTCGAACTGGTGAAGCCGCGCGTAGCCGGTCTCTGGCACACGCTTCTCTCGCCCCAGGTAATCCCCCTGGTCTTCTCGGAGCTCGGCGCGGTGTATGACGGCCCCGTGGTCCAGACCCAGGACCTTACGGTGTTCAACGTGACGAAGGAAGCCCTGGTCGCTCGCCAGGCAAAGGTGTCGGACCAGTTGCCGCCGATCCCGGGCGAGCAACGCGTAGCCTACACGCCGGTCGCGACGGCGCCTCCCCATTGGTGGGCAGAGGCACGCATCCCGCTCGACGACACTCAAGCAACCGCCTGAGGTGATGCATGGGGAGATCCCACGCGGGGAGCGTTTTCCGAGGCTCCTCCGGTGCAAACGCCAGGCGGCAAGTCGCCATCGACCCGCTTCACCGGAGTGGAGATGCACCAGCCGGAAGACAGCCGGAAGATATTCTGGCGCACACTTGAGCGTAATATGGTTCGTATGATCATCCCTCGCCGTTGCTGTCCGCCTGGTTCCGTCGTGCTTCAAACACGCTCACCGCGTCGCTAACTGTTGGAAATACTGGCAGTTCTTCCATCCTTTTCGCGATACCGCTGCGGGCAAATGAGGTCGAGCCTGGCACAGGGAGTGGAATTCGAACCTACGAAACGCCTCGCGATGCTCCACGGTTTTCAAGACTGCTGATCCAATTTTGATGACGAACGTTCAAAGTACTGCCGGGATAGTATGAGCTGGTCATTGCGTCCCATATTCGGCGGTACTAGACTGTCATTCATAGCTATTCAGAAGGAATCCGAGCTACGAAGAGCCATGAACCACATCGAAGGGATTGCACATGATGAATAAGAAGTCCGGTATAGCGGTCGGGTTAGTTGCTATCCTCTTTGCGATCGTGCTGCTTGCAGGCTGCGGAAGCAGCGGAATGCCCTCGACAAAGGTCCCCGCGACTAACAGCCAGGGTGTGCCGGATTACGCCAATTCGTCCAACTGGCTGTCGCTGCCTTCCTCGAAAACGGCCGAGAAAAAGGTGGACGTCTTCTTCCTCTACCCGACCGCATACCAGCAGTCCAGTTCCAGCGACCCCATCGTATGCGCAGTCAACAATCCCCAGATGCGATCCGGCGCCGAGGCGGCGTTCTCGAGGACTGCGACTGCGTTCTCGCCACTGGCAGATATCTACGCACCCTACTACCGGCAGGCGGCCATCCAGGTGCTCACCATGCCGCTCGACCAGCAGCAGGAAATAGTTGGCGGGGAGCCGACCTCGGACGCCCTCTCCGCGTTCGACTACTACATCAAGAACCTGAACCAGGGACGCCCGTTCATCCTGGCGGGCCATTCACAGGGGTCGAACATAATGATAAATCTTATGGCCGACTACATGGGTAAGAACCCCGATGTCTACAAGCGGATGATCGCCTCGTACGTCCCCGGGTATTCGATAACCCCGCAATACCTCGAGCAGAACAAGGAGCTGAAGTTCGCGACGGGCGCAGACGATACACAGGTTATCGTGTCCTACAATACGGTTGCGCCGACGACGACGATGCCGGATCCGGTAGTCCTACCCGGCGCGATGGTCATCAACCCCATCACCTGGACCAGGGACGAGACCGTTGCGACGGCTGCACAGAACCTCGGCAGCATAACCCTGAAAAGCAACGGCTACCCCGTGCTGGACGCACAGGGTCAACCGAAAAAAGTGCTCAGCTACGCGGATGCGCAGATCGATACGGCGAAGGGTGAACTCATCTGCAGTACTGTCGATCAGGCTACACTTGCTCCTGGTAACTCAATGGTTGAAGCGGGTATCTACCACAGCTTTGACTACCCGTTCTACTACTTCGACCTACGGGCGAACGCAGAGAACAGGATCGACCGCTATCTGAAGAGTAAATAGGAGTGAACGGTGCGCTCTTTCCGTGTCGCATCCGCTCTCGCCGCACTTGTGCTCGTGACCTTCATGTGCGGATGCGGCAGCGGAAAAAACCCATCATACACACTTATCATCGAGCCGCAGGCCGGCTATCAGCCCATCTACGATTTCATCACGGAGGGCCGGAGGAGCGTCGATATGACCATGTATCAGCTCTCCGACCCCCAGGCACAGAACGCCTTGAAGGCCGCCGCGAAGAGAGGCGTCAAGGTCAGGGTCCTGCTCGACTCCGACCCCGAGGGTGGTGGTGGCAAGACGGTCAACCAGGGGGCGTACGATGACCTGCAGGCCAACGGTGTCGAGGTAAGATGGGCATGGTCGGGCACGCTGTGGCACCAGAAGAGTGTCGTCCGCGACGGCGATGCCGCGGCCGTGATGACGTGTAACCTCTATGCGCCCGACTACCCTGTGGTGAGGGACTACGCGGTCATCACGGACAACGCCGCAACAGCCTCAGGTATGGAGGCTACGTTCAACAACGATTGGGACAAGACCGACAGCCCCCCCACGAAGGGAGAGGTGCCCGGTGGATCGGAGTTGATCTGGTCACCGGGAGCCCAGCGGGGGTTGGTCGACCTGATCGACTCCGCCCGGTCCGGTACCACGCTGTACGCGGAGGACGAGCAGCTTGACAGCCAGGCTATCGAACAAGCGCTCATCAGAGCCGCGAAGAGGGGTGTCACGGTCAATCTCACCATGACCTACTCTTCCTCGTACGTGAACGAGTTCAACACCCTGGCCGCCGGGGGCGTTCACGTGAGCCTCTACCAGCCGAACGCCTCCATCTATATCCATGCCAAGGCGATCTCGGTGAACAACGATACCGTCTATGTGGGCAGCAGCAATTTCACGACGGCGATGACGAATCAGAACCGCAACGTAGGGATCATCACCAGAGACCCTGCTGTCGTCCGAGGGATCACGGCGACAATGGCCTCCGATTTCTCCGGTGCCACCACATACAATCCCGGCCAGTAACCGGTTGAGGTGAGCAACCGTCAATCACCGTCGCCGTCCGGCTGCGTCGCCTGTTGTCCCCGGGGAAAAGCGACCTCGCTGACACGAAGCTCCGGCGCCTTCGACTCCATGCCTTTCGCGTCTTTCCAGAGGATCTCGTTTAAGACCCTGCTGGGAACGGCGTCGGCGACGCTCCAGTTCATCTCGCTGGAAAGCTCTGCCAGGCGCCGACGGGGGTTATTCATTCGATACGAGGTCAGGCTCGGGTTCACTTCGCCGATGATGTCTTCCGGTGGAAGGATAGCGTTGTATTCGGCATCGTTGTTCGGCGAAGAGTCCCATCCTCCGATGATGGGGCTTGCGAAGTGATCGTACTGACTCATGGGAGAAAGACCGAGCAGGAGCTCAATGCTTTTCAACACACTGTTAGTGTCATAAAAACGGGAATCAACCGTCGACTTCTTGATCCAGGGGCTTATCACCTGGGCGAACGAGCGATGGCTGTCGATGTGATCGGGGCTGAACTGGGCATCGTCTTCGACGATGAAGATTACCGTGCTCTTCCAGATGGGGCTTTTACTCACGGCTTCGACCAGCTCGCCGACGGCGTAATCGTTGTCCGCCATCATCGCTTTCGGCGAACCGAATCCCGGGTTCAAGCCCATGGTGTGATCCCGCCCGAACCGCACGGTCTCGAACGCCGGAACACTGTCGCCCGTCGGATCCTGCTTCAACATCTCCTGGAACTCACGGTTCCACTCCGAGAAACGGCTGGGCTGCGCCGTCACCGGCGAGTTGGGCGAGGCATAGTAGCCCGGGGGATTACCTGTGGTCAACCCCACCGTCGTGGCGTCGAGCCCATGCTTCACCCAGGCGTCGCTGTCGGCATAGTTGAATTCGAACTTGCGGAAGTCATAGTCACTTTGTCCGGCCACCTGTCCTTCCGGGGTCGGTATATGTCCGGGCGGAGAGAGACCTGCCACCGTGGGATAGTTGTCCGGTATCTCGAAAGGAGGCAGCGAGGGGGTTCCACTCGAGAGAAAGAATCCGTAATTACGGAATGTCAATCCAGCCCCTCTCGCAGCATCCCAGATATATCCGCCGGGTGACTCGGTGACATTCGGGATCCTCGGCACGGCCTGGTTCGTAGGGGAGAGCAAGTTCCCGTCCTGGTCCTGAGCCGGATAACCGCCGGTCACGTAGCCGTTGACCTGCCCTTCGAAACCGTAATTGATCTGGTATGTCGCAAGGGAGAGCTGGTATATGTAAGGGATAGCCTTTATTGTATATGCATTCGCCAGGCTTTGTGTGCACCACACCCAGCCTTCACCGCTGACCGGGGCGTTATTGTAGAAGTTGTCTAGCAGTATGAAGCGCTCTGCCAGAGCGTGCTGATTAGGGGTGACCTCCCTGCCGAACAAGGTCAACGAGGGATCTCCGTTCCCTTGGGGCAGATCGCCGAGGACCTGATCGTAACCGCGGTTCTCCTTTATCACGTAGATCACGTGTTTGATCTTGCCCGATTTGAGGCCCAGGTCAGCCAGGACCTTGTTGCCGGAGCTCCCCATCGCCTCAGTGTTCTGATTGTTCCGTACCACCTGGGCAGTGGAGTCGGCAAGATCCGGCAATGCCTCTCTCAGGTCGATCCGGGATACGTTCCCCGGAATGGAATTCAGAACGTATCCCTGACCGGGGGCAGCAGTCCACGCCGGGGGCTTGACGCCGGAATTGATTCCCAGCACGTCGGGATCGAGATAATCGAAGTTGGGATTGGGATTCCTTGCCCTGGTTCCCCACCCGTTGACGACCAGCAGCGCATCGCCATTGGATGCGACAGTGAGGGCCGTTGGATACCACCCCACAGGGATATAGCCCCTTAACCGCATGGTCCGCGTGTTGATTATTCCGACTGCGTTGAAATCGCCGAGCGACGCATACAGGGTCTTCTCGTCAGGCGACAACGCCAGTCCCGAAGGAGAGACCCCAGGCAGATTGGTAACATCGGACGGGCGCAGCAACGCCGTTGCCTTTGAATGGGGCTGGTCGCCCGCGACGTCAACAACGGATACCGTATCGCTTTCGGCATTGGCTATATACAGGAGAGTCTGAGCTTTGTTCAGGAGAACTGCAGACGGATGGCCGAGATTCGTTATCTTCGAGGCCAGGATAGTACGGCTTGGGTCGGTGGTATCGAGGACATAGACGCAACTGTCCCGCTGGCTCGCGACATAGGCTCTGCTTCCATCGGACCTTGCTGTCACGGCATATGGGAATGACGGGGTGTTCGTGTTGGCGGCGTCTGTGAACGTATAACTCCCCAGCCGGGCGCCGTCGCTCGCCCGGTACATCGAGAGACTGGACGCCGGCTGGTAGCTTGCCTTTAAGTCGACGGAGAAGTAGTTCGCCATGAAGATGATCCCGTTCGCATAAGCGATGCCCGCCGGCTGGTCGACCGGCATGTATGGAACGGGTTGCGAGGGGATGGTGCCCGTCTGAGTAAGGGTCCCATCGCTTGCCAGAGTCACCACGGCGACAGTGCCATAGGCTCCCTGGGCCGCGTAGAGGACAAACCCGCCGTCATGCGGTGTGGGATCGAAGACCAATCCGTAGAAGAGCCCTCCGTTCGGGATGTTTGGATCATCCGCAGGAAAAGCGAGTGAACTCACAACCTCTCCATCGCTAACCCTCAGCGTGCTGAGACGCGCATTCAGGCAACTCGAGGTCGTGACGGCGTATTTGCCGTCCGGGCTGAGGGTTATGTTCAACGGCATGTTCCCGACAGGACCACTGGTTACACCCGCCGGAGTAATCTGCCGACCATTGACGAGGATGTTGGAATCAGATTGTGACGGGGACTCAGGTCCGCATCCCACGTAGAACGAGACACATATGGCCGACAGTATGATCATTGCGATTACTGTCCGATGGAGGGGCGGAATTCTGCCGAGCATGATCATCCTCCCACGGCTGTCTCAACGTTGAATCCAGATCGTACTCACGACATTGTCCCGGTTGTTGCTGTTCACGTATTGCTGTAAGGCTAAGAATAGAATAATACATTTACTCTTGAATGGTGACTTATTCGAGTTCAGGTGAGATACCCGATGGGCTGTTCCGTCCGAGTCTTGCCGGGGGGTAAGCGGGAGTCCCGGCGCGCCCGGGGATCACCTGTGATCAGGGCATTTGTCGAAGAACGATCTGTCCTTGCCGGTCGTCCTCACTATCCAGTCTACCTGGGCTTTCGGAATGTAAGGGGTGCCGCATACGCTGCAGGTGACCATCTCGAAATCCCTGCCCCATATGCGGCGAACGCCATCCTTCTCTTTCATGGTGATGGCGCCGGTGGGGCAGGCATAGGCGCAGGCGCCGCAGCCGATGCACACATCCGACGGCTTACTATAGGGGGTGGCGGGTTTCTTGTCCGCTCCGCGGTTGACCATGCCTATGGCGAAAACCCCCACCACTTCCGCGCAGACGTTGGTGCACATCGCGCAGGCGATACATTTGTAGCGGTCGTTTTCGCCCTCATCCAGGCGGAAGCGGACATTGGTCAGGCCTTCAGCGGCGGCCATATCCCGAATGACTTCCGAATCCGGCACGCGCGCCATCAGCAGTTCCAGCACGCCCCTGCGGATCTTGTGCACCAGCGGGGTATCCGTCTTTACCTCCAGGCCCTTGCGCACCGGGTAGTTACAGGAAGTTACCAGCCTCATCCTGCCGCTCTGATGGGCCTCCACCAGGCAGACGCGGCAGGAGCCGCCGCTGCTCGCCACCTCGCTGTTATGGCACAACGAAGGGATGTAGATGCCGTTCTCGTGCGCCACTTCAAACACGCACTGGTCTCTCACGGCCTCGAAGGTCCTGCCATCGATTATGACGCTTATCTTTTCCATTCTATGAGATCCTCACTGCATCGAAAGTGCATGCATCCTTGCAAACGCCGCACTTGATACACTTGGCAGTATCGATCACGTGGACTTCCTTGCGCTCGCCCGTGATGCATTCCTGCGGACAGTTCTTGGCGCACAGACGACACCCGGTGCACGCTTCAGGGTCAATCGCGTAGGTGATGAGCTCCTTGCACACACCTGCGGGGCACTTCCTGTCCCTGATGTGGGCATCGTATTCATCGCGGAAATATTTGATTGTGGAGAGCACCGGATTGGCGGCGGAGGTCCCCAGGCCGCATAACGCTCCCCAGGTCAGCAGGTCGCACTGCTCCTCCAGCATGGCTACGTGCTCCTCCCCGCCGCGGCCTTCGGTGATGTCGGTGAGCAGGTCCAGCATGCGCGGCAGGCCGTCCCGGCAGGGGGTGCACTTCCCGCAGGACTCCTCCACCAGGAAGTTGATGAAGTATTTGGCAACGTCTACCATGCAGGTCTCCTCGTCCATGACGATGATGCCGCCCGAACCCATCATGGACCCGGCCTCGGTCAAGCTGTCGAAATCTACCGGCAGGTCCGCCAGGCGCTCCGGGATGCAGCCGCCCGATGGGCCCCCGGTCTGGACCGCCTTGAACTTCTTACCGCGCGGGATGCCGCCGCCGATATTCTCGACAAGCTCGCGTATGGAGATACCCATGGGCACTTCCACCAGGCCTGTGTTGTTGACCTTGCCCACCAGGGAGAAGACCTTGGTACCCTTGGAGTCTTCGGTGCC
>JAGUWJ010000048.1 GCA_020062425.1 Actinomycetota bacterium
TAGAAAGGGTCCTCGGGAGGCGTCTTCTGGAGGATGGGGTGTATTTTAAGGCCGCGGCACCCCGCGTCCATCGCATCCTTGAGGTCGGATTCCCAGTCGCTTCCGGCGGACACGCTCGCGAACGGTATCAGCCGCTCGGAGCCGTCGCAGCTCTCCAGGTACTGCCTGCTGGTCGAAAAAGGGGCGATGGGCAGCACGATGCTCTTGTCGATGCCGTTCCTGTCCATGTATTCAAGGAGATTCTTCTTGCATCCGATCGAAAGGCGCAGCTGGTTTTCCAGGGCGATGACGACTCTACCCGGCGCCGGCGGGGAGCCTCTCCAGAGCGGGTTGTGAAATCCGAGGAGCTCGTAAGACCACATCAGCAGGTGGGATTGGCGGGTGCGATCGGGGTTTGTTATCACCCCTGGGATAGCCGCCTCCAGGTGCGCGTGGGAATCAACGATCATCGGAGTACCCCTTACGCTCGAAACAGGTCAGGCTTTCTCGGTTATCTCGCGGGCGAACGCGCGAGCGCGCTCCAGGCGAGATTCGTCGAGTTGGCCGAGGGTCGCTCCCCGCCTCTCCCCGAAGGAACGCAACATGGGATTGTCGCTCTTGAGGAGGAAACCCGCGATAGTCTCCGAGAGCTCACCCTGGCAGTCGAACATGCCCACCAGTTCAGCACCTTCGACGGCGGCTCTGCACTTGTTTAGCCACTCGGGCACGTCGTCCTGGTCCTCGGGCGCCGCATGGGTTATGAAGAGGGCGATCCTCTTGTCCGAGCAGTGCGCTTCGAGGAACGCCTTGGCGTCCGGATTCGGCCCGAATGCGATGATGGGAAACCCGATAAAACAGAGTTCGTAGCCCTCGAGGTCGTCGAGTTCCGAAAGTTCGCAGAGCGTCTTTTCCCCGGTCAGCTCGCTGTATATAGCATCTGCCACCTTCTTTGTGTTTCCGGTCTGTGATACGTAAGCCACAAGAGTCCTCATCGCCATCTCCTCATCCCTCGAAGTCCATGGAGAGATAAAAGACTCCCCCGTCCAGGCTCTTTTTGACGTCGAACAACTTCTCGAAGACGTGCATCATGGGCTTGTTCTCCGCCAGCACTTCCGCGGTGAACCCCAGGAGCCCGTCTCTCTTGGCGAGATTGGTCAGGTAGGCCAGCAGCTCCGTACCTATCCCCTTGTTCTGGAATTCGTCCCTGACCACGAACGCGACCTCTGCTGTATGTGACCTTTCGTCAACATCGTACTGGCCGACGCCGGCGATGTCTTCCTTCTCACCGTCTATCACCACCGCGAGGATAACGGTCTGCTTGGTGTAGTCGATGACCACGAACTCCTGCAGGCGTTCGTGGGGCATGTCTTGACGCTGGGAGATGAACCTCCTGTAGAGGCTCTTGTCGGATAGCGAGTAGAAGAAGTCCTTGAGGAGGGGCTCGTCGCTTATCTTCACCGGCCTGAAGAGGACCTCGACTCCATCCTCGGTGACGCGGACCGTCTCCAGCTCTTCGGGGTAAAGGCCGGCCTCGCCGGGGATGTATGCCTGGTCGGGGTAGATGTAGTTGAGCTTCTTGGCTTCTTCTATGAGCCATGGCCGGAACTTCGGGTGGGCTATCGATATAAGCCCCATAGCCCTCTCCCGCACGTTCTTGCCGTGGAGATAAGCGATGCCGTATTCGGTGACCACGTAATGCACGTCACCCCTGGTAAGTGTGACTCCCGCGCCCTCCTGTATGGCTGGCAGTATCCTCGAGAGCTCACCGTCAGCGGCGGTGGAGGGCAGCGTCAGTATCGTTTTGCCGCCCGGCGACAGCACAGCGCCGCGCATGAAATCCGCCTGGCCGCCGATACCGCTGTAAAACATGGTTCCGATGGATTCGGCCGTGGCCTGGCCGGTGAGGTCGATCTGGAGGGAAGCGTTTATCGCGGTCATGTTCGCGTTGGCCGCGATGGTGAGCGGGTTGTTTGTGTAGTCGATGGTCTTGAACTCTATGCTTGGATTGTCGTTGATGTATTCGTACGTCTCGACTGTGCCCATACAGAACGTAGCCACGGTCTTGCCGCGGTTGAGGGTCTTCCGGGTGTTGTCGATAACCCCTCGTTTCATCAGGTCTACGATGCCGTCGCTCAGGAGTTCGGTGTGCACGCCGAGGTGCTCCTTTTCCGTGAGGTTGGCGAGAATCGCGTTAGGGATACTCCCGTAACCGATCTGTATGGTGTCCCCGTCTTCTACGATCCGTGAGACGTACTTGCCTATCTGGCTCGCCAGCTCGCCCGACACCTCCGGCCTGTACTCGAGGATCGGCTCGTCAAAGGGAAGGATGAGATCGACGTCTCTTATATGTATGAACGAGTCGCCGTGAACCCTGGGCATGCGGGAGTTCACCTGGCAGATGACAGTAGAGGCGCTCTCGACAGCCGCCTTGGTGATATCGACGCTCACACCGAGGCTCATGTAGCCGTTCCTGTCCGGGGGAGAGGTCTGTATGAGGGCTACATCGACCGGGATGAATTTCCGGTAGAAGAGCTGGGGGACCTGGGAGAGGAATATGGGCGTATAGTCGGCGAGACCCTCGTTAACCGCATCACGGGTGTTGTCACCGACGAAGAATGAGTTGTGCCTGAAGTTGTCCTTGAACTTCTCTTCAGCATAGGGAGCGACACCGAGCGTCCACACGTGGAACACCTCGGCATCGAAGAACGCTTTCGGGTGCGAGTCCACGTAGCTTGCAAGCGAGGAGACGAGGCGCTGAGGCTCGCCGCAGCCGGTCCCGAGGAAGAGGTGCGCCCCCCGGTGTATGACATCGAAAAGCTTTTCCTCCGGTACGAACTTCTCCGGGTAGGCCTCCTTCATCTGGTCGAGATACACGGTCAATCGCTCCATGCTTATTTGTTACGCCGCTTGCGCCTTTCTTCCTGTAGCGAGATACCGGTATCCACCTGTAAAGGCACAATTTCCGGGGGGAGAGGGCTTGCATTCGACAGCGGAATGACATATCATTCAGGGCTGTTCAGACCTGCGTTCATCTTATTTTGCGGTACTGGAGATCGCATGATCGAGAAGTCCGACCTGGCCGTTGCCCGGCGCAAGCAGATACTGGACGCCACCTTCAAGGTCGTATCCGTCAAGGGCTACCAGAACATGGGGATAGCCGATATAGCGGCTGAACTGGGCATAGGCCACGGGACGGTCTACCGCTACTTCAAGAACAAGCTGGATATCGTCAACTGCATTATCGACGAGGTGATAACAAGGGTAACCAGGGTCGTCCTCGACCTTCCCGCCGGGGAGAGCAACTCCCTTGAGGAGTATCGCGAGCAGCTGCTGCTCATCGGCAACGGGCTGGTGAACCTTATCGACGAGGAGCCCGAGCTCGCATCCTTTCTCCACTACGAGAACCTCGGCCTGCCCCTGGAGGTCACCGCGAAAGTCGACGTTGCCTTCGACCTCTTTGCCGCGTACACACAGGCTTACCTTAAGAACGGTGTCGAGAAAGGATTCCTGCGGCAAGACATCAACACCTGGGAGACGGCGCTCGCCCTGAATGCGATCCTCTTCGAGGCGGCAAAACGGATACTCAAGTCGACTGAACCCAGGGAAATTGTGAAGGAAGTGTGGTTTCAGACCGTGATAGGCCTGATGCTGGACGGGCTCGGTTCGAGACCGGGCCCATAGGTTGCGGCGACGGCGGGGATATCTCTCGCCCTGAACTGGAGAGGAGGAGGTCAGATGGTCCAGGTAGACGTGTTCTGGTCCTACGGGATCGGGTCCAGCTTCGCCCTGGGAGCCTTCCGGCAGTTGAGAAAGCTTCAGGCTGAACGGGGCTCTCCGGACGAGAAGTTCGGGCCCAGGGACCTGCTGGACTTGAGGAGGATGGTCAAGGACATCGAGAAGGCGAAAACGGCGTTCAACAACGAGTATTCCCTGAAGAACATCCTGTTCCTGTCCCTGCTGTTCGTGCCCTCGGGGTCCGTGCTCCTCTGGTCGAACCCCAGTTGGGAGACCATGCAGGTGGGCAAGTACAAGACCATACCTCAATGGCTGGTGGGCATCTTCACCACCACCAACGTCACCCAGGGGATGCTCGGCTTCTGGGTCACCTACAACTACCTGATGAGAGGCAAGTACTACAGGGCGGCCCTGCAGACGGTGCTGTCCTACATCGGCTTCTTCTTCATCCTCATAAACGGCTGGGACAACAAGGGATACCAGCGCTTTTTCTCAAAGGACAGGGAATCTTTCGAGAACTGGAAGTGGACCAACGTATTCCCCTGGCTCACCTCCGACGTGGTCATGATACTCGGCGTGTACGGCGTGATGTTCATACCGCTCATGCTCCACTGGATCACCAAGTGGCTGGTGGAGGGGTACGAGATGGATGGGAAGGTCGACTTCGAGGAGGGCTCACAGGAGGAACTGCTGGAGAGGGTCAAGCTTGCCGCCTTCCTGCTCTTCATCATTTTCGCGGGCACCGGCGGGCCGGCTGTCCTGGCGACCATCCTCATCAGGTGGCTCGGCTGGACAAAGGGCCTGGCTGTGTTGGGGGCGATAGGCATCCCGGTCCTTCTGGGCGCCGGCCCCTGGATCGCGAAGAAGCTATTGAAGGTCGACTCGCTGGACGCTCCTTCCGTGTGGGAGCCCCTGGAGGACGAACTGCCCGAAAGGGAGCTCGCGGAGGTCAGCGCTTAGGGATCTCCCTGTTGCGGGGGGTGGCATCATCTGTCACGGGGGCGCGCTTGGCGCCCCCGTGACGTCTCCCGACTGCGCGCATCCTGTTTCTCGAGAGGTGGAGGAGGGAACTGAGATGGACACTGTTCTGGGTAACGGGTGCATGCGGCTTCGTTGGACCTTACGTCGTGGAGGAACTCCTGAAGAAAGGCTATCAAGTCAGGGCTACCGACCTGCCCGATGCTGACAGCCGGTTCGTAGAGGGCCTGGACTGTGAGCTGGCCCCGGCAGACCTGCTGGACAGGGACCAGGCGCGCGCCGTGATGGAGGGTGTCGACAGGGTGATACACACGGCGGCGCGGATGGTCTTCTACCTCGACCGGGAGTCGTACGAGCGCGCCAACTACCGCGTGACCGTCAACACCTGCGAGGCGGCCGCACGTGCAGGCGTGAAGAGCTTCGTCCACTTCTCAACCGCGGACACTTACGGTCCGCCCCACCCCTCGCCTGCTCGCGAGGACCACCCGCAGAGACCGAACAGCCTCTACGGGATAATGAAGACCTACGGCGAGAGGGCCGCGTTCGGTATCCACAGGGGAAAAGGCCTGCCACTCTCGGTGCTCAGGCCATGTGTGGTCTACGGGCCCAGGTGTACGTACACGACCGGCCTGTTCCTTGCGGTCCCGGCCATGTTGAGGGAACTGGGAATAAGGAAGATACCTCTGCCGGCTCGAGGTTTCATCGGTCATTTCATCCATGCGGAGGACTGCGCCGGCGCGGCGGTGTTCCTCATGGAGGACCAGCGGTCGGTCGGCGAAGCCTTACAACATCTCGGACGACACACCCCTTTGCCTGGGTGAGATCATAGAGCTGTTCCTCGATGCTGTCGGTATCGAAGGTATTCGTGTTCTACCGGTGCCCGATCAACTCGTAAGCGTACTGGCGCGCATCGGGGCACTGCTTCCAAACGCGCTCTACACGGCCTTTAACCAATTTCTCGAGCGTAGGTGGGACACCGTCCTGAACAGGCACGGCCTGCTGCCCATGATAAAGCCCCGCTTCGACCGTGGCTTCACCTCTTTCGGCAGGGGGGACTACGCGTTCGATAACGCCAAGATCAAGGCCCTTGGGTACGAGCTCCGCTACCCCGATTTCAAGACCGGCTGGGAGCAATCGGCCAGGTGGTTCATGGAGAACGGCTGGATTCCCGACTACAGCAAGGCACCATAGACCAAAATCACCAGTACAACGATCAGAGATGATCGTATCCCGTTTGACTCTGAGGGGTGAAACCGATGTCGGAAAAAGGGACTGCGCTCATAACAGGAGCGTCTGAGGGTATCGGCTACGAACTGACCAAGCTCTTCGCGAAAGACGGCTACGACCTCGTATTGTTGGCGCGAAACGAGAAGAAGCTGAACGAGATCGCGGAAGACATGTCGAACGTACATAGGGTCGGCGTAAAGGTCATCCCGAAGGATCTAGCGAGACCGGACGCGCCTGACGAGATCTACTCGGCCCTCAGCCGGGAAGGGATCGAGATCACGGTACTGGTAAACAACGCGGGGTATCTCGTTTACGGCCCCTTTGCCGAGCACGATCTATCAGAGGAGTTGGACATGCTTCAGGTGCTGGTCACTGCTCCCACCAAGTTGACGGGCCTGTTCGTTCAAGACATGCTGCGGAGAAACGACGGCAAGGTACTGAACGTCGGCTCGATAGGGTCTTTCGCCCCGGGACCCCTCACCGCTGTGTACTGCGCCTCCAAAGCCTATATCCTTTCCTTCTCGCTGGCGCTGGCGAATGAGCTTCGCGGGAGCAACGTGACCGTGACGACAGTCTGCCCGGGAGCGACCAGGACCCAGTTTGCTTCCAGGGGGAAAGCTGAGAAGGTCCTCGGAAACCGCATTGTCACAATGAGTGCGGAGAAGGTAGCCGGTATCGCCTACAAGGCCCTTATGAACAAGAAAGGGCACGCAGTAACCGGTATTCACAACAAGGCCATCACAGCTTCAGGCCGCATGGTGCCGCTCTCCTTCCAGGCAATGGTCTCTAAGTTCTTCATGTCCTGAGTGAGTGACGCTCAGACCGGCCGGACATCAGCTCCAAGTCCCGGCCCATAAAAAATGAAATGACAGTATTGTCATTATTAATAATGTAGATTATTCTTTCACCCACGGGGGTCGCCAGCCCAGTCCGATGTGGAGAAGCGGTCTAAGGCAGCGCGAAAGGGGGGAAGGCGGCACCCGTAATCATTTTCCATTTCACCCCTGTTCTACCTTGATGCCCGCGAGGCGTCATCCCTGGAGCAGGACGGGTTGAGAAGAGACATGAAAGGAGCCTTTCGATGATCGAAAATATTCCCAGAGGCGAGGCAATGCGGTTTGGATGGGAGATGACCAAGGAAAACCTGGGATTCTTCATCGCCTCATATATAGTCGCCGGCCTGGTCTGGTGCGTATCCGGAGTTCTGCTTATCCTGACCGTCGCGCATGCGGCGGACGGCAACGCCGGTACCGCCGCGTTGTTCGGGCTACTCACTTTCCTGGTCAGCACCATAACCGCGGCCATCATGTTCGTCTCGTATGTCAAGGCGGGCATGTTTATCAGCGCCGGTTACGACGTATCGATAAGGGACTGTCTTCCCACGGTGGGCGAGATAGCCAAGGTATACGCGGCCTATTTCATCTGGTTCGTGGGGATCGGAATCGGGCTCGTATTCTTCATCCTCCCGGGCATATGGGTCGCGCTCAAGTACTGGCCGTGCGGTTGGATAATCATCGAGAAGGGCCTCGGCCCTGTGGAAGCGCTTAAAGAGGCGGGTGAGTTGACCGACCTCCTGAAGTTTGACCTGATGTTCTTCTTTATAGTCTGCGGCCTGGTGCTGTTCCTGGGAGCGCTGGTCTTCCTGGTGGGAATACTCATCGCATTTCCGGTGGTACTTATTGCCACGACCTACGTGTTCCGTCTTATGGCGAACCTCGAGGTGGCGAGCTGACGCCGCACGCTGCCTATGCTCTCAGGAAATCGAGGACAAGGGAGGCGCACTCTTCGGGGAACTGGTAGGTTAGCCCGTGGCCGCCTCCCTCCACCTCGGCCAGCCGGCAGTCGGGAATCAGAGACGCGAGTATCCGCGAGTTGCCCGGGGGGATGACAAGGTCCTCGGTGCCGGTGATGGCAAGAGCTGGGCTTTTCATCCGTGGGAGGCGCTCGCACGAGCCCTCCCACTTCTCCATGGCGGCGCGCTGTGCCGCCAGGCTGTCGGCCGGGGGCGGCTCGCCGGTCGGGGCGAGCTTTATCTTGGCTTCGGACAGCCGGTCCTCGAGCCACCTGCACTCGAAGAGCAGGCCTGCAATCCTCTCCAGGCGCTCGTCGGGCGTGCCGGAGACGTCGCACATGGTGTCGAAGATCTCTTCCTCCACGGGGATCGCGGGAAGCCCTCCGCACGAAGTGCTGATGAGGACCAGGCGTTCGACCCTTCCGGGATGACCGAGGGCCAGTTCCTGGGCGATGAAGCCGCCCATCGACGTTCCCATGACGTGAGCGCGGGGGAGATCCAGCGCGTCCATGAACCCAACGGTGTCTTCGGCGAACTGCTCGATGGTGAACGAACGGGAGCCCCTGGTGGTCATGCCCATGCCGCGGTTGTCCAGTGTCACGACCTGGTAAACGCGCGCGAGAGAGTCCACGAAGGCCGGCTCTTCCATGTCCATGGTCGCGCTGAAGCCCACGATCTTGAGGAGCGGCGGTCCCGAACCACTCACCCGGTAGGCCATCTCGATGTCGTCGACCTTGACCCTGTCTATCGCCCCTACCTCCCTGCGAAGCGTGCAGATTCACATTCCGGGGTCAGACCCCGGAATGTGAATTCTTTCCACGGGGAGATAACCCGGATTGTTGAATCTCCGTGAAAACTGTAGATTACGATATCAGAGGAAGTCGTTCCAGGGGAGGACATTATGGCATGTGAGATAGGACGCGTCGCGGTGGTCGGCTCGGGTGTGATGGGAGCAGGGCTTGCTCAGCTCTTCGCCCAGAACGGGCACCCCGTTTCGCTCTATGACGTCAGTGAGCCCGCTTTCGGAAAAGCACTCGAGAGGATACGGGACAACCTCGACATCCAGGTCGAGCTGGGCTGGACAGGACGTGACGAAGCAGAGCGGACCATAGACGCCATAAGTTGCTTTACCGACCTGGAGAAGGCGCTCTCCGGCGCGGAGTTCGTTATCGAGGCGGCGCCGGAAGACCTGGACCTCAAGCGGGAGCTGTTCGTCCGGCTCGGCGGGCTGACCCCCGACGATGTGATTCTGGCCAGCAACACGTCCACATTCGATGTGACCTCAGAGGTCTCGGACGAGATAGCCCCCAGGGTGCTGATCGCGCATTTCTTCAATCCGGCGCAGCTCATACCCCTAGTAGAGGTCGTAAGGGGCGAGGCCACCAGCGACGAGGCGGTCGATACAACCGTGGAGCTTATGCGATCGCTCGGCAAATCCCCGCTGGTCATCAGCAGGTGCACACCTGGCTTCGTCGCCAACAGGGTCCAGTCCGCGATAAACACCATGGCGTATATCCTTTATTTCGAGGGAGTGGTAGGCCCCGAGGAGATAGACATGGCCGTAGAGACCTCGTTCCCCCTGCGGCTGGCGGTGAACGGCCCGTTCGCGCAGATGGACCTGGGGGGCCTGGACACGGTAGCCTCCTCAGCACGTACAATGGGCATTCAACCGCCTACGCAGATTACGGAGAGGGTCGAGCGCGGCGAGCTGGGTGTCAAGACGGGAAAGGGGTTCTACGACTACTCGGGAAAGAGCGAGAAGGAGATCCTCAGGAAGAGGGATTACCGCCTGATGTTGCTGCTCGAAGCCTACAGGAAAGGCCTCGATTATGAGCCCTGAAGGCGAGCAGCGTGCGGCGCTGGAGGTGAAATGAGAAGAGGCGGCGGATTCGACATGGCCCTGGCGGCCGTGGCTATGGTACTGATACCGGTATCGGTGATAGCTTTCTTCACCGCCGGGGGCTGGCTCCCGTACGTTCCGCTGAGTATCGCCATCTGCTCGTTGGTCCTGCTCATCGTCGAGAACGTCAGGCGCTCCTTCAAGCATGCGATGGACAAGGCCAGGATCCTGCGTTAGCGTATCGAATGGGGTCAATCCCCGCTCGTCGCGCGGTTGCGTTTTGTCATTTACGCCGCGACCGTTCTCCTGTTTGAATGTCCCCATGAAGACAGCACTGATACTGATAGTCCTGGTCGCACTTCTCCTGCTGCTCGTAACCTCTACCGGCTGCTGGAGCCCGTGAGGCGTGGAACAGCCCACCCGTGAGGTGGAGCAGAAGAAAAGCGATGTAAGGTCCGTGCCAGGTGTCGGAGAGGGAACGGTCGGGGAAGAAAACCCGGGGTCCTCACGCTGACGAGGCGGGCCCTTTCTCCAGCTCCGCATCCGCGTCAACGCGCTGGATGTAGGCGTCCACATCGAACTTGCGCCTGCAGCCGGCCTGGCTCATGTAGCGTATCTTGCCGAAGACGCTTCTCTCCTTCCAGGCGCGGTCGTGGACACCGCCTATCGACCAGGCCACCCCCGTGTAACCGTTCGGGTCACGTCCGTCCAGTTCATACCTGTCGTTCAAACGGATGGCGGTCTTCAGCGCGAGCTCGGGAGACCGGGTCCACTCCAGGATCTTCTTCGCCCAGTACATACGGAGGTAGCTGTGCATCTTGCCCCTGGACACCATCTCCTGCTGCGCGACATTCCACAGCTCGTCGTGGGTCTCCGCCCGCTCCAACTTCCGGAAATCGTAGATGTACTCGCGCGGGTCGTCCCTGTGCTCGTCCAGCGTCTTTTGCGCCCACCCGGGGAAGCCCTTGGAGCTGTCGTAGTGTCTGTTGTAGAAGCAGAAGTTGTCCGAGAGTTCACGCCTCACGATGAGTTCCTCCAGGAAGGCCTCCTTGGCTGTTGATGGAGCATCCGCACCCGAGACCTCCAGCGTTACCCTCTGCGCGGAGATGTGCCCGAAGTGCAGGTACGGAGACAGATCGGACCTGGCGCCGCTGTTAGGGTCGTTCGACCTGCCGGCGTATTCTGAAAGGCCTTCCTCCAGGAAGCGCTCGAGGGTCTTCATGGCTTCGGCCTCGCCGGGCTTCCATCCGCGTACCTCCGCCACGGAGCCTTCGGCCCCTACGCTCTCCCGGGCGGCTTTCCAGTCCGCCCCCCCACCGCCCCAGCTCCCGGCCGGCTCCAGCGTGGGGAACTCCGTGAGGAACCGTGGCAGTTCGCGGTGAATCTTAGGGCGCAGGGTGTAGGCGCCGTACTCCTGCTTGTCAGACACCGCCCAGCAGGGAACGATGTTGTGGGTATCGACTTCGAAGAGGGCGACCTCCAGCGCGCGGGCCACACCGGATTTCCACCGTCTCTTCAGGCGGAGGGGATCGAAGTCGCAGACGACGGCGCAGGCGTTTAGTTCTCCGGCGAACGAAGGGATCTCCCGTGCGGGGTCGCCTGTCAGCAGGTGAAAAGGTATCCCCCTCTCTGACAACGAGCTTTCGAGCGGCTCCAGGCCCCTGAGCATGAAGCTGTAATGACGCCGGGCGGCGCCCAGGAACCCGGGCGCGAGACAGAACACCGCGTGGAGCGGTACCCTGCGCGAAGCCGCCAGTTCACTGGCGAAGAGCAGGCACCAGTTGTCCCGGACGCGCTGGTCCCGGCTGATCCAGCATACGACGGGCCCGTCCAGCTCCGCTTTGCTGTTGAGACGTCTAACCCTTGCGGGGTCTACCATCACGCTCCCCGCCCGGCTTCCACGTACTCAAGTGCCGCCGACGGCATGGTGTAGTGCTGGACCTGCGTAATCACCAGGCCTATCACTTCATTGATCAGGGCATACAGGGGCTCGTCGAAGACCAGCCAGAGTAAGAGGCTAGGCCCGTTACCGCGACGGGTGCCAGCAGCCTGTTGGCCCAGTGCCCGGCAAGCCTCTCCAGCTCTGCCCTCGCCTCTATGTCCGAGGCGAGCTCGTCCTTGGACGCCGCGTCTTCAGGGCCTTCGCTCCCCCTCGCGCATAGGTGTTTTTCCAGATGCGTATCGAAGATGTTGAAGAAACCCAGGTGGTACTCTCCTTTACGTGCGGTGCCGGTCAGCAGGTGAATGAACAGCCCGACGATCCCGAGCGCCGCACCTACCGCACCGACGAGGGTGGCGTGCTTCGTAGCCGTATCCGAAGTGACCAGATTGACGATGACCAGGACACACAGCAGGACCGCATAGAAGATGCTCCACCCTTTGAGCCACTGGTAGTGCTGGTGGCAGTCCAGCCTTACGACCTCGTAGAAGCTTTGTGCGTGCGTGTCGCTCATGCCGTCCTCCTTCACCTTCTTGCACCACCAGGTAAGCGTTCTGTCAGTGAGGCGTAACGCGTTAACGCCACCAGAGCACTGGCGGTCTTCTCCGCGCGGTTGAACGTGGCCACTCCCTCGGACTGCGTCTCCGTCATCTCGGACGCGAAGACAGCCGGGGCTGTGAGGCAGAGGAAGACGGGTTTGCCGTGTTTCTGACCTATCTCGGCGTACTCCCGCGCCGGAAAGGTGATCCCGGAACCCATCCCGGACTGAAACACTGCTACGGCACAGTATATGTCGTCCTGTTCCAGGGCGATGTCGGTTGCCCGCAGGTAGAGCGAGGTGTCCGTCCAGGCGAAGGCGAACATGTCCAGCGGGTTGGCGGGCGAAGAATGCGGGGGAAGGAACTCACGGATCCGCCCGGAGATATCGGGCAGCAGTTCCGGAAAACGGACCCCCGCTCGCTCGCAGATATCGGTTATCACGATGGCGGGACCGGCCGTATGGGTCGATAGGAAGACGCCGTTCCCCGAGGGAAGAGCCCCCATGGACAGGGCTTTCGCCGCAAGGGCCATCTGGGTGAGGTCTTCGGCGTGCAGCATGCCCGCCTGGCCGAAGGCCCCCCGGTAGACCTTCTCCGAGCTGGCCATCGAGCCGGTATGGGAGAGCGCTGTGGCACTGGAGTGCTCGGTATACCCGTAGTTGCAGACGATCAACGGTTTTCGGCCTGACACCGCGCGTGCGCGCTCGAAGAAGGACCGGGCGTCGTCCAGCCCCTCGACAAAGAGGCACACAACCGAGGTGTGAGGGTCGAGCGAAAGGTACTCGACCATATCGGCGAACTCGACGTTGGCGCGGTTGCCTATGCTCACGAATTTGCTCAAGGAAACCTGCTCATCGGTGAGCATGGTGATAATGCAGGTCCCGACCCCTCCGCTCTGGCTCACCACGGACACACCTCCCGGTGCGAGGAAGCCCAGCGGGGCGGCAAAGGTTGCGTTCAGCCGGGCGTGTGTGTTCAAGACACCGATGCAGTTCGGACCTACAAGCTTCATGCGCCCCGCGGCCGCCACCAGCTCACTCTGGCGCATGGTGCCCTCCGGTCCTGTCTCGCGGAAACCTCCTGCGAAGATCACGCCCGCTCGTCCTCCATGTTCGGATGATTCGCGGACCACAGGGACCACCTGCTCACCCGGAATCGCGAACACGAAAAGATCTATCCCTCGAGGGAGCTCCGCTATAGAGCGGTATGAGCGAAGGCCCTGTATCTCGGCTTCGGACCTGGGGTTGACAGGGTAGATCTCACCCTGGAGCCCCGCGGACTTGACCGCCATCAGAGAGTGAAAACCGAGCTTGAACGGGTTGTCGCTCGCGCCGACCACGGCAACGGAGCGCGGGTAGAACAGTGGCTCGAACTCCTCAAGGATACCGCGCGGGTCGTCCAAGGCCCCCTCCAAACGACGGTTATCTATTTCCAGGGAGTCACCGTCACTGTCAGGCGGCCTTCGTCCGAATGTTCCCACTCCACCTTCCCCTCTACACCGAAGGCGAGCTCATACAAGCCCTGCGTAAGACCGACCACCAACAGGTGCATCACGGAGTTCTCGAGCTCTAGGTGGACACCCCGCCGACCCAGCTTCAGTTCCTTTATCTCACCGACACCCCGGAGAGCGAGCTGGCGCCTCATCTCCTCGAAGCCGGCAATCTCGGAGATCGAGTAGAAGCCACTGCGGACGAAGCGGCGCTCGGCCTCTATCACCACGCCCGGGACCTGTTCTCCGAGTTCGGCTTCGAGCTCGTCGAAGAGAGGGTCCATGGTCGCCGGGCCGAGCATCGCCATCCTGCGACCGGTCGCCCTGCTTTTCACGACACCATTGACCGTATCCCAGGCGTAGTTCGCGAGCACGGAAGGAGAGCCGCAGGAAGGACAGGCGGCCAGCCTCACGTTGCCCTCCCGGGGAGGCCTTATCTCGACGTGCATGCGCTCCCTCATCTCTTCCGGGTGCGCTTCGACAAAGGCTCTTATCTCGAGGGTGTCCTGTGAAACCCTGCTGTATTCAACGCCGTTGTCCCGGTCGGTGAACGCCTCGAGGGCGCCGATGGTGGTACCCGCGACATGCGGCTCGGAGTAGGGGTTCTTAAACAGAATATTGGCGTAGTCATCGTCATCCTTCTCGTAGCGGAAAGCTTCGAGCGAGGGGTCGCCGTAGCCGAGATTCCTGGCGATCTGGAATATCATCTCGAAGACTGGCCTGGGGTCTTCCCCGCCCATTACCATGTCTTTTACCTCGCGCGGGACCACCTTGCCGAGGTAGGTCCGGGACCCTCGCCTCCCGGCGTTGGTCACGATGCGCTCGATGGGGAGGCCGATGAGTTCGCCGATTCCCTTGTATAGAGGGTCGAAATTCTCTGTCTCTATGAAAGCCATACGGATCCCAGGGTGCCCCCTGACCACTATGGCCCCGCCGCTTGTCCACTCATGCGCTTCCGCCACGCTCATCGGCGTGCCGCACTCCGGGCAAGTGGGCGCTCCTGGCATCTGAATCGTACCTTTCGAGCGGGAAGGGATCACCCGCAGGATCAACAATCAAACAATCTATACGCATTTCGTGTATCGGTCAACAGCAGGCCTGCTCCTCAGGGGCGGAACGCGCCCACCCCCGCCGCAACCAGCGGAGCCGGTTATTCGGACCGCGAGCTCTTCTTCACCGACTCGAAGAGAGTCCGGATCTCGGGGTAGCTCTGCTTGAGGCGTTCCCTGTAACGCGGCTCGTCCCAGCCCTTCCACGTGAACGGCTTCACATCTTTCTCGAACCCGCTCGCTCCTCGGGGCTGGAAGTCGCCAAGGCTGCCCTTTGTGGTCAGGGCTGCATAGAAACGGAATCCCCTCGTCTTCTCGGTCCCTCGCTCTCGGCGTAGTCGCACGTCTCCGCGAGCCAAGTCTCAACGGCGTTGGCGCCGGGTTGAGCGGACACGAAGCGGCCGTTATAGCCACTCCTATCGGCATTCAGCGCGTTGGTGGTGCTCGCCTCCTCCCAGACTATCTCCCGGCCGATGAGAAGTCCGAGCACGTACGCTGACACGTCAGTATCGTAGTTTCCCCAGGCGCGCCCCGGGCGCTCGGGGATATCCTCCCTGCCCAGCAGCGCCGTGATATCTGTCGCTACCTCCCGGTGGTAGCGCTCGGTGTACTCCGGGTCGTACAGGTTGTTACCCGGCACATCGTCGTCGGGCCATATCTCCTGGAGCAGCATCAGCTTCCTGCTTCCGGACCTGTTGAACCGGGCCAGGGCGCGGTAGAAGACCGGGTCGAGGAGTGTATATACGCGGATGGTGTTGGCGCCGGAAGCCGCTATCTTCTCGAGCCACTCCGTGTACAGCTCCTCGTCGGCGGGGAACTCCGAGAACCACTTCCCCGGCAGTGCCGTGCCGACGTTGACCCCCCGGACTACGAACTTGCTCCATCCATCCTCGAGATGTATCTCCAAGCCGCGCCCGTTCGTCCTCGCTACCAGCTCGACGCCCCCTTCCTGGACCGGGGTGGTGAACTTCGCGGCCTCATTTCTCCTGTACAGCCACCAGGGAACCACGACCGCCGCAGCAGCCAGAAGGGCGATGAGGAGCAACAAGGCGTAGCGCCACCTCCTGCCGGGTGCTTTCTCCGCGGGGGCCTCCTCGTAGCCCTTGCGTTCCATCTCGCCCCACTTCTTCTTCCTCACGAACAAGGTGAAGTACGCCTTGGTCCGCCACCACGAGTTGAGCTGCCGGTAACCCAGGTTCTCGATTAAGCTGTAAGCGCCCAGTTTGGCGAGCGAACGAATACGCGGGTACCTGCGGTAAGCGATGCCCTCAAGGTAGACCGCGATAAGTGAGACGATCACCCCGTAAAGTATGGCGAGCGAGAAAAAGAGGACGAAGAAAGCGTAGCTCACGTAGCCGAGCGCGAGCGCCAGTATCACCGCCACGTAACCGAGGAGCTCTATGCCCGGCCCCAGCATCTCGAAGAAGAAGAAGTACGGCATCGCCACGAGCCCTATGACACCGTATCTTGGATTCAGCAGCATGCCCATGCTTCGGGTCAGGCTCTCGATGAGACCGCGCTGCCACCTGTCGCGCTGGCGCGAGAGCGGGACGTACTTCTCGGGCGCCTCGGTCCAGCAGACGGGGTCCGGCACGAAGTGCATCCGGTACTTACGCTTGCTGCGCCGGAGATGCCGGTGCATCCTCACCACCAGGTCCATGTCCTCGCCGACGGTGTCTCGCCGGTAGCCGTCTATCTCTATGGCGACCTTGCGATCGAAGACCCCGAACGCACCCGAGATTATGAGGAGGCTCCTCAGGGCGCTCCATCCCATGCGACCGCCGAGGAAAGCTCGCAGGTACTCCACTATCTGGCAGTTGGCCCAGTAGTTCCGGGGTAATCCGACCTCGACCACTTCTCCTGCTTCAACCTTGCATCCGTTCAGTATGCGGACGATACCACCAACCGCAACGGTCAGCCCGGGCTCCTCTATGAAGGGTCTTGCTACCTTGAGAAGAGCGTCGGCCTCGATGAGCGAATCGGCGTCCACGGCGCATATGAGGTCGTAGCGGCTGACGTTTATGGCCGCGTTCAGAGCGTCCGATCCTGAGGGTCCTTATGTCGGGATCGGCGGCAAGGTGCTTCATCACCGCGTCGAGCGCGTCCTCGGTGCCTATCTTGGAGAGCGCGTTCAGGGCTGTGAACCGCAGTTCGGTGCTGTCTGAGGAGAGGATACCAACCAGCGCGGGGACGGCACCCGGAACCCTCATCGTACCCACGTGGAACGCCGATTCGCACCTCTTGACCACCTTGCCGCGCTCGAGCTGTTCGAGGTCCTCTCGCATGAACCCCAGGTTCTCGTAAGCGTAAGCCAGCAGGTCACTCTCGTGTCCCTTGAGAGCCCGCGCGTTCTCCAGCAGGACGGACTCCAGCGCGTCTCTATGCCGGTCCGGAACGGCAGAGCGCAGCGTCGCCACTATCTCGTCCGGGGGCTCGTCGCCGGTTATCAGCTTGAAGACCAGGGGCCTCAGCGACTCTTTCTTCTCCTCGAAGTCCAGCTCGCGCCTGGACATGACAAAGCGGAGGATTATCAGCACCAAGAACATCAGAATGACCACGAGAAGAAGAGCGAGGATTACGAGCGACACTCCTAACATGAACGTCGAGGAGCGGCTCGCCTCGGCTGCCTTTTCCGCCGCGGCGATCATCTGTGTCATCTTGACCCGTCAGTAGCCCTTTATCCCCAGGCGGCTGAGAGCGGCCCTGGGGTCCTGGTATTCAGGGTCGAGTTCGACAGCCCGCTTGTAGTCCGAGACCGCCTCGTCTATCATTCTCATACTCTCATATGCGCGGCCCCGGGCGTAATAGGCTCGGGCAAAATCGCTGTCTAGCTCGATGGCTTTGGAGGCGTCTGACGCCGCCATATCCGTCTGCTCCATGGCCAGGTATGCTACGCTCCGGTAGTAGTAGCCCGAGGCGGACTCAGGATCCAGCTCTACCGCCCTGGTTGTGTCTGCCACGGCGGCTTCGAAGTCACCGATCTGCGCCTCGGCGTAGCCTCTGATGCTGTAGGCGGGAGCGAGTTCGGGGTCGAGTTCAACGGCCCTGCCGGCATCCTCGATGGCTTTTTCGAAGCGGCCTAGGCCGGCGTAGGCCCATGCCCTGGTGTTGTAGGCGCCCGCGAGTTCAGGGTCCAGCGATATGGCTCTGGAACAGGAGGACACGGCCTGCTCGAGCTTATCGAGTTCAAGGTAAGCACGCCCGCGGACCCAGAGGGCCTCGGGGGAATCCGGATCTGACCGGACGGCGAGCCCCGACTTGTAAAGCGCCTGCGGGTAGTCTCCATCCTCGACGTGCTTCTCAGCCTGAGCGACGTATCGGTTTGCCCGGGTCCTGGCGGACCACGGGTTGACGGCGAGGAACACCACCGCGAGGAAAGCCCCGGTGAGCACCGCGATCAGCAGTAATAATAACGCGCGACCTTTATCCTTCCCCTCCCGTTCTCGATCCCCCTTTTGGTGGTCGGGCATCCTGCCTCCATCTGGTAGCCGCGGCAGTGCTGCTTATCTACTCTCCGCGCCCCCTCTGCTCCCTTATCTCCTCTATCTCCTCTTTGAGCTTCCGGTGCGCTTCCTTTATGTTCGCCCGCGGCAGGTCGGTTATGGTCTGGGCCCCGGGTGCGAAGCCGCATTTCGGGCAGATCTCGGCGCCCCCTACCAGGACCTCTCCACAGCCCCGGCACTCAGCTTCCTCCATCATGGATTTCTTCTCGCGCTCGAGTTCTATCTCCTCTTTGAGCTCTCTCTGCGCGTTTTTCAGTCCCGACCCCGGCAGGTCGGTGATGGTCTCTATGCCCGGGCTTGTCCCGCACAGAGGGCAGGCCTCGGCGGGATCCGGCAGAGCCTCGCCGCACTTCTTGCATTTCGCCATAACATGCCTCCTGGAGCTAGTGAGCGCGGGTCCTGTCATCTCTACAGCGATTATACAGGCAAAGCGGCTGTGGGTTGACCGCCCCGAATCCGGCAAGTGACCTTGTATGTGAGAGAATGCATATGGCACCGGTCTGGAGGGAGCTGATGTTGGTTACGGAGCGTTTACGGAATGAGTGAAGGCGTGCCGGAGAGAATCGCTTTCTGCGGGCTGGACTGCGAGAAGTGCCCGGCGCTCCTCGCGACCCGGCAAGACGACCTAAGAGCACTCGAGAAGGTTGCGGAGGGGTGGAGCAAAGAGAGCGGTCGTGCGATAAGCGCGGATGACATACGGTGTGACGGTTGTAAGCAGCCCGACGGAAGAATGAACACTTTCTGCGAGGTCTGCCGGATACGCGCTTGCGCCATTCAGAAGGGGTATCCCGATTGCGCACACTGCGACGAATATCCGTGCGGGCCGCTGGTCGGATTCCCACATTTTGAGAGCGAGAGAAAAGCCAACCTCGAAAGGATCAGGAAGGATCTCCTGTCCCCACCGGTTGGCTGAACATATCTACAGCGCGGTACCTGACTCGAAAAACACGCTTTCAAAGGGCTTGGCCGGCCGGCAGAGAATCAAGCTGTGAAAGCGCAGTGGAGAGGTTGAGCATGGGTATCGAAGAATCCAGGGGGGAGTTCCTGGTAAGGCTCATCGACAAGTACGCGCGTCACGATTCGGCGATCCTGGAGATAGGGTGCAAGTCGGGAAAGAACCTGTACCCCCTAGCGGAGGCGGGATACGGGAACCTTACGGGACTCGAGGCGGATTCCAGCAGACTTGAGCGACTCGACCTCCTCTTTCCAGGCTTGAAAAACAGGGTGCGGGTTATCGAAGGTCCCGTCGTGGATCGCATACGCGATTTCGATGACGGGGGGTTCGAACTCGTCTTCTCGGTGGGATATTTCGAGGACGACGCCGGCAAGGCGGACCTCCTGGACGAGATGGCGCGCGTATCGTCGCGCTTCACAGTCACCATCGAGGACGAGAGGGGGTCCCCCGGCGAGACCCCGCGAAACTACAGGCCCGAGTTCGAGAGGCGGGGCTTCGAGCAGATGGAGGAGATCGATGTGTCAAGCGAGCCGGGGCTGGAAAGCGTATTCCTGGCAAGGGTCTTTCAGCGCCGCGCCGGCTGAGGCGCGTACCAGGCGCGGCTGTGGCGTCGATTCACTTCGTATGGCAATAGCAAGGGGGTATCGCAAGTGAGATGCGCAAGACGGATGCGTTCCGAGAGGGCTGTCGGGGCTTGCCTGGTGATATTTCTCCTGGGGCTGATACCCGCGCTGTTGGGCATGGTATGTGTCGATAGGTCCCACGCTGGGTCCTATCCGCAGATCGATCCCACCAAGTCCTGGGAGTTCGAGCGCTTCGATGTCGACATCAAGGTGAACACCGACGGCTCTCTCACCGTCAGGGAGACCCAGGTGGCCAACTTCACGGGGAGCTTCAGCTTCCTCAACCGCGACCTCACCCCGGGCAAGGCGGCATTCAGCGATGGGCGTACCTATGGCAGCGTCCGTTTCAAGGACATCGAGGTGTACGACCTCGAGGGAGAACCTTACACGGACTGGAAGGTCGAGGGCATCCAGGGAGGCAGCAGGGTCCGCATCGGCTTCTCCGCTTTGAACGAGCAGAAGGGATGGATAATCGAATACCGCATGACCGGTGCGCTCATCTATGCGGAAGATTACGACCGCCTTTACTACAACACCGTCTCCTACGACCGCTCGGTACCGATAAAGAGTTCCCGCACGACGGTGACCCTGCCGGACGGCGCGGACATGAGCGAGGTCCGTAGCACACAGTACCCCAGCGAGTCCTCTCCTCCAGGCTCGGTCGAGTCCGGCAGGGAGGGAAATGCGCTATGGTGGGAGGTCCGTGACATACCACCATACTCCACGTTCACCATCGATGTCGCCTTTCCCAAGGGGCTGGTCAACGTCCCGCTCACCTTCCGTCCCTGGTTCGGGTACCTGGCGATAGCGCTCGCCGTCCTGCTTACCATCGCTGTAGTCCTGGGCATGGTGCTGTTGTGGTGGAGAAAGGGCCGGGATGTGTCTCCCGCGGAACTCGACGTGGTGCGGTACCAGCCGCCGGAGGACCTGCGCCCGGCGGAGATGGGTATGCTGATGACCGAATCGCCGGGAGCAGGGGACATCACTGCCACCATCGTGGACCTCGCGGTGAGGGGGAAACTGGTTATCAAGGAGGAGGAGCCGAAAGGCCTCCTCAACAAGGCGCAGTTCGGGTTCAAGCGCACCGGCGCGGCCGAGGACGACCTCAAGGGCTTCGAAAAGAAAGTGCTCTCCGGTCTCTTCGAGAGCGGCTCCAGCGTGACCCAGGACGACCTCAAGAACAAGTTCTATGTGCACGTGAGTGCGATAAACGAAGGCGTCAAGAACAGCGTTCTCGACAAAGGGTACTTCGACGGGGATCCCGCCAAGGTCAAGAGCAGGTATTCCCTGGCAGCCCTGGCGCTGCTCCTCCTCATCGCGCCCATCGTGTTCGCCTCCCGCTGGTTCGACCCGGGTTACCTCTATGCGTTTATACCGGCGCTGGCCGTGAGCGGAGTGACCGTGTTTATCGTGGGGCGCTACATGCCCAGGCGGACCGCGAAGGGTTCAGAAGCCCTTTCCTACACGCGGGGTTTCAAGGAGTACATGGCGACCGCGGAGAGGGAGGAGATGGAGTTCATGACCCCTGAGAACTTCCAGGCCA